>JBBQNZ010000004.1:0-64628 GCA_038330415.1 Actinomycetales bacterium | reverse complement strand
CGTCCCGGCCCACACCAGCCTCGACATCCCCAACGTGACCACGGACGTCGGGCTGTCCCCGCCGTTCAACTCGCTGTTCACGATCTTCGGCCAGTTCTTCGACCACGGCCTCGACAAGATCACCAACGGTGGCAACGGCACCGTCTTCGTGCCGCTCAAGGACGACGACCCGCTGGTGACCCGCGGCCCGGACGGCCTGCCCGGCAGCGGCGACGAGGTGCCGGCGACCCAGCGCTTCATGGTGCTGACCCGCGGCACCATCGTGGAGGGGCCCGACGGATTCCGGAACGCACCGAACACCGACACCCCGTTCGTCGACCAGAGCCAGACCTACAGCTCCCACTCATCGCACCAGGTCTTCCTGCGCGAGTACGTCGACAACTCCGCGGGCCGTCCCGTCACCACCGGCAAGTTCCTGAGCACGCCGGACGGCGATGGACTGGCCACCTGGGCGATGATCAAGGCGCAGGCGAGGACGTCGCTGGGTATCCAGCTCGTCGACGCCGACGTCACCGACATCCCGCTCATCGAGTCCGACCCCTACGGAAACTTCATCCCCGGCCCCAACGGCCTGCCCCAGATGCGGACCGCGAGCGGCGGCTTCGTCGAGGGCAACCGTGCCGCTCCGGTCGCGGTGCCCGCGGATGCGGTGCGGATCGGCACGGCGTTCCTCAACGACATCGCGCACAGCGCCGACCCGGGGTCCGTCGCGACGCCGAAGCCGGCTGACGCCGACGCCGTCGCGGGCGACAAGCTGGACTCCCCGGTGCCGACAGGCAGCTACGACAACGAGCTGCTCGACCTGCACGTCATCTGCGGCGACGGCCGGTGCAACGAGAACATCGCGCTGCAGGCCATCCACCAGGTGTTCCACAACGAGCACGACCGGCTCATCGACGACATCCAGAACACCCTCACCAACGACTCCTCGACCGGCGCTGCGGGCCGCCTGGCCGAGTGGAAGCTGGCCCTGGGTGCCGACGGCTGGAACGGCCAGCGCCTCTTCCAGGCCGCGCGCTTCGTGACCGAGATGGAGTACCAGCACCTCGTGTTCGAGGAGTTCGCCCGCAAGGTGCAGCCCGCGATCAACCCGTTCGAGGCGTTCGCCTTCACCCAGACCGATGTCGACCCGGCCATCACCGCCGAGTTCGCCCACGCCGTGTACCGGTTCGGCCACTCGATGCTGACCGACTCGATCCCGCGGATCAACGGCGACGGCTCCCGCAATGACATCTCGCTGCTCGACGGCTTCCTCAACCCGGCGGCCTACTACAAGAACGGGGGCGCCACGCTCAGCTCGGCCGACGCCGCCGGCTCGATCATCATGGGCCTGTCCGACCAGACCGGCCAAGAGATCGACGAGTTCGTCGTCGACACGCTGCGCAACAACCTCCTGGGTCTGCCGCTCGACCTTTCCACGATCAACATGACGCGAGCTCGCAGTGAGGGTGTCCCGCCGCTGAACGACGTGCGCCGCCAGATCTTCGCGGCGACGAACGACGGGCAGCTCAAGCCCTACACCGACTGGATCGACTTCGGGCAGCAGCTCAAGCACCCCGAGTCGCTGGTGAACTTCGTCGCGGCCTACGGGACCCACGACCTGGTCACCAGCCAGACCACCAGTGCGGGTCGTCGCACCGCGGCCGGCCGGATCGTCAACGGCACGATCCTGCCCGGCCCGGACGGCGTGCTCAGCGACGACCCGCTCACCCCGGCGGACGAGAGTGCCGACAACATCAACCCGCCAGCGGACGCGGCCGACTTCATGTTCGGGACCGGCGCCTGGGTGAACTCCGGCGGCAAGACCACGACCGGAGTCGACGACATCGACCTGTGGGTCGGTGGCCTCGCCGAGCGCACCAACCTGTTCGGCGGCCTGTTGGGCAGCACCTTCAACTACGTGTTCGAGAACCAGCTCACCGACCTGCAGAACGGTGACCGGTTCTACTACCTGGCCCGCACCCCTGGGCATGAACCTGCGGGCCCAGCTCGAGGGCAACTCCTTCGCCGAGCTGGTCATGCGCAACACCAACGCGCACACCCTCAAGGCCGACCCGTTCGCCACCGCCGACTGCAAGTTCGAGCTCGAGCACATCACGTGGCCCGGCACGACAACGGGTAGCTCCGGCAAGCTCATCACCGGTGCCGGCTCGGTGCAGGACGACGCGGCGACGGAGTGCGACGAGAACGAGCACCTGCTGCGGATGGCCGACGGCACCATCAGGTACCGGATGACCAACACCGCGATGCCCTCCGGCATCAACGCCCAGGCCGTCTACAACGGCAAGGCCGGCACGGTGAACGACCGGATCTGGGGCGGCGCGGACAACGACACCTTCTGGGGTGGCGAGGGCAACGACGTCATCGAGGGTGGTGACGGCGCCGACATCGCACTTGGCGGTGAGGGCAACGACATCATCACCGACCTCGCCGGCGACGACGTGCACAAGGGCGGTCCCGGCAACGACGCCATCGACGCCGGTCCCGGTCTCGACATCATCATGGCCGGCGACGGCCACGACTTCACCAACGGCGGCGCCAACAGCAACGAGCACTTCATGGGAGCCGGCGACGACTTCGCCATCGGCGGCCAGGGCATCGACGCCATCTTCGGTGACAGCGGCGACGACTGGGCGGAGGGCGGCGACCAGCCGGACCTCCTCATCGGTGACAGCTCGTCGTTCTTCTTCGATGACCACAACGTCCCCGGCCACGACATCCTGATCGGTCAGGGTGGCGACGACGACTACGACATGGAGGGCGGCGACGACATCGGCGTCGGCGGCCCCGGTGTCGAGAAGATCGCCGGCGCAGCCGGGTTCGACTGGCAGATCGGTGTCGGCGACCCCCAGCCCCAGGACACGGACCTCGCCCAGGTGTTCGTCGCCGGAGGCGTGATCCTCCCCGGGGTCAGGGACAAGTTCAACGAGGTCGAGGCCCTGTCCGGTGGCGCGCTCAACGACACCCTGCGTGGTGACGACCTTGTGCCGACGGATGTCGGCGGAGGCGGGTTCGTCGGGTGCGACGCGCTCGACGCCGCGGGTGTCGCCCGGATCAGCGGGCTGAACCAGCTCGTCACCCCGGGGATGCTCACGGTTCCGGCAGCACAGCTCATCGCCAACACGTCCACCCACCAGTGCCTCCTCGAGGGCAACGTCTGGGGCGCGGGCAACATCCTGCTCGGTGGCGGCGGCAGCGACCTCATCGAGGGTCGCGGCGCCGACGACATCATCGACGGTGACCGGTACCTGAACGTGCGGCTCAGCGTGCGCACCAACCGGACCGACCCGGCCACCGAGATCGGCTCCACCGAGCTGATGACCGGTGTGGCCAAGAGCGGCAACTTCGGCGCCGGCACGGCCGGGATGACCTTGCAGCAGGCGGTCTTCGCCGGTCTGCTGGACCCGGGCAACATCGTCGCCGTCCGGGAGATCCTCACCTCCACGACCTCCGATACCGACGTGGCCCTGTTCTCCGGCCCTCAGGCGAGCTACACCAGGACCGTCGCCAGTGTCGGTGGCGAGCAGGTGTTCACGGTCACTGACAACGTCGGCACCGACGGCATCGACACGGTGCGAAACGTGGAGATCCTGCGGTTCGCCGACGGGGATGTCTCGACCGCTCCGACGCAGGCGGCGGCCCCGACTGCTGTCACCGCGACGGCGGGCAACGCCGAGGCGACTGTGGCCTGGACCGCTCCCGCGGACACCGGTGGCGTTCCGATCACCGAGTTCCGGATCCAGGTCCGGACCGGGACCACGGTCGTGCAGACGGTCGACGTGCCGGCCACACCCACCACCGCGGTGGTCACCGGCCTCACGAACGGGACGGCGTACAACTTCCGCGTCCGAGCGATCACGTCCTTCGGTCTCGGCGTGCTGTCCGTCCCGTCGAACACGGTCACCCCGGTCACCCCGGTCACCGTGGCCGCCGCGCCCGGGACCCCGGTCGCCACGGCCGGTAACGCCCTGGCGAGTCTGACGTGGACGGCCCCCGCGGATACTGGCGGTTCGCCCATCACGGGCTATCGCGTCCAGGTCCGTAACGGCACCGCCCTGGTCCGGACCGACATCCTCACCGGCACCGCGACCAGCGCGACGCTCGCCGGGCTGACCAACGGCACGGCGTACAACTTCCGGGTCCGCGCCGTCACAGCGGCCGGTCTCGGGGCGCTGTCCGCGCCGTCCAACACGGTCACTCCGGCCACCGTCCCCGGCGCCCCGGTCATCGGGAGGGCCGCGGCCGGGGCAGCGGGTGGGGCGGTCACCGCGACGGCTCGGTGGACGCCGCCGGCGGCCACCGGGGGGTCGGCGATCACCGGCTACCAGGTGTCGGCGCTGCGGACGGGTCCTGGCGGTGTCGTGCTCGGCACGACGACCTCGGCAGTGCAGCCGAGCACCGCGAGGGCGCTCACGATGACGCTGCCCGTGGCCGGCAACTACCGGTTCACCGTCACCGCCATCAACGCGGTCGGAACGGGCGCCGCCTCGGCCCGTTCGAACCAGGTGGCCGGCCGGTAAGCCGGCTGACCGGGCCGGAGGGTGGTGGCCATGTGGTCACCACCCTCCGGCTCCGCCGGTCGACCACGGCGGCCGACACGGCAACCATGGCACCTGCCCGGTGGCGCCGGTGACGCTCGCAGCCGGCAGGTCCTGCAGCCTGTCAGTGAGCCTGCGGCCCACTGCGGTTGGGGCGGTGACCCGCAGCCTCACGGTCACCAGCACCGCGGCCGGCGGCCCGACGACGGTCACCCTGACCGGCACGGGACGCTGACCCGCTCGGAGGCGGTCGTGGCTTCGGCCACGGCCGCCTTCGGCGTGGCCGGCCTACTTCTCCGGGTTCGTCGCGTCGAGCTGCTCGGCAAGTGCCGCCAGCTGCGGGGTCGACCAGCCGGGTGCCTGGCCGACGGCGGCCCACTCGTGGAGGCTCTCGCTGGGCTGGTAGAGGTGCCCTTAGCCCCAGGGCACTCCCCCGGGGTCCCCGCCGGACTTCTTGCGGTCTGTCTGCGGACCGCCGCTGGACCCGCGGTAACCATCAGACCTTGAGCAGCCGTCGGGCTGCCTTGGCGACCATCGACGACGACTTCTCGGACGCCAGTGCACGGAACTCAGTCGGTAGGTCGATCGTGCGGCCGGTCCGTTCGGCGAGGTCGGCGGCCAACTCCAGGAAGGCGCCAGCATCGCGGCGGCCGGGCAGGACCCGCGCGACCTCCTGCAGGGCGTCGAGAATGGGCAGAACGGCAGCGTCGCTTGCACGGGCGCACTCAGTCAGCCCGCCGCTGACTCGCTGCCCGACCACAATGTCGTCGGTGAGCAACAGGGCGGCCTGACGGCCGAGTTCCTCACCATCGAGCACGCCGTAGCGAGCGAGATCGAGAACCGCATCCTGCGCCGCCGTCCGACCGCGCGCGTCCTTGGCCGCGAGCGCGAGCACGAGCGCTGAGGATGCCGGAGGACCGTTGCCGGTCGTGGCCCGTGCGATCGCGTCAATGACGTGCACCGTGCAGGCGCGATCCTTGCGTAGATCGCGGTGGAGGTACGGGTGGGCGTGGGAGGCCAGCACATCGTGGTCGTGCGGCAAGAGAGCCGCCCCCAGTCCCAATGTCTGTTCGAAGTGCGACTCGTACTCGCCGTAGTTGCCCTCCGGCCCCAAGGTTGCTTCGGGTTGCGACCTGGCGAGAATCCCCGCAGCGGCGTGCCCTTCGCTGCCTTGTTCGTCACAGAAGACAGGGATCCGCCGTTCGGGTTCCCAGTTCATTCGTCGGTTCTGGGCGACCCGACGGAGCCACTTCGGCCGCCTTCCTTCCCGTGCCGCGATGACCGCAGATGACTTCCTCATGGAGCGCGGAATATCGACCATTGATCGCTCGACAGGCGGAACCCGCAGAAGGGCGATCACGAGCTCGAGCTCGAGGATCGGGCGAGAGCGACTGGCCTCAGACAAACGTCGATTCAGCTCCTTGGCATCGAGCGTGAAGTCGGCTCTGGTCGGCAGCGCGAGAGATGTGTGAGGCCCCTCCCGGACGGCGTGCGCGATGCCAGTGAGCCGTCGCCCGATCGCTCCGACGAAGGTCTGGGGAGCGGCTGCCTCGGCGGGAAAGATCATGTGGCCGAGCAGGATCGGCCAGTCGTCGTCACGGATACGTCGACGGGGAGTCAGCCACGCAAGGGTCAGGACACGGGCTGCGATCCTTGGATCGTCTTGGTAATACTCCGCGGCCGCTGCACGAGCGTGCAGCAGATCCGCCGTCGACGGGCGCTTGTCCGCAAGGCGGAGCAGCCCGTCGATCGCCCGTTCCGTCTCGACGGGGTCGACCTCTTCGAAGAGTCCGAGGAGCACTTCGGCGAGTTCGTCTTCCGATCGGACTGGCTGAACCGCCACGGCCGGGGTCCGTGCCTCAGGCTCGGCTCGAACGAACGGAGCGGCCTCATCCGCCGGGGCCTCCGCAGCGCCGAGACGCGCCAGGATCTTCGCCGCTTGTGCGCGTACGTCGGCCCGAGCGTGCTCGGTGGCGACCCGCACGGTGTCCGTGATGGCCACGTTCGGGTGGGTCTTGGCGAGCTTCTCGAGAAATCGAAGGTGAGCAGCGACGGCTGCCTTGTCGGATCTTCCGAGCGTTGCGCTGCTGGCAGCGAGGATCGGGTCCGGCTCGAATCGCTTGTCAGGCATGAGGCGGAGGAGTTCACGCTGTGCTGTCTTGACGGACGGTCCGTGTTCAACGGTGAGGAGCCGCGCGTACGTGCCTTGGCGTTGGGCGATCTCGTCGACTGTCGGTTCGAGGGCATCGTGCATGCCGATGTACCAGCCGAGATCCGCGGCCGCCCAGTCGCGTAATGGAGCGGCAAGGACGGTGTCCAGGAGGCAGCCCCGGTCGAGGCGCTGTTCGCGCACAAGAGTGACCAGTGCGATGCGCCAGGTTCCTGCCGGGAACTCCGCGAGATCAGGTAGGGAGTCGTGGCGGCGCTCCATGACGCTGTCGTGGAAAGCCAGCAGCCTGCCGACCCCTTCGGTCGAGAGCATGGTGAGGAGGTGGTCCCCGATGAGGCCTGGGTCGCGCTCGACTTGTTCAACCAGCGGTCGGCGGTTGCGGCCGTGGTAGTCGGGAACCCCGCGCACTGTTCCCCGGAAGTACTCGGGATGGTTCGGCTCGGGCGCGAAGCCTCCGCGGACGATGCCGCGAGCGACGCGCCAGTTCCATCTAGTTTCCTCGACGAGGATCGCTTCGACGAAATCCGGGAGCCAAGCGGGAGATCGGAGTCCGAGGATCGCGACAGCGTCTTCGACGAAGTCTTCTGTCAGGCCCCAACCATGGGTGGCGAAGAGGCGCGCCTGACGGACGCCGTCAGCCGTGGCGATGACGGCGAGGGACTCGCGGTGGCGAGGGACTCGGACTGTGGAACCGTGGGTCAGCCAGCGTCTGAACTTGGGGCCGAGGGCTTTCCGCTCCTGGGGCGTCAGGCCGACGAGGAGTGCTCTGACTTCTTCGCGAGTGCCGCCCTCGAGCACCGCCAGCGCGGCATCGAAGTCCGTCATCAACCACGCCTGATCAGGTCCGCTGCGAGCACGTGCTTGCAGGGGCCGCGAGCGCCCTTGTGCTTGGCGTACCACGGGCAGGTGCATCGGTCGCCGTCATCGGTTCGGCGTACGACGTGTTCGGTTTCGCCGCTGCGAACGTAGGCGGTCTCTCCGTCGAGCCTGACTGCGCCCGCTGTGACGAGCGCGGTCGCGTCGCGAAGGCGGGGGTGCATGGTTGCCAGACGTTCGGCGTCGTAGGGCAGTTCGCGGTGGAAGTACGCATGTTCTGCGGCGTCGTATCCGACTCGGCCGGCCGCGCCGAGCCGACCTAGGGCGCGCGTGACTCGCCCCTCCGCCAAGCCGGAGTCGGCGGCGAGTCGGGGGATGTCGATTCGTGGCTCGAAGGCCAGCATTGCGGAGATGAGGTCCGAGTCGTCGGCGGATTGCTCATCGGCAAGGTCCCAGAGAACTCCCCCTTCTCCAGAGAAACCCCGGCTGGATTCAGGGCTGAGTGCGAGGACGAGGCGCGCGTCGTCGAGCTCGAGCTCCCAGACTCCGGTCGCGCCCTGCGTGTCGTGCGGGGCGGTGTACGCGCGAAGCGATCGGGCGAACCGGAGTAGCGGCTCGAGCGGCTTGAGGCGATCAAGGCCGGAGAGGGACACGCCATCGGGTGTCGGTCGGGTGGTGATCCGCAGGCCGCGCCCTGTGGGGACGACCCAAACCGGCTTTCGGCTGCCAGAGCTCGGGAGGCCGCGGATGAATCGCCGGGCTTCCGAGGCTGCGACCTCGAACACTGGGGTCACGGTGGCTGAGGCCAGCTGTACTTCGGCGAAGCCTTTGAGCCATCGCTCGGGCAGCGGGACCTTCTTCTCGGTCACATCGGTGTCGAGGGTCCGGACGCGGACGTCCTCGCCGACCTGGAGGTGGAGTGGCTCCAGGCCGCCGACGCGCGCGAGGGCATCGCGCATGGGTGGGTTGAAGTCGACGTTGGTGGTGCCGGTGTTGAGCACCTTCCCGTCGAGGCTTCCGGGTAGCGCGTCATAGCGGGCGTACACGCCGCAGCAGGCAGAGAAGCTCTCGAAGCGCAGTCTGTCCCCGTTGCTCGTGACGACAGGGTCGGCGGCACGCAAGATCGCGGCGACCACGCCGGGCGGCCTGTAGAAGCGGGTGCGGGCGACCTTGGCGACAGCGAGCAGCGCGGTCGCGCCTTGCTCGGGGTGGCCGAGGAAACCGTCGAAGAAGACCGGGTGTGCGGCTGGACCGGCCGCAGTGCGGCCTCCACTGGTGGCGAGCATCAGGTCGGCACCGTCGTCGCCGAAGGACAGCTCCGATGGGCGGACGTAGTTGTACGTCTGCTCATCAGTGGTCGCTGCCATGATGAGAACCTATCCGAGCAAGAGCCGTGCGGTCTTGGCTGCCGAAGAGCTGCCGGAGAATGCACCGAGCCAGGTGGCCAACGCCGGGTCGGTGACGGCGCGACCGAGGCGGAGCAGCTCATCACGAAGTAGGTCCAGCAGCCTGTTGAGGCCGCGGTGATCGGCGGGCAGTTGCGGGAGAAGGTGGGTCAGGAGGCCCACCGCCACCAGAGCGCCGCCGGGCGCCTGTGCCACCGACTCGAGCGACTCGGCCCACCGGGTCGCCGGCCATGCCTGCGCGTAACGCGCCATCACGGCGGCCACCTCGTGAACCGGTGCGCGGCCCGTTACGACCAGGTCGAGAAGGGCATCGACCGCGTGGAGCCGATGGTCACGCTGGGTTGCCGAGATGCCGGCAGCGAGCGTGGCGGCGGCAAGCGTTCCCATGCGGCCGGGATGTCGTGCCAACGCGTCGAGGGTACGCGGCACGTCGTGGGCGGTCTCCGTCCAGCTCGGGGACTCCAGGACGGGCAGGCAGGTGAGCGAGAGAAAGTGCTCGGCGTCCTGGGGCCAGATGGCAGCCAGGGTAGGAATCCAGTCGCCAAGGAACCTGCTGGTGTACCCACCACCCCACTGATCCGAGATCTGGGCCTTCAGCTCGGTCGGCTGGTCGTCGGTGGCCCGGTTGGTGTGCGTGGTGGTGACGGCGAACCTGGCATACCAGGATCGACGGTCGCGTCCGTTCTCGTGCCAGGTGTGGGTCTTGATATCCCCGCTCAGCTGCGGCGCATCGGTGGCTGCGTAAGGAGCCCGGGACCGTTCCGCTGCGATCCACCAAGCCGCGGGTCCCTCGCGCCCGCTGCGCAGGAGTCGTCGAGTCGGTTCGACGCCGTCCAGCGCGAACCGCGCCGCGGCGGGCAGACCGCGCGCGGCGCCGGCGGCCTCGTCGCGTCCGTCGCGGTGCAGGCGGAGCAGCGCTGCGATCAGGTCGTGGTGGCGCGGGCTGGGGTTCTGCGTCGAGCGTTCGACGAAGGCCGAGGGGCTGACCCATCCACCGGGGAGGTCGGGGGTGGCCAGCAGCGGGCCGGTTGGGCTGCGGACCTCGGAGATCCGTCGCGCAACGAAGCGCTGGGCCGGGTGGGCGGGGTCTGCAGGCGGTGCAGGATCGCCAAGCACATCGAGGAGGAGTCGAGCGACCTGTCCCGGTAACCACGCGTCCCCGATGTCTGTGCGAGGACCGCGGGCGACGACCATCTTGGCCTGCTTCTTCAGTGGAGCGAGGACGTCGTCGGCGCTGCGTGTGGCGAGGAAGCCGAGCACCGCCTCAAGTTCCCCGACGTCGGACGCATCTTCAAGCAGTGCTGCGGCGCGCTCAGCCAGGTCGGACGCTGAGACCTGCGGCGGGACGGGCGCCAGGCTCTGGACGTGGAAGGTTTGGTGCTCGTGTCGTACCTCGGCGGGTAGTCCGAGATATTGACGCACGCTGGGGGTGAGGTCCTCGGCCGCAGCGAGGATCGCATCGCCTTCGCCGACGTCGGCGAGGAGCCTGGCAGCTGCCCGCTGGACGTCGGCATGCGGGTGCCCCAGCGCTGCGCGGGCCACTGCCGCGACGGCATCCGGAAAACCGACGCGTCCGACACGTGCCAGGTTGAGGGCAGCAATGGCCGTCCCCCTGGCCTTGACGAGCGTGGCGGGCGGCAGAGCCTCGACTGTTGCCTCGATGTCGAGCAGGCCGGCCCTCTCCACACGGCCGAGTTGCTTGAGGGCGAAGCTCACGGTGGCCGGGACGGCAGCACCGAGCAGTCGCCGAAGATCTGCCTGGAACGCGGCGGTCTGGTCGGCTGTGGGCTCGAGCGCAAGGTAGGTGGCCGAATACCAGCTGGCGCGATAGGCGGCGAAGTCTCGACCGAGAGCTGCGAGGCAGGCGGCTAGGACTCGCGCCCGGTCGAGCGTGCCGTCCGCGGTCAGCTCCAAGAAGGTCTTTCGCCATTCGTCGCCGCCGAAGCGATCGACGTTGGTGAGACTGACCTCTCCGCCGCCCTCGACGTCGAAGACCTTCCAGAGTGCCCGCCTGATGAGGTCAGGGTCCGCCCGCAACTGGTCAGCCTTCTGTGCACCCAGGGCACCCACCATCGCGAGGACGTAGGTGTCGTCGACGTCCAGATCGATGAGCTCGAGCCTCTCCAACAGCCTCACCAAGGGGAAGCGGCCGGCCCAACGCGACGTCGACGCGGCCCGCAAGTCGCGTATCACCAGGCCGTCGAGCCATCGGGGCTTGCTTGAGTCGGGAGCTCGGGCTCCGACGGCTGCATCGCCCAGCGCACGATCGATTGCTTCGCGCAAGGCATGGTCCTTCTGCCACCCGAACTCGTAGGTGGCGACGAGAGCAGCATGCGCCTGCGCATCAATCAAGCCGTACAGCGTGGCTGGCGACACGTCGAGCAGCGACACGTACGGCGGAAGTCCGCCCACCTTCATCTCCCTTGCTCGACCCGACCCCCGACTATCTGAGCACTCCCTTCAGATCGACGAAGATCATTGGCACGTGTTGACCTCAACAATCTCCTTCAGGTCAAAGTCTCCGTCGGCGGCCAGACCTCCTTTCTCGAGCGGCACGCATGCTACGAAGGACGTAGATGGGCCACCAGCGGTCGGGCGGCCCACGCGGCATTTCTAGGGGTCGGTTGGTTGTCGACGGACGTCGTGGAGGCGGTGAACCGGGTGCACGGTGGAGTGAAGTTCTACCGCTGGGAGAAGTCGCAACCAATCTGACCTGCGCAAACGCTCCGCTTCAGACGTTGAAGCGGAACTCCACCACGTCGCCGTCCTGCATCACGTACTCCTTGCCCTCCATGCGCACCCGACCGGCCGCACGCGCCGCGGCCATCGAGCCGGCGGCATCCAGGTCGGTGAACGAGACGATCTCGGCCTTGATGAAGCCGCGCTGGAAGTCGGTGTGGATGACGCCCGCGGCCTGCGGGGCGGTCCAGCCCTGGTGGATGGTCCAGGCCCGCGACTCCTTGGGCCCGGCGGTGAGGTAGGTCTGCAGGCCGAGGGTGTGGAAGCCGACCCGCGCCAGCTGGTCCAGCCCCGACTCCTCGGCGCCGAACGACTGGAGCATCTCGAGGGCGTCCTCCTCGGACATCTCCATGAGGTCCATCTCGAGCTTGGCATTGAGGAACACCGCGTCGGCCGGCGCGACGAGCGCCCCGAGCCGGGCGTGCAGGTCGGCGTCGGCGAGCTGCTCCTCGTCGAGGTTGAACACGTAGATGAACGGCTTCGTGGTGAGCAGGCCCAGCCCCGAGGCCAGGGCGAGGTCGACACCGGCGGCCGACCCACCGGCATACAGGGTCGTGCCCTCCTCGAGCACCTTCTGGGCGGCGAGGGCGTTCTCGTACGCGGGCCTGGACTCCTTCTTGATCCGCGACTCCTTCTCGAGGCGCGTGACCGCCTTCTCGAGGGTCTGCAGGTCGGCGAGGATCAGCTCGGTGTGGATCGTCTCGATGTCCGAGCTCGGCGAGACCTTGCCGTCGACGTGCACGACGTCACCGTCCTCGAAGGCCCGCACGACCTGGCAGATGGCATCGGCCTCACGGATGGTGGCGAGGAACTTGTTGCCCAGCCCCTCGCCCACCGAGGCACCACGCACGATGCCGGCGATGTCGACGAAGTCGACCGTGGCCGGGAGGATCTTCTCGCTGCTGAAGATCTCGGCCAGCCGCGTGAGCCGCTCGTCGGGCAGCGGGACGACGCCCACGTTGGGGTCGATCGTCGCGAACGGGTAGTTCGCCGCGAGGACGTTGTTCTTGGTCAGAGCGTTGAACATCGTGGACTTGCCGACGTTGGGCAGTCCGACGATTCCGATTTGAAGGGCCACGAGGCCGAGAGTCTACCGGCGCGCACGGGTCCTCCCCGCCGCCCGGGGAAAGCGGCGCTCAGCCCTCGGGCGGCTCGCTGTTCTCCAGGTATGCCGTGTGCTCGGCGTCGTGGGCGACCTCGAGCATGCGCGCGGTGTAGGGCGCGACGTGCGCCGCGGCATCCGCCACCGTGCGCCAGTGGGCACCGGCGATCTCGCGGCGGAGGAACAGCGCCGGGTCGAGCTCACCGGTGTCGTGGACGCCGAGGTCGAACAGGTAGAGCAGCGCGTCGTCCCAGCCGCGCCACGGCGGCAGCCAGTTGACGGCGAGCAGGCGGCCGGCGGTGACGTGGATGCCGAGCTCCTCCTCGACCTCGCGCTCGACGCAGGTGGCCGGCGACTCCCCCGGGTCGACGACGCCGCCGGGCAGGTCCCACTCCTTCTTGTAGCTGAGCTCGCAGAGCAGCACCTCGCCCGCCGGGTTGCGCAGCACGCCCTGGCCGATGGTGCGCTTCTTGGGCAGGCGGGCGTTGAGGATCGAGATCCGCCGCAGGCGTTCGCGCTCGGACTCGGAGCGGCGCGGACGGTCAGCCACGACGTGCCGTCCCGCCGACGTCGGCCACGAGCCGGTCGACGACGAAGGCGGCGTTGTCGTCACGCACCTCGACGGGGATCGGCGGGAGGAAGGCGTCCCACACCACCATGAACGAGCCACGCAGCTCGGGCAGCCGCGCGTGCCGGGCCATGCACCACCAGTGGGCGTGCGCGCCCCCGTGGCCCACCCGGATGACGTGGCAGCGCGCGACGCTCGGCAGTGCCTCGGCCGCCCGGACGAGGGCCACCTGCAGCCGCCCGGACGATGCCGCGAGGTCGTCGGGCAGGTCGGGCACGTCGACCAGGGCGGCGTAGGTCAGGACGTCCTCGGGCATGCGGCGACCCTACCCGTGCGGGTCGCGCGCACCCTCGCTGCCGACGACGCCGGCCTAGCTCGGCCCCCCGGCCGGGACGGGGGTGGACGGCATCCACTCGCTGATGCCGGGCTCGGTGCGCCCGTCCGCGCCGAGGACCACGTCGAACCCGAGCGTGAACATCGAGCGCCACTGGTCGACCGTGAGCCGTTCGGCGTTGACGCCCGACTGGGGCTCGTCGAGCAGGATGCTGCCGTCGGGGTTGTAGATGTCGAGGAAGAACGTGGGCGCACCCGTGGTCTGCTGCACGAGCAGCACGTAGACATAGCCCTTGGACTCGGTGGCGACGTCGAGGTACGTCACACCCGTGGTGGCGGCCTCGCGCAGTGGCATGTAGGACACCACCTGTTGCACGACGAGGTCACCGGTCGGCGGCTTCGAGACGTGGTGGCGGGTGGCGTTGCTGGTGTCCTGCAGCGCCCACTCCTGACCGGGCGCCTGGACCGTGACGACCAGGGTTGGTGCCGTGTAGAGGTCGAGGTACGGCACGCCGTAGGCGTCGCTCTCGAGACGGGCGTCGAGCACGAAGCCGGTGGTCGTGTCGGTGACCAGCCAGAGGTGCCCCGCGGTGGTGACCCGGACGTCGTAGGCGTCGGGTTCCAGCCCACGAGGCCCGAACCCCGCGGCGGCGAGGGCGGCGACCAGGGTCGCGTCGACCACCCCGAGGTCGAGGTCGGCGACGACCGGGGCGGGGTCGCTGACGGAGACCTTGGCTGCCGTCGACGGCGTCGTGCCGGCCTGGAACGCCTGCACCAGGGCCACGGGAGCCTCGAACGCGTCGAGGGCGGCCACGAACTGGCTGCCGATGAGGAAGTGCGGCTGCCCCACCGAGAAGCTCGCCACGGGGTTGCCCTTGACGTCGAAGGCCTGGATGCGGCGGTTACCCTCCTCGAGCACCAGGATCCTGCCGTCGCTGGTGATCGTCAGCGCCTGGGGGTTCTGCATCAGGCCCTCGCGGACCCCCTCGCCGGCCAGCGGCATGGCAAACGGTGCCTCCCCGCTCGGCACGGCCGCGCCGGGCAACTTGAGGGCGTAGAGCTTGTGGTTGACGAAGTCGACGGCGACGACGTAGCCCCACGGGTGCACCGCGAGCCCCTGGAGCGAGCCGGCGTTGACGAACCGACCCCAGGCCGTGTCGGTGCCGTAGTCGAAGGTGTACTTCCCGGGCGCCACGGACAGGTCGACCCCGCGCAGGTAGAAGACCGGGTCGTCGGCGGTGTGCGAGCGCGGGTCGAGGTAGAAGTTGTCCAGCCCCGGCACGGGGTAGGCGTAGACGGCGAGGTGGCTCGTCTGCGGCGACGCCGCCCCACCGCTGTCCTGGCTGGTCACCAGAGTGACCTCGTAGAGCGGGGCCTGGCCGAGCGGGCCGATCGTCCACCGCGATCCTGCCGTCACGACCGTGACCTGGCTGCCGTCGGGCAACGGACGCCCGAAGCCCGAGAACTCGTGGGCGACGTCGGCGGGGACCGGCCCGTCGACCAGCTCACCGGCCATCGTCGCGGGCAGCGGGAACAGCTCGGTGAGGCCGAACTGGTCGTAGCCGATGAAGGTGGGGAGGCTGAAGCCGCGGCCGGGCGCGACGACCAGGTCGTCGGGGTTCGCGAGGGTCGAGATGCTCTGCATCGCGTACATCGGGACGTTCTGCGGCTGGCTCCCGCCGTCGAGCGGCAGGTTCAGGCCGCTCGCCATCCACGCGTAGCCCAGCTGGTACGCCGTGTTGTTGTGGACGATGTTCTGCAGGGCGCCGACCTGGTGCCCGGTGGGCCCCTTGGGGAGGGGGTACTGCTCCGGCAGTGGTGGGGCCGCGTTGCGGGTGTCGGTCACCCGCAGCTCGAACGACGTCATGCTCACGGCGAGGCCCGTGCCGCCCCGGGCGATCGTGGCCAGTGGTGGGCACCCGGGCTCCGCGATGCTCCACGCCGTGCCCGCCGTGACGACGGTGATCAAAGTGCCGGCGGGGAGCGGATGGCTGGCCTCGGTGAAGGGCTGGGCGATCGAGGTCGGGGTCGCACCGCCGGCGTCGAGCACCGCGCCCAGAGCGCCTGCGAGGGTGAAGGCCGGTGCGTCGGACAGCTCCACGGCCGTCACCGCGAAGTCCGCGCCCGACGCGGCATCCGTGATCGTCCACGCCTTCATGGCGGTGACCACGGAGGTCGTCGCCGTGGCCGGGAGGGCGTTGCCCTGCGCCGCGAAGGCGGCGCGCAGGTCCGCGGGCGCAGAGCCCCCGGCATCCAGGGCGGGGGTGAGGGTGCTGGGCAGGCTGAACCGCGTGACCTTCCAGACGTGGGCGCCGCCGGCGAAGCCGAGGGTCTGCTTCTGGCTGTAGGTGGTGGTCGACGTGAGCGGCACGAGCAGCTCGGTGATGGCACCCGAGACCGCGATCGCGTCGTCGGCGACCGGCACGGCGCTCAGCCAGCCACTGGACCACCGGCCACAGAGCCAGTCGTTGTCGGAGTAGATGCCTGCAGTGACCTCCACCTTGCCGCCGGCGGGGATGTGGTCGAAGGTCACCGTGATCTCGCCGTCGTGGGCGGCCGGCATCGGGCCGGTGAGCGAGTAGGTGGTGCCCCCCGCCTGTCCCGGCGCCTCCGGATAGGTCACCCGCACGAGGTAGTGGTCGGCCACGAGGGGCCACACCGGAGCCTGGCCCTTGGTGCCGTGCTTCGGATCTGGCTGCACGGTCACCGTGAGGTCCATCGTGCGCAGCACGTCGAGCTCGTAGGTCGCCGGCGACAGGACGCACTCGATGGTCGTGGCCGCGAGCGCTGCCAGCGACGCGGCGATGCTGACGACCTTGAGCGCCCAGCCCGCCACGGGCACCTGCTCGAGGGCCTGCTCGGCGGTCATCTCGGCCACCAGCTCGGCGGTGGCCTCGGCCATCCGCACGGCGAACTTCTGGGCACCGGCGATGATCAGGCGCTTCATCACCTGGCCGAAGATGACGCCGGAGGCGATGCCGGCGAGCTTGGACAGCACCATCTTGCCGAAGCTCGAGTCGAAGGTGCCCGCCCCGGTGACGATGCCGGTGGCGCCGATCACCCCGCACACCGCGAAGAACCCGACGTCCCCCCACTCCTCCTGCAGCATGGCGATGAAGGGGTTCACGATGTAGACCTGCGCCAGCATGGCCAGCACCCCGACGCCATAGCAGACGATGCCGGTGCCCAGCACCCCGATGATGTCGACGTCGCTGTCCCAGTCCGAGAACCCGTTGGCGCAACCGAGCCCCCCGAGCAGGACCCGCGCGTGCGTCGCCTCGTCGGGCCAGAGGAAGGACAGGTCGACCTGCTGGGTCAGGAACGGCGTCGGCGCACCGAACAGCGCCGAGCCGGCGGAGGCCCAGCCGAGGTAGCTCTTGGTGTCGCTGGGCTCGACGAACGACCGGACCAGCTCGAAGGGCAGCCGGTCCTGCCAGGTGAACGGCTTCTGCGGGTCGCTCGGGTTGGCCGCGGAGATCTTGTCCCGGGGAATCGTGGTGCCGTCGGACCGCACGAAGGCGACGTACAGGCCCAGGTAGCGCGCCGGCCAGTTCTTCACCGGGAAGGACAGGGTCTTCTTCCCGCCGTCCCAGGACATCTGGGTGTCATAGATGTCCAGCCCGTACGACGAGGTGACGTTCTTGACGGCGAAGCCGGTCGCGGGCGCGGCCGTGGTCGCGAAGGCGGCCCCCGGCTGGGCGGCCGTGGCCGCGGGGGCGGGGCGCCCGCCGTGTGCCTGTGCGCGGGGACCGGGCGGGGATGCCGTGGCGGATCCGGCGCCGCGCTCGGTGGTGCCGAGCTGCACGTTCCAGAGCAGCCCGTTGAGGGCCGCGTCGTCCTTGGTGGCCCGCAGCACCTCGGAGACCACCCCACCGGCGGCACCGATGACACCAGTGCCGCGGCCGGTGCCCACCGGCGGCTCGTACTCGTCGGTGAGGTCGTAGGTGGGCAGTCCCGGGACGTCCGACCCGGGTGGCGTCGGCCAGTCGGGGGCCTTGGTGCCGTCCTTGTAGGCCAGCTCGGTGTTGGCCTCGGCCGGCACGAGCGGACCGGTGCCGTCGTCGTTCTGGGCCCACCGCACCCACGACTTGTTGTACCACTGGCTCGCCGTGCCCGGACCGTTGACCTGGAGGTAGCGCACCAGGTCGGAGAAGGCGATGCCCCGGCTGACGTAGGTGTCGAGCACGTACTGCGCGACCATGCCGTTCACGGTGCCGATCTCGGGGTGCTGGAGCACGATCGCCTGGGCGGTCACGTGCGGCGGCTTCACGGCCGCGGCGGCGCGGTGAACCGCCTCGTAGTCGGCCAGGGTGGCCTCCGCTTCCACGCCGTAGCTGGAAAGGGAGAGGTGGTGCTGGCGACGCTCCTGGTATCCCGGCATCCGGTGCAGTGCGGTCTCGACGTCGTGGTGGCCGACGTGCATGAAGGCGCAGGCGATCTCGGGCAGCGGGTGGTCGTCGAGTGAGGGGAAGACGACCCGGTGCATCGCCACGCCCTTCACCAGAAGCGGCGCCTCCTCGACGAAGTGGGTGATCGCGGCCAGCCGGTCTTCGGCCATCAACCCGAGGGCTGAGTTGGTCGACCGGTGCTCGTCGAGCTTGGCCGGCTCGTCGGCGTAGCGGCGCAGCACGATGCCGCCGGGCACGCCACACAGCAGCGCGAACTCGTGCTCGGCCGAGAAGCCCGAGAGGTCGAAGTGCAACGTGCTCGGTGCGGTGGCGGTCATGGTGGGCTCCTCAGACGGGGACGGGGGTCGTTCGGGTTCAGGTCGGGCAGATGAAGTTGCCGTCGGGGTCGGGCACGCAGAAGGGGGGACTGGACAGGAAACGAGCCCAGAACCACTGGGCGTAGGGCAGACCGCTCGCGGTGTTGGCCCCCACCGAGGCGCCGTTGGGGCAGATCGTGGTTCTGCTGGGTGAGAGCACGCTGTTCGGCAGGACCGTCATCTCGCACGGCACGTTGACGAACTCCTCGTGGCCCGGCGACGACGAGCGGACGATCCGGATCTGACTGCCGTAGACGTCGAGGCCGCCTGCGGGCGTCGGGAGCACCGTGAACTCGATGTAGCCGCGAGCCGTGCTGAACGGGTCCTCGGCGTCATTGGAGATGCGCCAACCGCCGGTGGGCACCGGGCTGACCCCGGCCACGGCGCTGAGCGGCACGGAGGAGGCGCCGAAGACCGACACGACGGAGGCCAGTGCCGGACGGACCGTGATGCGCGTGTCGACGCCCCGCACCGACGACGAGAACGACAGCCACAGGGTGTAGGTGGTCTGACCGTCGATGACCTGCCAGGCGTCGGGGCGCATCGAGGTCGCCATCGTCGCACCGGCGTCGAGCGCGTGGCCGGCGGCAGCGAAGGCGGTGCGCACCGTGGCTACCACGGCGCCGTTGCCGCAGTCGCCCACGAGGCTGAGCGGCAGGAAGAACGCCGCGGCCACCGTGTAGGCGGTGCCGGGCGCCACCCCGAGGGAGGGGCGGTAGTCGTCGTCGACGGTGCGGAAGACGACCCAGCCGTCAGCCCCGTCGTCGACGCGCCAGTAGACGTCGACGGTGAGCACCGCGAGCAGGGCCGTGGGTGACAGCCTGACGCCGCCCTTGCCGAAGGCGGTCGCGACCCCCTGCGGCACCGGCCCGGTCAGTCCCATCGTGGGCAGCAGCGACGCGGAGATGGTGAAGGGGTCACACGCAGCCTGGAGCTCGGGGGTGACGACGGCGCTCTGGGCCTTGGGGATGCTGAACAACCAGACCCCCGCCGAAGCGTTGGAATCGAGCGGGTTGGCAACGGCCACAGCGGCATTGGAGAGGATGGCGTCACGCACCGTGGCCTCGGTGAAGTCGGCCCCTTGGAGGTTGGCTCCGTTGAACGAGGGCTGCCCACCCCGGGGGTCGACCGCCACCGTGGCCCCGGTGAAGTTGGCCCCGGTGAGCACGGCGTAGTCGAAGTTCACCCCGGTGAGGGTGGCCTGGCTGAAGTCGGCGAACCCGAGGTTGGCGTTGTTGGCCTGCAGCCCCTCGACGACCGCCTTGTTGAGGTGAACCGACTCCTTCTCCGCAGCGTAGATCTGGGCGCCGGAGGCCCGTACGCCATAGAGGTTCGCACTGGTGAGGTCGACGTCGACCATGAACGCGTTGGTCAGCACCGCCGGGGAGCTCGGCTGGTAGACGGTCAGCGCCGAGGCCTGCCCCAGAACCTCCAGGAGCACCGAGAACGACTGCCCGACCCCACTGCCGCGCACCGTCCAGGCCCGCTCGGGGGTGAACGTGGACGCGCGCACGTCGACGGGTGCGTCGAGGGGGTGGTGGGCCTTGGCGAACGTCGCTGACACCGTGCCGGCATCCGATGCCTTGAGCGCGCGCAGGAGGTCTGCGTACGCGGGGTCCTCGGATCCGACGCGGAACAGCTCGCCGACGGCGCCGAGCTGAGCGCCGGTGAGGTCGGCACCGCGCAGGCTCGCGCTGGAGAGGTTGGCCCCGTGCAGCCCCACCCCGCCGCGCAGCATCGCGCCGTCGAGCACGGCGTGGCCGAGGTTAGCGCCGTCGAGGACGACGCGGTCGAGCAGGCACCCGGTGAGGTCGGCCGCCGAGAAGTCGATGTAGGCGAGGTCGTAGCCACTGAGGTCCAGGCGCTGCAGGTGGGCCCCCGCGAAGGTCGTGCGCGCGTCGATGACCAGGTTGTCGGGGTAGACGTCCACGCCGCTGACCGGGTTGTTGAGCGTGGCGCCGGTGAGGTCGGCCCCGCGCAGGTCCATCTGCCCCGTCACGGAGGAGCCGGTGAAGTCGACCCCGCGCATGGTGGCACCGGCGAAGCTGGTGTCGTAGACGTTGGCCGCCCCCACGAGCACCGCGTCGGTCATCACCGCTCCGGCCAGGACCGCGTGCGCCAGGTTGGAAGAGTTGCTGAGGTCGGCACCGACCAGCGTGGCCCCGGTGAGGTCGGCGTAGGAGAGGTCGACCTCGCGCAGCCTCGCACCGTCGAGGTGGGCCTGCCGAAGGACCGCGTTGCCGAGGATCGCGTGCGGCGCCGTGGCGGAGCGCAGGTCCACGCCCGTGGCGACGGCCTTTTGGAAGCCCGTGCCACGGGCGAACGTGGTCGAGGACAGGTTCGCATGCGACAGGTCGGACTTGCTCAGGTCGACCAGGCCCCCGGCGCTGCCGAAGTCGGTGCCGTGCAGGTCTACCCACGCGAGGTCGGGCTCGTTCGCGAGGCCCCCGGCGAGGATCTCGGCCACCCCCACGGTGACGACGACGCGCTGGAAGCGGGCCGACTCCGGCGGGGAGTCGCCACCGATCGGCACGACCCCTCCGCCAGAGACGCTCCACACCGTGTCACCGGGGTGGATGGGGTCGGTCCCGAGGTCGACGACGAGTATCCCCGAGCCGCCGTCCGAGCCGGCATCGGCTGCCGCGCTGGGGCTCGCGCCGCGCAGCGTGAACCAGTTCGCGGCGGACGACGAGGTTGCCGTGGCGGCATACCCGGCTCCGGCCCGCACCACGTAGCGGCCGTCCAACCCACTGCGGAGCGTGAAGGCCTCGGCGGTCCCCTCCGCATTGAACCGGTCGCTGCGATCGACAGGCGGTGCAGCGACCAGCAGCGTCCCGGAGGCGGCATCGGCCAGCACGTGGGTCGCGCCCTGCCCCATGACCCACTTACCCAGGAACACCGGGTCACCCGTGCGGCATGGGCAGGATCGTGATGACCAGGCCGCTGGGGCCCAGGGACGCGTCGGTGCGCACCGCCACGGTGCCCGAGGAGCCCGCCTGTCCCGCGGTCCCTGCGGGTCCGGGACCGAGCTGGCCGCCGGCGGGGGCTTTCGTGCCGTCGCTGTTGAGCCCGCCGCCTCCCGGGGTGCCGGCGCCGCCGGGGTCACCCGGGTCTCCGGCGCGCCCGGCGTGGCTGTCGACCGAGACGATGCTGGCGGGGAGGGCAGACCCGAGCAGCACGGTGAGGTTGCCCCCCGATCCGGCGTCACCGCCGCTGCCGGCACGCCCGCCCATCCCGCCGCGGCCCCCGGTGCCTCCGGCGACCACTCCCTTGCACACCTTGGGCTGGTGTCCGGCGTTGCCCCCCTGGCTTCCGGTGCCACCCGGGCCGGCACTCGCCCCGTGGCCGCCGTCACCACCGTGGTTCCAGACGTCGAGCGAGCTACCCACGAACTCGGCGCAGCTGAACCGGCCGCCCGGCGCGCTGCCCGCATTGCCGCCGGATGCCGCGGCGGGCGCGGTGCCGCCGTCGTTCCCCGGCCGGCCCGGGCCGGCCGGGCGGTCGCAGGTGATGCCGAAGTGGGTCGTCCCGGGTGGGCCGTTGCCGCCGGGTCCGAGGGGAGGCCCTGCGGTGCCGGGGGTCGGGGGCTCCGGGGTCACGGCGGTGACCCCGTCGGCCCCGCAGAACGTCAGTGTCGCCGTCACGGCCATCGCCTCGTCACCCTCGTCATGTCGTCAGCTCGAGCTCTTCTGCTTCTTGCCGTTGAGGAAGAACTGCCCACCCGTGCCGGGTGACCCCTTCTTCCCGTAGCTGCCCCCGCCGAGCGAGCCGCCGGGCGGGTTGCCCGCGCCGCCGGCCCCTCCCGGGCCGGGACCGCCGCCCGAGCCAGCGCCGCCGGCCTCGATGGTGGCCGCGAAGGTCGGGGTGCCGCTCGCGAAGGTGATGTAGATGTCCCCCGCGTTGCCGCCGTTCGGTCCGTCTCCACCGGGGCCGCCGATCCCACCGGGGCCACCGGGACCCGTTGGCCCCGGTGAGCAGTGCGACGTGCCGGTGCCGCCGGCGCCGCCGGCCTGGCCGGTGCCGCCCACGCCCCCGGGGCCGCCGCCTCCGGCTTTGCCGCCCTTGACGGTGAGCACGTAGTGGCCCTCCATCACGTCGAGGTCGATCTTGATCTGGTTGCCGTCTCCCGGGGTGCCGCCGTCCTTGCCCTTCAGGCCGTCGTGCCCGTGGACGCCCGGGTCGCCGGGGCCGGCGTTCACCGAGCAGCTCTTCTTCCCCTCGACCCCCGGCCGCCCCTGGGCCGCCTGGTCGATGGTCGCGGGGGCGGGCGGCGGCGCGGCATCGGTGTTGTCGGTGCCGTCTGGCCCGATGTTCGTGATCGTGCTGTCGCTCACGACGACCGGCCCCCCGTCGGCGGCCCGGGCGCGTCGGACTTCACCATCTTCTGGCAGCTGAAGTCGACGTTCCCCTGGAAGTTGATCGACCCGCCCGCGTAGATCAACACCAGGCCGTAGACGTGGCCGCTCTCGGCAGTGATGAGGTAGGGACTGTTGGCCGCCGTGATCACGAGCTCCTCGGCGGCGAAGACCGGGATGCTGCGGGGGTACTCCACGGCGTTGATGGCCTCGCGGTAGCTCTCGACCCGGCTCGAGTTGCCGTAGAGCCACACGAGGTGGGCATGGTGGATCTGCTCGAGGTCCTGCGCACTGGCCGTCTCCGCCGTGACGTCGTTGCGCTCGCGCGGCCACTCGTCGGGGATCCGGTGGTGCTCCTCCATGAGCCCGCTCTCGTAGTGGCTGTCGGGCATCCCCGCCAGGGCCTTGAGCGACTCGACGTCGGGCACCACCATCATGTGGGGCGCGATCGTCGACTCCGCCGGGTCCGGCGACGCGACGAGCTGCCCGGGGTGCGTGTCCGGGCCGACGAGGGATGGCACGTCAGCGGGGTCGATCCCGGCCAGGGCGAGGCGGGAGCGGAAGGCCTCCTGCTGGGCGTCGGTGAGGTCGCGAAGTGGCATGAGCGCTCCTGGGTCGGTGTCAGGTGCCGGGCGGCGTGGGGTGAGGTGTGCGTGCGGGTGTCGCGGTGTCGTCGTAGAACGCGATGAGGGACCAGCGGTCGCCACTGGTCACGCGCCGCACACCGTGGACGACCGTGCCGGGGTGGCTGATCGCCCAGCCGCGGCGCCGCTCGGCGACCTGCAGCGCCCCGTCGAGCAGCATGACGAGGTCGCCTCCCGCGCTCGCGATGCTGTCCTCCAGCGGGACGTTGACGGTCCAGTGGCAGTCGTCGTGGTGGAAGGGGATGAACGGCCTCGTCGCGTCCGAGAAGTGCCGGACGAAGACTCCTGACGGCGCGAGGTGACCTGGCGCTGCCGCGCTCAGCCGGTGCGTCGCACCCCCGCCCAGCAGTGCGTCGAGGCCCTCCGGGCGCAGGTCGACCTGATACTGCGGCAGCCCGTCGACCGAGTCGCGCGAGAGACCGCTCAGGTGCGCGCGGGCGTGGCGCACCAGCGCCTCGCACTCGGCCGGGTCCAGCACCCTCGAGCGTGTCACGTCTGCGCTGGCCACCTGCGTACCCCCGCAGGAGCCGGCCACCAGCGCGTCGATCTCGTCGGCCCCGGCGTTCGTGAGGTCCTCGCCGCGGTCGAGCAGCCGCATGGAGAGCTCACCCACCAGGCGGCGGCCCTCGGGTTCTTCCCGCCGCCCGACCGGTGGTCGTGCGCGCACGGCGGCCGCGACGGCTGCTGCGCTCGGCCGGGCGCCGGTCAGCGGCAGGGCCGTGGCGAGGAGGAATGCCTCTTCGTCAGGACGGTCGGTGCGGCAGGTCGAGGATGCCGCCCCCGGGCGCGCGAGCGACGGTACGTCGACCCCGACCCGCACCACGATGCCCGTGCCGACGAGGCGAGAGGCGCGGTAGCCGCCGGCGACGAGGACGGACCGCGGGGCGAGCGCCCAGCGCTGCGGTGGGTCCTCGCCCGCGCCTGCGACCTCGAGGTCGCACTCCCCGTCCTCGTCCAGCCGGAGCCACGCCACCAGGTCGGTGTCCGCCCGCACCGGCATCGTGGGCGAGCCCGGACGGACGACGGCCGGTGGGGAGACCAGGGCCCCCAGCGTCGCCACCCCGCGCTGCGAGAGGTGCTCGTCGACGACGTCGACCACGCACCGGAAGGCCTCGAGCAGCGCGTCCGACCCAGGTCCGTCCGACGCACCGCTGTCGCCGTCTCCGCCGGTCGGATGCGCTGTTCCCGCCGGTGGCGTGAGGTTCTGCGCGGCGGCCCGTGCGGCGGATGCCGATGCGCGGCTGAGCACGTCGTCGCACCGCGAGGCGCCCCACAGCACGTGGCCGTGGGGGTCGGCGAACGCATGACGGACCCGACCGGCGGTGCGCCCGAGCGTGGCGATCTCGACGCGGCCGCGAGCATCCGCACCGTGCTCGTTGACGGGCCGGGGCAGTCGTCGCCAGCGCTCCGGGGGCGGCATGACGAACTCGTGGACCCCGCCCGGACGGTCAGAGCGCGAGCTCACGACGAGGTCGTACGACACCGAGACGCGGTTCTCGGTCCCTTCGTGTGCGAGCACCTCGTGCCGCTGCTTGGCCGGGAAGATCACCAGCCGGCCGGGGACCGCCTCGTAGGCCGCGCTGCCGAAGGTGAGCGGGCCGAGATGGGTCGCCGACCCGGCGCCCGCGCCCGGCGCGAGCTCGTTCGGCTGCGCGGCATTGGTGAACCTCAGCTGCCCGCCGGTCGCCGGGCTCCGGAGGTGGACGACGGCGCTGACGTGGGCGGTCGGGTGCACGTGGGGTGCCACGGTGGACCCGGCAGCGGCCACGACCGGCCAGGCCCGCTGCACCATCAGGTCGAGGTCCTCGGTGTGGTGGCCGAGCTCGGTCAGGTACGCCCATACCCCCGCCGCCACGGCATCGGTGAGCACGTCGAAGCTCGGGTCGTGGTGGAGGTCGTCGACGCCGTCGACGTCACCCGTCCACGCGGCGCCGGGATCGGGGTCACGTCGTGCGTGCGAGAGCACCGCCTCGACGAGGTCGTCCAAGACGGCCGTGCCGAGCCCGAGGTCCTCGTGGTGCACGGCAAGTGGGAACCACACGTCAAGCCCCACGACGCCCCCCAGGGGTCAGGCATGCTCGGTGGAGGGCCGCCGGTCGAAGTCCCCCGACGGCTCCTGGAACAGACGAGCGACCCTGCACAACAGAACATGGGCCGCGACATATAGAGCAGATGATTGGACGAGGAGGCCTGCCAGACAAGCCTTTTAGGGTCGCCCTCGATACTGTATTTCCACGGTATTGGTGTTGCTCCATGCTGTCAATCCGGGGCAACGGCGAGCCCGCCGATGTCCAATCCTTGGGGGCAGGATCGTCACCTGGCCCGGGAGCAGCACCGCTGCAGTGCGCCTGACCGGCACGGTGGCCGCACCGTCGTCACCGTCCGCACGGTGGCTGGTGGGCCGGGAGGCGGCGCGGCGACAGGCCCTGTCGGTGGTCGCTGGCAGCATGCCTCACATGAGCGAATGGGTTTGGGCCGCAGTGGGTCTCGTCGTCGGCGCGGGGGTCGCGGTGGCCGTGTGCCGGCTGCTCTACGCCGCCCGCTCGGCCGCCGTCGCCGCCGAGCGCGACCTGCTGCGCGAGCGGGTGCTCGACCTCGAGACCTCGCTGGCGGAAGACATGGAGACCGCCGCCCTGCTGGCTCCGCTGAAGGACGCGCTGGTGCGCGTCGAGACCCACGTCGGTTCGCTCGAGCGCGACCGCATGGAGCAGTTCGGCTCGCTGCGCGCCGTGCTGTCCCGGGTCGAGGGCGAGACGCAGCACCTCGGTCGCCAGACCGCCTCGCTGGCCGGTTCGCTGCGCTCCTCCACGGTGCGCGGCGCCTGGGGTGAGGTGCAGTTGCGCCGGGTGCTCGAGGCATCGGGGATGCTGCCGCGCTGCGACTTCGACGAGCAGGTCACCTCAGTCAGTGCGCACGACCGCGGGGTGCGGCCCGACGTCGTCGTGCGGCTGCCCGGCGGCAAGGTGCTGGTGATCGACGCGAAGGCCCCGATGAACGCCTTCCTCGACGCGCAGGGCGAGGACCTCGCGGACGACGAGCGCGCGGCGCTGCTCGTCGATCACGCCACGGGGCTGGGGCGGCACGTCGCGGCGCTGGCCGCGAAGGAGTACTGGTCGGCGTTCCGTGAGGGTCCGGAGATGGTCGTCTGCTTCGTGCCGAGCGACGCGATGCTCGGCGCGGCGCTGGCCGCCTCCCCCTCGCTGCACGAGCGGGCGCTGGCGCAGCGGGTCGTGCTCGTCGGCCCGGGCGCCCTGATGGCCCTGCTGCGCACGGTCGCCTTCACCTGGCAGCAGGACGCCCTGTCGGCCAGTGCCCGCGAGCTGCTCGACCTGGGTCGCGACCTCTACGGCCGGCTCGGCACCCTCGGCGGGCACACCGCCAAGGTGGGCCGCAGCCTGCAGTCCAGCGTCGAGGCATACAACGCGATGGTCGGGGCGCTCGAGTCGCGGGTCATGGTGACGGCGCGGCGGATGCACGACCTCGACCTCGTGGGCGACGAGATCGCGGTCCTCACCCCGGTCGAGACCGCACCCCGGCCGCTGACCTCCCAGGAGCTCATCGACGCCGCCACCGCAGCCGACGACCGCCCCGAGCTGCTGCTCGACCTGGACGTCGGGGTCCCCACCCTGCCGCGTCGCCGCGACGCCGGCTGACGTGGTCCCTGCTCAGGCCGGGCGGTCGACGAACTCGCGGTCGAGCACCCCCATGACGATGTCGTCGTGCCACCGTCCGTCGACCCAGCAGCTCTCCCGCTCGCGGCCCTCATCCACGAAGCCGCAGGCCCGGTAGGCGGCGATGGCCCGCGCGTTGACGTCGAGCACCTTGAGCTCGACCCGGTGCATGCCGAGCGTGCCGAAGGCGTGCCGCAGCACGAGCCGGATCGCCTCGGTGCCCAGCCCCCGGCCGAGGAACTGCGGCGCGTACATCCCGATGCCCAGCCGTGCCTTGCGGCCCCCCTCCCTCGGGTCGAACAGGGACACCCCACCCGCCAGCTCACCGTCGGCCTCGATGGCCCAGCCCAGCGCCCCCTCCGCGGACCTGGTCGCGAGAGTGTCGACCCATGCGCCGGCCTCGTCGTCGGTCATCGCCCCGGTGGCGCGGTCATGGCCGAGTCCCCGCTGGATCTCCTGGTTCCAGCCGTGTCTCTGACGGGCCACCCGGTCGCCATCACGGAACCCGCGCAGCGTCACCAGCTCCCCCACCAGCGTCGGAACCGTCATCCCCCCATGGTGGGGCACCGGGTCAGCGCGAGGCGACGCGACGACCGACCCGGCTGACCAGCCGCCCGAGGACCGCCCCGGTGGCGGCCCCCACGAGCACGTCACCCGGGTAGTGCACCCCGGTGTAGACGCGGGAGAAGGCCACCGTGGCACCGGCCGCCCGCAGCGGCCAGCGCAGCGCCGGCACGACGTCGCCGACCGCCACCGCGAACGCGAGCGCCGAGGCCGAATGACCGGAGGGGAACGACGTCGAGGTCGGCATGGGCACCCAGCGGGCCTCCGGCACTGCGTGACCGGCCCGGTCGGGCCGGTCACGGTCGCCGGCGAGCTTCATCGGCTGGTTCACGACGAGGGATGCCGCGCCGATCGCGGCCACCCCGGTCAGGGCGGCACGCCGGCCCGTGGGGCCCCCGAACACCGCGAGCGCCCCGGCCACGAGGAACCACGGCTTGGAGTGGTTCCCGAAATACGACAGCCGGCTCAGCGGCGCGTCCAGCGCGGGCGTCGACAGCCGGGCGACCGCCACGTAGGCCGATCGGTCGAGAGCGCCGAGCCGGTGCAACAGCCTCGAGGTGCGGGCCGCCACCGGGTGCCCGTCGACCCCCCGCTCCTCGAGTCGGCGGGCCAGCCGCTCCTCCGGCGGCTCTACGCCCGAGCCTCCCGATCCTGCGGCGACCGGGTCGCCCGGCCGGCTCATGCCGCCGGCACCGGCCGGCCGAGGGCGGTGTGCCACAGGCCTCCCAGCGTCGGGGCCGACGCCACGCGCACGGCTGGGGCGGCCGAGCGGCGCGAGAGGGCCGACCGGGTGAGTCGCATCGTGAGGGCGCCGGGACTGATCACGAAACGCAGTGGCGGGTCCATGGTCAGGGCCTCGCCGTCCACCCCCACTTCCACCGGCCCACCGGAGGACACCTCGAACTCGGTGGCCGTCCACTCGTTCCAGCCCGCGAACCGGCCGACCTGGCCGGCGGCCTCGAGCAGGGCGAACTTATCGGCATCCGCCGCCCCCCGCACGAGCACGGACACGACGCCGAGCCGCCCGCCGTCGAGCCGTGGCCGGGTCGACGCTCCCCGCAGGTGCGAGAGCTGGTAGGGGTTGTTGGACACCAGCACCAGGTTCGCCGAGGCGGACTCCTCCCCCGACGGCAGGGTGAACCGCAGGTCGAGGGGCACCGCGGCCGGGCCGATGAGCTCGGGGAGGGTCTCTGCGGCGGTGCGCAGCTTGGCGTCGCGGTAGTCGGGCGACTGCACGATCTCCGCGTACAGCCCCATCGAGGCGTTGTTGACGAAGGTGCGGCCGTTGACCTCGGCCAGGTCGATCCGCCGGTCAACCCCCTCGTGGAACGCGTCGAGGGCGCCGACGACGTCGGCCCGGTCGATCCCCAGGTCGAGGGCGAAGTGGTTGCGCGTGCCGGCCGGCACCACGACGAACGCGATGCCGTGCCGGCTCGCCACCGACGCCACGAGCGCCTGCGACCCGTCGCCGCCGGCCATGCCGATGACGTCGGCGCCGCGCGCCACGGCATCCTCGGCCAGTGCGAGGAGGTCCGAGCCCTTGTAGAGCACGATCGGCTCGATGCCGCGCTCGCGGCACAGCCGCTCGAGCTCGAACTTCTCGACCTTCCCGCCCCCGGACCACGGGTTCATGATCAGCACCGCGTGCGCGGGACGCGGCGCGGCGACCAGCAGCTCGGGGTCGACGCCGGGCGGCTCCAGTGCGGCCCGGGCCGACCAGGTCGAGACCGCCGCCAGAAGCAGGCCGACCACCAGCACCCACACGCTGTGGCTCGCCAGCATGACCCAGGCGAAGATCACGAGCGCGGCGGCCGCCACCCCGGCGGCCAGGAGCCGGGTGGCCCCCCGTCGGGACACCACGAACCAGGCCCCCACGACCAGCACCGACAACGACACCAGCGACGCCAGCAGCACCTCCCAACGGCGGATGAAGACGACCAGCAGGAACACCAGCGCGGCGGCGAGCGCGAGGTAGGCCACCACGGCAGCGGCCCGTTGCCGGTGGTTCGGTGCGACGTGCGGTTCAGGCTGTGGGGTCACGGACGCTCCTTCACGTCTCCCGCGGCAGGGCCCTGCCAGGTCTCGCCGCTCTGCGCGACGTAGGCGGCCACGGCCTCGTCGATGGTGGGGAAGAAGTGGGCCGGGTCGATGGTGCGCTCGAGCTCGTAGCGGTCGAGCTTCGCCCGCACCGGGTCCTTGACCTCGGCGAAGACCAGCGACACGTCCCGCGCGTTGAGCCAGGTGTCGAGCTCGACGAGCATGTCCGCTGCCGTGGTGTCGACGTCGGTCATCGGCTCGGCGGCCACGAGCACCCAGCGCAGGCCGGGGTGCACCTCCACCATGGCCCGCACGGTGTCGCCGAACATCCGCGAGTTGGCGAAGATCAGCGGGGCGTCGAACCGGTAGATGATCAGGCCCGGCAGCAGCTCGGAGTGCGGGTAGGTGCCGGTGTCGTGCAGTCCCGCCAGCCCCTCGACGCGACCGAGCTCGGCCTGGTGCGGCCACCACACCCGCCGGAAGACGTTGAGGATCGACAGCGTGATCGCGAGCAGGATGCCGGGCAGCACCCCGAGCAGCGCGACGCCCAGGAACGCCGCGATCGACACCGCGAACTCGGTGCGGCGCAGGTGCCAGAGCCGGTGCGTCGCGGGGATGTCGGCCAGCGAGATCGCCGCCGCGATGACGATGGCACCCAGGGTCGGCTGCGGCACGTACTGCATGACCTCCGTCGCGAAGACCAGCACGAAGCCGATGACGGCGGCGCCGACCACGCCCGTCACCTGCGACCGGGAGCCGGCCTGCGCGGACACGGCCGTGCGCGACCCGCTCGTGCTGACCGGGAAGCCCTGGAAGAGGCCGGCGAAGATGTTCGCGGCGCCGATGCCGATCATCTCCTGGTCTCCGTGCACCCGCTCGCCCCGCCGGGCGGCGAACGACGAGGCCGTCGACATGGTGTCGGCCAGGGCGACGACGGCGATGGCCACGGCGCCCAGGAACAGCTCGGGCAGGTCACCCCACGGCACGCTCGGCACGGTGAACGGCGGGAACCCCTGCGGCAGCACCCCGATGGTCTTCACGCCGTCGGCCTGCAGGTCGAGCAGGTTGACGGTGAGCGCGGCGAGGACGACCACGACGAGCACCGACGGGATCTTGGGCAGCAGCCGCTGGAGCAGCAGGATGCCGGCCAGCGACGCCACCCCGACGAGCGCCGCGGTGGTGTTGAACAGCTGGTCGGCCATGCCGGTGACGAACCCCTGCGCCTCGCCGATCAGCCCGTCGGCGTCGACCGAGAAGCCGAACAGCTTGGGCAGCTGCCCGACGACGATGGTCAGCGCGAGGCCGTTCATGTAGCCGATCTGGGTCGGCTTCGACAGCAGGTCGGCGACGAACCCGAGGTGGGCAAAACCGGCCACCGTCATCACGAGACCGACGAGCAGGGCGAGCACCGACGCCAGCGCCACGGCCTTGGCCGGGTCCCCGCCGGCCAGCGCCAGCGGTGCGATCGTCGCAGCGATCATCGGCCCCAGAGACGAGTCGGGGCCGAGCACGAGGATGCGCGAGGGGCCGAAGACGGCATAGCCGAGCAGGCACAGGATCGAGGTGTAGAGGCCGGTGACCGGGGGCAGCCCGGCCAGCTCGGCGTAGGCCATGCCCTGGGGGACCAGGAGGGCGGAGAGCACCAGGCCGGCGACGAGGTCCTTGGGCAGCCAGCCGCGCCGGTAGGTGCGGAACAGCGTCAGCCCCGGCACGAACCGCGTCACCCCCGACAGGCGCTGCGGTGCCGGGGGTGCGGAGGTGGGCACGCTCATCCGGCAACCACCCTTCCCTCGAGCCTCCGACTCCGCGCCCCTTCTCACGGGCGCGCGCGACCTACCCGCGATCGTCGCGACCGGCGGGCCGGGCGGTCATCACCCTGCCGGGGTGACGGCCGGCCCCGCCCACACGGCCGGGTCAGCCGGCCTGCGCGCAGTAGATCGGCGGCAGCACGCTGTAGATCGCGGCGCACTTGACCAGGTCGTCCTTCCACTGCAGCTCGTCGGGCGCGTGCGCCTGGTCCTCGCGCCCGGGCCCGATCCCGATGACGGGGATGTCGTGCCGGCCGGCGATCGCCACGCCGTTCGTGGAGAACGTCCACTTGTCGATGCGCGGCTCGCCGAACATCGCGCGGTGGGCCGTGGCGGCGGCCACCACCTCGGGCGAGTCCTCGGCCACCACCCAGGTCGGGAAGTAGCACTGCTGCCCGTACTCGGTGCCGGTCCACGCCACCGAGTGGTAGTCGTAGCAGGCCACCGTCGCGCCGTGCCGGCTCACCGCGGGAAGGTCCTCGATCTCGCGCAGGGCACCCTGCCAGGTCTCGCCATGGGTGAGCCTGCGGTCGAGCGAGACCCAGCAGGCATCGGCCACGGCACACCGCGACGGCGAGCTCGAGAACACCTCGGAGGTCGTCACGGTGCCCTTGCCGAGGAAGGGGTCCCCCGGCAGGCGGTCGTTCAGGTCGCGCACCTCGAGCAGGATCTCGGCCATCTTGTAGATCGCGTTGTCCCCCCGCTCGGGCGCCGACCCGTGGCACGACACCCCCGCCACCTCGACCCGGATCTCCATCCGGCCCCGGTGACCCCGGTAGATGCCGTTGTCGGTGGCCTCGGTCGACACCACGAAGGCGGGACGCACCCCCTCCTCCTCGATGAGGTACAGCCAGCACAGCCCGTCGCAGTCCTCCTCCTGCACGGTGGCGGTGACCAGGTAGGTGTAGGCGTCGGACAGCAGCCCGAGGTCCGCCGCGATCCGCGCGCCGTACACCGCCGACACCACCCCGCCGAGCTGGTCCGAGGCGCCGCGCCCACCCACGAGCACGTCGTCCTCGAAGCCATCGAACGGGTCGAAGGTCCAGTTGTCGGGGTTCCCCACACCGACGGTGTCGATGTGCCCGTCGAAGGCGACGACCGTCTGCCCCGTGCCCATCGTGCCGATCGCACTGCCCAGCCCGTCGATCCGGGTGGTCGTGAAGCCCAGCTTCTCCATCTCGGCGACGACCAGCCGTGACTTGGCCTCCTCGTGACAGCTCGTCCCCGGGTGGCGGATCAACGCGCGCAGGAACGCCACCATGTCCGCCCGGTAGCCCTCGGCCGCGGCCTTGACCGCGACGTAGTCGATCTGTGGCACCTGTCGTCTCCTTCTCGTGGAGGTCCGGTTCACGTCCGCCAGCGCGGCTGGGCACCGTCCCAGAGGTCGTGCAGCACGCGCACCGGGTCGGCGACCCGTTGCAGCAGCACCATCGCCGCGATGGTGTAGGGCTTGTTCCCCGCCTGCCGGTACAGCGCGGTGCGGTGCGCGTCGAACACGTCGGCATCCACCTCGCCCGCGTCGCACGAGACGCCGGTGATGTCGGCGGGAAGCGGGTGCAGGTAGAGCGCCTCCCCGCGCCGGGTGGTGCGCATCAGCTCGGCGGTCACGGTCCAGTCGCGGTGGCCGGCGTTCTGCTCCAGCATGCGCGCCTCCAGGGCCCGGATGCCGTCGACGTCGCCGTCGGCGTGCAGTGCGGCGCGCTCCACCATGGCGTCGTACGGCGTCCAGCTCTTGGCACAGACGACGTCGGCGTCGGCGAAGGCCTCCTCGAGGGAGTCGGTCACCGTGAACGACCCCCCGGAGGCCGCCGCGTGGCCCTGCGCCACCCGGACCACGTCGGCGACGAGCTCGTAGCCCGGGGGGTGGGCCAGCACGACGTCCATCCCGAGCCGGGTCATCAGGGCGACCATGCCCTGGGGCACCGAGAGCGGCTTGCCGTAGCTCGGCGAGTGCGCCCAGGTCATCGCGAGCCGTCGCCCGCGCAGGTTCTCGACGCCCCCGAGATCGTGCGTGAGGTGCAGCAGGTCGGCGAACGCCTGCGTCGGGTGGTCGAGGTCGCTCTGCAGGTTGACCAGGGTCGGCCGCTGCTCGAGCACCCCGGCCGAGAAGCTGTGGGTGAGGTAACCGCCCAGCTCGACCATGTCGCGGTGGCCCTGCCCCAGGTAGAGGTCGTCGCGCACCCCGATCACGTCGGCCATGAACGAGACCATCGTGGCGGTCTCCCGCACCGTCTCGCCGTGGGCCACCTGCGAGGTGGACTCGTCGAAGTCCTGCACCTCCAGGCCGAGCAGGTTGCAGGCCGAGGCGAACGAGAACCGGGTGCGGGTGGAGTTGTCGCGGAAGATCGACACGGCGAGCCCGGAGTCGGCGACCCGGCAGCTGCGGTTGGTCGCCCGCAGGGCCCGCAGCGCGTCGGCCGTGACGAGCACCGCCCGCATCTCGTCATCGGTGAGGTCCCACGTCGCCAGCACGTCGGCACCGTGGATGCCGTGCGAGTCCAGCGCGGCCAGCCGGCCGACCGCGGCGTCGAAGTCCATGCCGTCCCCTCCTGGGGTCACCCCGATTCTAGGGTCGGCGCGGGGCCTCGACGACGTGCGTCGCGTCACCCCTACGATGGCGACATGGGCACGTCCCGGCTGGTCAGGAACCCGCACGTCGACCGGTCCCGGGTGCCGCGCGGCAGCCTCCCGGCCCCCTCGTTCCACGCCTCGCTGCCTGGCTTCGCCCCCACCCCGGTGCGGTCGTCACCGGCGATGGCCACCCGGCTCGGGGTGCGGTCGGTGCTCGTCAAGGACGAGGGCGAGCGCGCCGGGATGCCGTCGTTCAAGATTCTCGGTGCCTCGTGGGCCACCTACCGGGCGGTGCTCGCGAAGCTCGGCCGGGCACCGGGGACGACGCCGTCGCTGGCCGAGCTCCGCGAAGTGCTCACGGCATCCGGCATGCCCCTCACCCTGGTCGCCGCGACCGACGGCAACCACGGGCACGCCGTGGCCCGGGTGGCCCGGCTGCTCCGCCTGCCCGCCATCGTGCTGGTGCCGCGTGACACGAACACCGTTCGGGTGCAGCGGATCACGGGCGAGGGCGCCGAGGTGCGCGTCATCGACGGCACCTACGACGACACCATCGTCGCGAGCGCCGCACTCGAGGACGACGAGCACGTCGTCGTCGACGACACCTCCTGGGAGGGCTACACCGACGTGCCAGGCTGGGTCGTCGACGGGTACTCCACGATGCTCACCGAGGTGGTTGCGGCGGTCGACGCGGGTGAGGTGCCCGAGCCCACGGTGGTCGTGGCCCAGATGGGGGTCGGCGCGCTGAGCGCCGCCGTCGCCCGGGCCTTCGCGACGCGGCCGGCCCGCCTGCTGGTCGGCGTCGAGCCGACGGATGCCGCGTGCGTCACCGAGAGCGTGGTCGCCGGCCGGCTCGTCTCCGTGCCCGCAACCGGCAACACCTGCATGGCCGGGCTGAACTGCGGGACGCCCTCCCCGGTGGCGTTCGAGAGCAACCTGCGCGGCTACGACGCCCTCGTCACCGTCGACGACTGCTACGCCGACGAGGCGGTGCGCCTGCTGCACACCGACGACATCGACGCCGGTGAGAGTGGTGCGGCCGGGCTGGCGGGGCTGCTCGCGCAGGGCACGGCGCTCGGCCTCGGCCCCGCCGACACGGTGCTCGCCTTCCTCACCGAGCGCCCTTCGGACCCCGACCGCTTCCGGCGGCTGGTCGGCACCTGACCCGGGGCGGTGATCTTCGCCGCCAACCGCCGACGGCGCCCTCCGCGCGGCCGGATACTGGCCTCATGCGGGCTCTCGAGACCGGCAGCAGTACCCACGACGCCCTGCGCCGGCAGTTCGGGCTGGCCGACACGGTGGTCGACGAGCAGGTGCTGGACAACAGCGTCAGCCGGCTGGCTGAGCGGGCCGTCGTGCTGCCGACCTTCGCCGAGCTCGCCGACCCGTTGTCGGTGCCGCCGGACCGGGTCGGGAACGCCGACCCCCAGGCCGCCGACCCCCGCAACCTGTGGCGGGTGCACTGGTACAACGACCTAGCCGGGCGGCGGGTGGCGGTGCCCGAGCACCTGGTGCTGACCCGCGAGGTGACCGGCATCGACAGCCCGGTGGTCGTGGTGCTCGGCAACCGGTTCCCGATGATCTCGACCCACAAGGTGCTCGCCGCCTACGGCTGCCTGGCGCCGCGCGTGGTGTCCGGGGCGTTCGACCCCACGGCCCACCGAGCGGTGTGGCCCTCCACCGGCAACTACGCCCGTGGTGGCATCGCGATCAGCCGGTTGCTCGGTTGCCGCGGTGTGGCCGTCCTGCCCGCCGGAATGAGCCGGGAGCGCTTCGACTGGCTCGACCGCTGGTGCGAGAACCCCGCGGAGGACGTCATCCGCACGGTGGGCACCGAGTCGAACGTCAAGGAGATCTACGACGAGTGCCACCGGCTCGCCCTCGACCCCGTCAACGTGGTCTTCAACCAGTTCGCCGAGTTCGGCAACCACCTGGTGCACTACGCCGTGACGGGGCCGGCGCTGGGCCACGTCTTCGAGGCGTACCGCAGCCGGTCGGGGCGCGACCTGCGGCTGGCCTTGATGGTGAGCGCCACCGGGTCGGCCGGCACCATCGCCGCCGGCGAACACCTCAAGGACACCTACGGCACCAAGGTGCTGGCCGCCGAGGCCCTGGAGTGCCCGACGTTGCTGGAGAACGGGTTCGGCGAGCACAACATCCAGGGCATCGGCGACAAGCACGTGCCGCTCATCCACAACGTCATGCGGCACGACCTCGTCGCAGCCGTGAGCGACCGGGCGACCGACCACCTCGAGGTGATGTTCAACGAGCCGGAGGGCCTGGCCCACCTCGCCGACCGGGGGTGGCCGCCCGGCATCCTGGCGGCCCTGGGCGACCTCGGGTTCTCCTCCATCTGCAACGTGCTCGCGGCGATCTCGGGCGCCAAGGTGCTCGGCCTCGGGCCGGACGACGTGGTCGTCACCGTGGCCACCGACGGCGGACGGATGTACGCGACCGAGCGGGCCAAGATCGTGCAGCGCGACTTCGGTGGCGAGTTCACCCGCCTCGACGCCGCGGCCGTCTGGGGCGAGCACCTCGCCACCGTGCCCACCGACGCGACGCTCGAGCTGACCGAGCGCGAGCGCACCCGCATCTTCAACCTCGGCTACTACACGTGGGTCGAGCAGCAGGGCACGCCGTTCGAGCTCTTCGAGCGCCGTCGCCGGCAGTCGTTCTGGCGCGAGCTGCGCGGCTACCTGCCGGTGTGGGACGCGATGATCACCGAGGTCAACGCGCGGGTCAGGGCCGAGCACCGGATGCCGTGATGAGCGACGTCCTGCGCCCCCTCGCCTTCGGCTCCCTGGTCGGGTGGGCGCTCGACGAGCACGCCCGGCACGGCAGCGTCTTCGGACTTCCCGCGCACCACGTGCACCACCCACGCGGACGCCGGGTCCGCGACGCCTTCGGCCACCTGGTCGCGGTGCCGGTCGGCGCCGCGGCCGGACCGCACACCCAGCTCGCCCAGAACATCGTCACGGCCTACCTCGCCGGCGCACGGGTCATCGAGCTGAAGACGGTGCAGGTGCTCGACGGCGAGGTGATCCGCGCGGCGGTGCCGAAGCCGTGCATCCACGCCGAGGACGAGGGCCAGAACTGCGAGTGGTCCACCGAGCTGACGGTGCGCCAGGCACTCACCGAGTACGTCCACGCCCACCTCGCCATCCGGGTGCTCGCCGTCGAGCTCGGCCTCGGCGACGGCGACGACGTCGTGTTCGACGCGTCGGTGGGCTACGAACTCGACGGCATCCGCGGCCCGGTGGTCGACGGCTTCCTCGAAGGGCTGCGCGACGCGACTCGCACCGACGCCTGGCACCTGGCGACCACCTGGCTCGAGGCCAACCTCGGCCGCTTCGAGCACTTCGACGGTCAGCACCTGGCCCGTGTCCCGACGCGGGTGTGCGACTCGGTGACGATCTCGACGATGCACGGCTGCCCCGCCGCCGAGATCGAGCGGATCGCGGAGCACCTGCTCGGCAAGGGCCTGCACACCAGCGTCAAGTGCAACCCGACGCTGCTGGGGTACGACACCGTGCGTGGCACGCTCGACCGGCTCGGGTACGCGCACGTCGCCTTCGACGACTCGCACTTCACCGCCGACCTCCAGTACGACGAGGCGGTGGCGATGTTCACCCGGCTGGCGGCCCGGGCGGAGGCCTCCGGCCTCGTCTTCGGCCTCAAGCTGAGCAACACGCTGCCCAACGACGTCACCCGCGGCGAGCTGCCGGCCCCGGAGATGTACCTCTCCGGCCGGGCCCTGCTGCCCCTGACCCTCACCCTGGCCGCCCGGCTCGCCCGCACCTTCGACGGGCGCCTGCCGATCTCCTACGCAGGGGGCGCGGACGCGTCGACCGTCGCCGAGATCGTGCGCACCGGCATCCAGCCGGTCACCGTCGCGACGACGCTGCTCAAGCCCGGCGGCTACGCGCGGCTGGGGCAGCTGGCCCGGCTCGCCACCCCCGTGATGCGCGACTTCCACAGCATCGACCCGGATGCCGTGGACGCCCTCCTCGCGCGGGTGCTGGCGGACCCGAGGACCCACAAGCGACACCGCGAGAAGGTGCGCTCGCGCAAGACCACCTCACCGCTGGGGCTCACTGACTGCTTCACCGCCCCGTGCGAGCACGGCGGCTGCCCCATCGGGCAGCAGGTGCCGGCCTACCTCGCCCTGGTGGCGGAGGGGCGAATCGCCGAGGCCTTCGACGTGGTGGCGCGCGACAACACCGCACCGACGATCACCGGGGTGCTCTGCCCCGAGCCGTGCCGGGCGCACTGCACCCGGGTCGACTACGACCGGGGCATCGACATCCGGGGCGTCAAGCTCGCGGCAGCCGATGCCGCCCAGGAACAGCACGTCGCCGCGACGACGCCGACGCCCCTGGTGGCCGGCGTGCGCGTCGCCGTGGTCGGCGCCGGGCCGGCCGGCATCGCCACGGCGGTGTTCCTGCGCCGCAACGGGATTGCGGTAGAGGTCCACGAGAAGCTCGACGCCCCGTACGGCATCGTGCGGCACGTCATCCCCACCTTCCGGGTCACCCGCGACCAGGTCGACCGCGACTACCGCCTCGCGGTGGCGACCGGGGTGGAGTTCCGGTTCGGCTGCCCGGCCGACTACGACCTCGCCCACCTCCGGCGTCGATTCGACCACGTGGTCGTGGCGACCGGCGCGTGGGGTCGCAGCCCCAGCCCGGTGCGCGACGGCGCCGGGCACGTGCGAGACGCCCTCGAGGTGCTCCGCGAGGCCCAGTCGCGAGACGGAGCCCGGCTCGGGCGCCGGGTCGCCGTCATCGGCGCCGGCGACGTCGCGATGGACTGCGCGCGCACCGCCCTCCGCGCCGCCGGGGTGGAGCACGTCGCCCTGGTCTACCGACGCACCGAGCCGTTCATGCCCGCCGCCCAGGAGGACGTCGACGCCGTGCGGGCCGAGGGCATCGAGATCGACGAGCTGCTCGCACCGGTCTCGTACGACGGCTCCGTGCTGCGCTGCGAGCGAACCGAGCTCGCCGACTACGCGGCCGACGGGCGACGCACGACTCGCGGCACCGGCACGTTCGTCGAGCTCGACGTCGACACGGTCATCGGCGCGACCGGAGCCACCGTCGACCCGGACCAGTACGACGCGAACGGCATCGCGCGCGACGACCTCGGGCACCCCCGGCTCGACGCCGACCTGCGGGCCACCGTGGGTGACGGCACCACCGAGGTCTACGTCGCCGGTGACGGGCGGCGCGGCCCGGCCACCGTCGTGCGGGCCCTCGCCGACGCCAAGGTGGTGGCTCGCGCGATCCTGCGGGCGCACGGCATCCGGTTCGACGCCGACCGGCCGCCCGCCGTGGTCTTCACGCCGCACGACGTGCTGGTCGGCCGGCGCGGGGTGCTCGCCGACCGGGTCGCGCCGCCTGCCGAGGCCGACCGGTGCCTGCACTGCGACGAGGTGTGCGAGGTCTGCGTCGAGGTCTGCCCGAACCGCGCCAACGTCGCTGTGGCGGTGCCGTGGTCGGCGGATGCCTACCAGGTGGTGCACCTCGACGCACTGTGCAACGAGTGCGGCAACTGCGGCACCTTCTGTCCCTCCGCGGGGCTCCCCTACCGCGACAAGCCGACGGTGTTCTGGACGCTCGCCGACTTCGAGGGTTCCCCGAACGCCGGCCTCCTCGCGATCGACGACGGCTACCTCGTGCGGCTGCCCTCCGGGGAGGTCGTCACGCACCACCGGGGCCGGCGAGACCTCCCGGACGATCTGGAGCGCCTCCTCACGGCGCTCGAGGCCGACCACCCCTGGCTGCTCCGCCCCGTGCTCGCCGACGCGGGAGGGGGCGCGACCCGATGATCGTCACCGGCCGGGCCGTCATCACCGCAGACCCCGCGCGGCCGGTCGTCACCGACGGCGCGGTGCTCGTGCGGGACGGCGTCGTGGATGCCGTGGGTTCGGCGAGCGAGCTGCGGCTCGCCCACCCCACCGAGACCGTGGTCGACACCGGGCGGGTGGTGCTGCCCGGGCTCGTGAACGCCCACACCCACGCCTACAGTGCGTACGCGCGCGGGATGCCGGTGCACTCCCCCACCCGTGACTTCGCGGAGATCCTCGAGAACCTGTGGTGGTCGCTCGACCGCCTGCTCGGGCCCGAGGACGTCCGGCTCAACGCGACGACGACCTTCATCGAGTCGGTGCGCTGCGGGGTGACCACGGTGTTCGACCACCACTCGAGCCCGCGAGCCGTCACCGGCTCGCTCGGCACGATCGCCGACGCCGCGCGCGCGGTGGGTGTGCGGGCCTGCCTCTGCTACGAGACCTCCGACCGCGACGGCGAGGACGTCTTCGCCGAGGCCGTGGCGGAGAACGTCGGCTTCATGCGGTCGGCGAACACCCCCGACCAGCACCGGCTGCGCGGCATGTTCGGCATGCACGCCTCCTTCACCCTCTCCGAGCCGAGCCTCGACACCATCGCCGCGGCCGCGTTCGGCGTTCCCGGCGGCTTCCACGTGCACGTGGCCGAGGGCCCGGGTGACGAACGGTGGACCCTCGCGACCGAGGGCCTGCCCGTCGTCGACCGGCTCGACGCTCGCGGGATGGTCGGGTCCGGCAGCATCGCCGCGCACTGCGTGCACGTGACGCCCGCCGAGATCGAGCTGCTCGCCGAGCGCGACGCCACGGTCGTGCACAACCCCCACTCCAACCTCGGCAACGCCGTCGGGTTCGCGCCCGTCGTCGAGATGCTGCGGCACGGCATCCGGGTCGGGCTCGGCACCGACGCCTACACCGCGGACGTGCTGGCCTCCATGCAGGTGGCCAAGCTCGTCGCCAGCGGCTCACGGCTCGACCCCACGGTCGGCTTCTCGGAGGCGGTGGCGATGCTGTTCGCGCACAACCCGGCGATCGCCTCGCGCATCTTCGGCCGCGACATCGGCATCCTGCGCCCCGGCGCCGTCGCCGACCTCGTCACGCTCGACTACCGCCCCCCGACCCCGCTCGACGAACGGTCCGCCTGGGGCCATGTCGTGTTCGGCACGAGCGGTGGCCAGGTCGTCGACGTCATGGTGGGTGGTGAGTGGGTGCTGCGCGAGCGCGAGCTCACCCGCGTCGACGAAGCCGAGGCACTCGCGCACTCGGCGGAGCGGGCCGAACGCGTCTGGAAGGAGCTGTGACGTGACGCTCCTGCACGCCGGCCGAGTCGTGACCCCCGACGGGGTGATCGAGCGCGGCTCGGTGCGCACCTCCGGCGAGACGATCGTGGCGGTGGGCCGGCTCGACCCCGAGCCCGGGGAGGAGGTGCTCGACTGCACCGGGTGCGTCGTCCTCCCCGGGGGCGTCGAGCCACACTGCCACCTCGACCTCGAGGCCGGCGACGAGGTGACCGCTGACGACTTCGCCAGCGGCACCCGGGCCGCCCTCGCCGGCGGTACGACGACGGTCATCGACTTCGCCACCGCGTTCCACGGCCAGTCGCTCACGACCGCGCTCGACCGGTGGTCGGAGAAGGCGGCCGGTCGGGCCGTGACCGACTACGCCTTCCACCTCGCGATGACGCAGTGGCGCAGTGCTTTCCCCGAGCAGATGGCGACCGTCGTCGAGCGCGGAGTCACCTCGTTCAAGCTCTACCTCGCGTACCGCGGCTCGATGATGGTCGAGGACGACGAGGCGCTCGAGGCTCTCACCGCCTCGCACGACCTCGGCACCACCATCGGGTTCCACTGCGAGAACGGCCGGCTCGTCGACGCGCTGGTCCGCCGGGCCCTTGCCGAGGGTCACACCACGCCGTTCTTCCACGCCGCGACCAGGCCCGCCGCACTCGAGGCCGAGGCCGTCGACCGCCTCGAGGTCATGGCCGGGCTCGCCCGCGCCGCCCACTACGTCGTCCACCTGTCGTCGCGACCCGGGCTGGATGCCGTGCGCCGCGGCCGCGTGGCCGGCACCACCGTCGCGGCCGAGACCTGCCCGCAGTACCTCCTGCTCGACGTCAGCGCCTACGGCGGGCCGGACGACGACGACCTCGCCCGGCGGGCCTACGTCATGAGCCCGCCGCTGCGCACGGCATCCGACCGCGAGGCGCTGTGGGCCGGGCTCGCCGGCGGCGACGTGCAGTTCGTCGGCACCGACCACTGCTCGTTCGACCTGGTCGGGCAGAAGGACAAGGCGGCCGACTTCGCCCACACCCCCAACGGAGCACCCGGCATCGAGCTGCGGATGGCGCTGATGTACTCGGCGGGCGTGGCCGAGGGACGGATCGGCCTGACCCGCCTGGCGGAGGTGACCGCCACCAACGCCGCTCGCTACTTCGGCCTCCGCCCGCGCAAGGGGGTGCTGGCGCCCGGGGCCGACGCCGACGTCGTCGTGATCGACCCGGCCGTGTCGTGGACGGTGACGAGCAGCAGCCTGCACGAGAACGTCGACCACACGCCCTACGAGGGGTGGCGGGTGCAGGGGCGCGTGCGCGACGTGCTGCTGCGCGGCCACCGTGCCGTGGCCGGTGGCGACCTCGTCGACGACCTGCCGCCGGGGCGGTTCCTGCCCTGCGCCCTACCCGACCCGTCGGTGACCTGAGGAGGAGCTGCGATGACGACGACAACGGTCAACGGCCACGTCCACGAGGTGCCCGAGGGCATGACCCTGATGACCTGGCTGCGCGAGGTGCTCGACCTGACCTCGGTGAAGCACGGCTGCGACGACGGCAGCTGCGGCACCTGCGTCGTGGTGGTCGACGGGCGCACGGTCAAGGCGTGTACCCGCGCCGCGGCGACCACGGGCGGGCACCGGGTGACCACTGCGGAGGGCCTCGACGAGCGCGAGAAGGCGGCCTTCGTGTCGGCGTTCGAGCAGGAGGGCGCCGTGCAGTGCGGCTTCTGCATGCCCGCCATGGTGATGACGAGCAAGGCCCTGCTCGACGCCGAGCCCGACCCGTCCCGCGAGCAGGTGGTGCGTGCCCTGCGGGCCAACGAGTGCCGCTGCACCGGCTACCGGATGGTCGAGGACGCCGTGCTGCGCACCGGCCGCATCCTGCGTGGCGAGGAGGAGGTGAGGCCCCCGCCCGAGCACGTGCGGATGTCCGACCGCACCCCCCGGCCCGACGCCGCGGAGAAGCTGCTCGGCACCGGCCTCTACACCGACGACATCCGCCTCGAGGGGATGGTGCACGCCAAGGCGCTGCGCACGGCGCACCCGCGGGCGGTCGTCGAGGCCATCGACGTCACGGCGGCCCGGGCCCACCCCGACTGCCTCGCCGTGCTCACCGCGGCCGACGTGCCCGAGAACACCATCGGCCACCTGGTGCACGACTGGGACGTGCTCGTGGCCGAGGGCGACACCACCCGTTACGTCGGAGACGCCCTCGCGCTCGTGGTCTGCCGCCACGAGGAGTCGCTCGACGAGGTGGTCGGCCTCGTCGAGGTGCAGTACACCGTGCTGGAGCCGGTCACCAGCCCACAGCAGGCCCTGGCCCCCGGTGCCCCGGCGTTGCACCCCGGCGGCAACGTGCTCACCCGCGAGCGGGTGAACCGGGGTGACGCGGATGCCGCGCTGGCCGCCTCCGCGTTCGTCGTGTCGAACACCTTCCACACGCCCTGGCAGGAGCACGCCTTCCTGGAGCCCGAGTGCGCCGTGGCCCGCCCGTGGGGCGACGACCCCTCAGGCAACGGCGGCATCGAGGTGTTCACGGCGGGGCAGTCGGTCTACGACGAGCAACGCGAGATCGCCCGAATGCTGCACCTGCCCCCCGAGCGCGTGCACGCCCACTCGATGCTGGTGGGCGGCGGCTTCGGCGGCAAGGAGGACATGAGCGTGCAGCACCACGCGGCACTGGCGGCCTGGCACACCGGGCGGCCGGTCAAGGTGCGGTTCTCGCGGGCCGAGAGCCTGGCGTACCACGTCAAGCGCCACCCCATGGAGATCGAGATGACGCTCGGCTGCGACGTCGACGGCCACCTCACCGGGCTCAGGGCCCGGATCGTCGCGGACACCGGCGCCTACGCCTCGCTCGGCGGGCCGGTGCTGCAGCGGGCAGTGACCCATGCCGGCGGCCCGTACGACTACCAGAACTTCGACTGCGAGGGCCTGGCGGTGTACACGAACAACCCGGTGTCGGGCGCCTTCCGCGGTTTCGGCGTGGCGCAGAGCGCGTTCGCACTCGAGACGAGCATCACCCTGCTCGCCGCCGAGGCGGGCATCGACGCCTGGGAGTTCCGCCACCGCAACGCCATCCGGCCCGGGCTGGAGCTTCCCAACGGGCAGGTCGCCGACGGGGCCACCGGGCTGGTCGAGTGCCTCGAGGCGGTCAAGGACGACTACGACGCCGACCCCCACGCGGGCCTCGCCGTCGCGTTCAAGAACTCCGGTCTGGGGATGGGAGTGCCCGACACCGGCCGCTGCCTCATCTCGGTCGAGCAGGGAGTGGTGCACGTGCGCACCTCCGCCGCCGGCATGGGCCAGGGCGTGGCACAGATGGCCCTGCACATGCTGTGCCAGACCGTCGACGTGCCACCCGAGCAGGTCGTGGTCGAGCCCCCCGACACGGAGCGGACGCCCGACTCCGGCACGTCCACGGCATCCCGGCAGACGCTGTTCACCGGCGAGGCGGTGCGCCGGGCGGCGCTGGGGCTGCGCGAGGCGCTGGAGGCCGGTGGAGGCCTGGCCGCCGTGGAGGGCCGCGTGTTCTCCGGCGAGTTCTCGCCCGAGACCGACCCGATCGGTTCGGACAAGCCCAACCCGGTCAGCCACGTCACCTACGGCTATGGCGCGCAGGTGGTGCACCTCGATGACGACGGCCGGGTGCGCAAGGTCGTGGCGGCCCACGACGCCGGCACCGTGGTCAACCAGCAGGCGCTGCAGGGGCAGATCGAGGGTGGGGTCGTCATGGGCCTGGGCTACGCCCTCACCGAGGAGTTCGTCGTCGAGGGGGGCGTGCCGCAGACCACGTTCGGCAAGCTCGGGCTGATCCGCTCGACGCAGGCACCCGAGGTGGAGGTGCACACGGTGCGCGGCCCCGGGGTGCTGCCCTACGCGTACGGCGCCAAGGGTGTCGGCGAGATCTGCCTCATCCCCACCGCCCCGGCCGTGGCTGCCGCCTACCTGCGCCGTGACGGCCGCACCCGAGTGCGGCTGCCGCTCGAGCACACGTGGTACCGACCCTGATCAGATCTCCCGCTCGTAGTGGAAGGTCACCGGCCCACCCGTCCCCTCGGTGGCGTGGAAGCCCTCCGACTCGTAGAGGTGCTGGGCGCCCCCGTCGTCTTCGCTCGTCGCGAGGTCGATGAAGTCGCAACGTCGCTCACGCGCTCGGTCGACGCAGGCCCTCAGCAGGATCCGGCCGAGCCCCTTGCCCCGCATCTGCGGCACGACGTACAGCTCGGCGAGGTAGCACTCGTTCGCCGCCGTCCAGAGCGAGGGCCGGTAGCGCAGGACGCCCACCCCGGCCGGACCTTCCGCACCCTCGCCGAGGAGCACGTCCGTGGCCCCGCCGGCCACCAGTTCGGTGAGCCGCACCGCGAGCGCTGCAGCACCTGGTGTGACGTCGTCGTACTCGGTGTTGAAGTCGTGCAGGAGGCGCCCCGCGACCGCCAGGGCCTCGGCCCCCACGGCGAGCGTGACCGGCGCGTGCCCGGCATCCGGCTCAGTCATCGCTGCGCGGCCGTCAGCGCAGCGACCCGGCGTCGGTGAAGCTGGCGTCGTGCACCATCTTGTCGGACTTGCCGGCGGCCTTGAGGTCGCGGCGGATCTCGTTGGGCAGCGAGAACATGATCGACTCCTGCGCGGCAACGACCGGCGTCACGTCGCCGTAGCCGCGGGCGGCGAGGTGCTCGAGCACCTCGCGCACCAGGATCTCGGGCACCGAGGCTCCGGAGGTGACCCCGACCGTCGACACACCCTCGAGCCACGCCTCGTCGATCTCGTCGGCGTAGTCAACGAGATGGCCAGTCCGAGAACCGTGCTCGAGCGCGACCTCGACGAGCCGCACCGAGTTGGACGAGTTGCGCGAGCCGATGACGAGCATGAGGTCGCAGTCGGCGGCCATCTGCTTCACCGCGAGCTGGCGGTTCTGGGTGGCGTAGCAGATGTCGTCGCTGGGCGGATCCTGCAGCGAGGGGAAGCGCTCGCGCAGGCGCCGCACGGTCTCCAGGGTCTCGTCGACGGACAGCGTGGTCTGCGAGAGCCAGACCACCTTGTCGGGGTCGCGCACGGTGACGTGGTCGACGTGGTCGGGGCCGTCGACGAGCTGGATGTGGTCGGGCGCCTCGCCGGCGGTGCCGATGACCTCCTCGTGGCCCTCGTGGCCGATGAGCAGGATGTCGTAGTCGCTGTCTGCGAAGCGCACCGCCTCGCGGTGCACCTTGGTGACGAGCGGGCAGGTGGCGTCGATGGCGCGCAGCGACAGGGCTCGCGCCTCCTCGTGCACGACCGGGGCCACCCCGTGCGCCGAGAACACGACCGTGGCGCCCTCGGGCACCTCGTCGGTCTCGTCGACGAAGATCGCGCCGCGCCTCTGCAGGGTCGTGACGACGTGCTTGTTGTGCACGATCTCCTTGCGCACGTAGACCGGGGAGCCGTAGAGCTCGAGGGCCTTCTCGACCGTGACGACCGCCCGGTCGACGCCCGCGCAGTAGCCGCGGGGGGTGGCGAGGAGCACGCGCTTGCTGGAGTCAGCCATGTGCTCCATCGTAGGCGGGCGCCCGACCGTCCCCGAATCCGTGGACCCGAGACCTCAGCCGTCAGAACGCGTTGGGCCCGAACCGCTGCCAGGCGACGAACGCCGCGATCAGGCCGAGCACGACGTTGACGGCCACCATCTGCGTCTCGCGGCGCCGCAGGTGCACCGGGATGGCCAGCGCCATGATCACCACCAGCCCGAGCGCGGCCAGCGGGGTGAGCCACGGCAGGATGCCGGTCGCGGCCGGCAGCACCAGGCCGATGGCCGCGAGCAGCTCCAGGGCGCCGATCATCCGGATGGTGCCCTGGGAGTAGTCCTCGACCCAACCCATCCGCTCCTTCATCTTCTCCTTGGGCTGGCTCAGCTTGCCGATGCCGGCCAGGCCGAAGGCGACCGCCAGGACGATCTGCAGGACCCACAGCACGGTGTTCATCCCGGTTCTCCGCTCTCGGCAGGATGTGGAGCGCATCCTCCACATGTGTTCGACGGAACCGACCAAACGGAGGGGTTATTCCACTTACGCTGCTGGGATGCCGCCCGATCCCGATCCGAGCCCACGTCCGTTGCGCGCTGACGCGGCCGGAAACCGCGAGCGGATCCTCGACGCCGCCCGCTCGGTGTTCGCCCGGGACGGCGTCTCGGCCCCCTTGGCCGCGGTGGCCGCAGAGGCAGGGGTCGGCATCGCCACGCTCTACCGCCGCTTCCCCGACCGCAGCGAGTTGATCACCGAGGCGTTCGCCGACGCCCTCGCCCAGTTCGAGTCGAGCACCGCGCACGCCCTGGCCGCCGACGACCCCTGGGACGGGTTCGCCGACCTGGTGACCGCGGTCGGCGACATCGAGGCGCGCAACCGGGGCTTCACCCACCTCATCCAGTCCGAGGTGCGGCCACTGCGCGGTCTCGGCGGTGACCGCGCAGCCGGCCAGCACGCCATCGCGCAGGTCATCCGGCGCGGCCAGGACGCCGACGTCCTGCGCGGCGACCTCACCCCCGAGGACCTACCGGTCATCTCCTTCGCGATCGCCGGCATCCTCGAGACCACGCGCGACGACGTGCCCGACGCCTGGCGGCGGCACGTCGCCCTGCTGCTCGACGGATGCCGTGCCGACGGCCGGCGCACGACGCTGCCCCCGCCCGCACTGCCTCGTGCGCTGCACCGGGCGATGCTGCGCTCGGCCCGCCGCCGCCAGACGCGCTGACGCACCCGACCGGCCGGGCCAGGGCGGTCCGGCCCGTTGGCGGTGGTGCGCCCTAGAGTTCGGCGCATGAGCACGCCGGCACGAGAGGGTCGCGGACCGCTGCCCGAGCGGGCGGCCGAGACGACGGCCGAGCAGCCCTGGCCGGTGCGCCTGCTGTCGATGAAGATCGGCGAGTACGTCGAGAAGATGTCGACGCTGTGGGTCGAGGGGCAGGTCGTGCAGCTCAACCGGCGCCCCGGTGCCCGCACGGCATACCTGACCCTGCGCGACCCCGACGTCGACATGAGCCTGTCGGTCTCCATCTCCGTCAACGCCCTCGACGCGATGCCGGGCCCGCTCACCGAGGGGGTCCGCGTCGTGCTGCAGGCCAAACCCGCCTTCTGGACCCAGCGCGGCTCGCTGATGCTCGACGCCCGGCAGATCCGGCCGGTCGGCGTCGGCGAGCTGCTGGCCCGGCTCGAGTACCTCAAGCGCCACCTGGCCCAGGAGGGCCTGTTCGACCGCGACCGCAAGCGCCCGCTGCCCTTCCTCCCCCGCCGCGTCGGCCTGGTCTGTGGCCGGGCCAGCGCGGCCGAGCGCGACGTCGTCGAGAACGCCCGGCGCCGCTGGCCGGCCACCCGCTTCGAGATCCGTCAGGTCGCCGTGCAGGGTGCCACCGCGGTGGCCGAGGTGACCGCCGCCCTCGCCGAGCTCGACGCGCACCCGGAGGTCGACGTCATCGTCATCGCCCGTGGCGGCGGCGGGGTCGAGGACCTCCTGCCGTTCAGCAACGAGACGCTGGTGCGGGCGGTGGCGGCGGCCCGCACGCCCGTGGTCAGCGCCATCGGCCACGACGTCGACACCCCGCTGCTCGACCTCGTCGCCGACCACCGCGCCTCCACCCCCACCGACGCCGCCAAGGCGATCGTGCCGGATGCCGCCGCCGAGCGCGCCGCCGTCACCGCTGCTCGCGACCGTGCTCGCCGGGCGCTCGCGGGGCGGCTGCACCACGAGCGCCGCCGCCTGGTCGAGCTGCGCAGCCGGCCGGTGCTCACCGACAAGGGCGCCTTCGTTCGCAGCCAGCGCGACGTCGTCGGGGCCCTGCGCGCCCGGGCGCGGCGGCGCCTCGAGAGCCAGCTGCACCGGGCCCGCGACCACACCGAGCACCTGCGCGCCCAGGTGCGCACCCTCTCGCCGCAGTCGACCCTCGACCGGGGCTACGCGATCGTGCAGCAGGTCGACGGGTCGGTCGTGAGCGACCCGGCGGCCCTCGAGGTCGGCGAGCTGCTGCGGGTGCGCGTGGCCCGCGGCGACTTCGCCGCCCGCCCGGTCGCCAGCGCCGACGACCTCTGACCGCACGGGGGCCGACCACCGGTCCGCTGGCGGCACCCCGACCTTGCAGGTTAGAAGCCGGGCAACACTCCGCGGAAGCCGCATGTGCCACGGCGTCTGACCTGCAAGGTCGGGGGTGGGTCGTCGGCCGGAAGCCGCCCTGGTCTCGCGATCCCGCTCGTCAGCCCCCAGCCAGCTCCGCGACGTGGGCGTGCAGCGTCGCCCGCAGCCGTTGTGGGGTAGCGACGTCCGGGTGCAGCACGCCGTGCAGGGCGAGCCCGTCGACGAGGGCGTGCAGCCGGTCTGCCTCCAGCTCGGCCGACTCTGGCGGCAGCGCCGGCGCCACGGCATGCACGACGGCTGCAGCCATGGCGCGCAGACCCTCGTGGGTCTCGCGCGCCAGCGGCGCCAGCCGTGCATCGGTGCGCGACTCGACGACCATGGCCAGCCAGACCTCGGCCTCCGCTCGTCGTTCGTCGTCGAGAGGCACGACCTCGGCCAGCAGGTCGACGAGGTCGTCGAGACCCTGCACCGACCGGTGGCTGCCGATCCGAGTGGCGACCTGATCGGCGACGGCCCGGGTGGCCAGCTCGAGCAGGTCGCTCTGCGAGGTCACGTAGTGGCGCATCGCACCGGGCGACAGCCCCGCCTCGGCCGCCACCGCCCGCACCGTCGCCCCGGCCATCCCCTCGCGGCGCACCACGGCGAAGAGCGCGTCGACGACGGCTCGGCGGCGCTCGTCGGGGTCGACGACCTTGGGCACGCGCCATGTCTAGCACTGGCCCCCTCCCGCCCGTCCCCGACTTTGCAGGTGAGAGGCCGGCCAACACGCCGCGAGGTCGGCCGTTCACGCGGCTTCTGGCCTGCAAGGTCGGGATGGGCCGGGCCAGCTCGGCCAGTTGTCTTGGTACGGTTGTATTACCAAACACCAGGGGGACTCGTGCTCGTCGCCGTCATCGTCACCGGTGAGGTCCTCTTCTGGGTCCTCGTGATCTGCGGGCTCACCGCCCGCTACGTGCTGCGCAGGCCCCGCCTCGGGGCCGGACTTCTCGTGGGCGCACCGCTGGTCGACCTGGTGCTCCTGACCGCGACCGTCGCCGACCTCCGCTCGGGTGGCACCGCCGGCACGGCCCACGCCCTGGCCGCGGTCTACATCGGAGTCTCGGTGGGGTTCGGGCACTCCATGATCCGCTGGGCCGACGAGCGCTTCGCCCACCGGTATGCCGGTGGGCCGCCTCCGCGACGTGCCCCGCGCACGGGACGCGCCCACGCCGCCCACGAGCGGCAGGGGCTGCGTCGCCACCTGGTGGCCTACGTCGTGGGTGTCGGCCTGCTGGGCATCGCCGTGCTCGTCATCGGCGACCCGGCGCGCACCGCGGTCCTCGTCGACGTCATCGGACTGTGGACCCTCGTGCTCGGGGTCGACGCCGTGTTCTCGCTGAGCTACACCGTGCGGCCCCGAGCGGAGGAGGGCGTCGGCAGCCGCGGCTAGGCTGCACACCATGGCGACCAAGGCCTCGGCCGGCTCCCCCGACCCCACCGCTCCCCCTGCGCCCGAGGCCCCGAGCGAGACAGACCCGAACGCCGACGTCGCGGCACTGTCCTACGAGCAGGCCCGCGACGAGCTCGTCGACCTCGTGGCCCGGCTCGAGAACGGCTCGGCCGGGCTCGAAGAGAGCATGCACCTGTGGGCCCGCGGCGAGGCCCTGGCAGCCCACTGCGCCACCTGGCTCGACGCCGCCGAGGCGCGGATCAGCGCCGGCGACTGACCGGCATCCGGGCGCACCGGCCCTACGGCGAGACGGGCTGGAGGTGCTCGACGAAGTCGGCCATCTCCTCGAAGCTGGCCGTGCCGGTGACGAGGGTGGTCAGCTCACCGGAGGCCGATGGATCGTCGACCAGGCTGTTCTGCACCTTGGTGTCGCGCACGTACTTCGTCCAAGTGCGCCCGCCGGCCTCCAGGGTGCCGGTCTTCGGCGCCCGGTTGGTCTGCGCCTCCACCCAGAGCGGGGTGGGGTCCATCGTCTGCTCGACGGCGACGTAGGTGCCCGACGGCGTCTGGTAGCCGGCGTGCCAGGTCGAGAACCCGTCGGTGGTGCGCACGAACCGCGCGGAGGTCGTGCTCCAGCCCTCGGGCAGGCCGACGGCCTCGACGATCGGCCAGCCGGTGCGGGCCTTCACGTCGACGGCGGTGGCGTGCACGTCGACGGGCGGCCCGCTCACCGAGCTCACCCGCGGCACGATCATGATGAGCACGAGCACCATGCCGACCACGGCGGCCAGGGACAGCACGAGGTTCTTGGCGGACCCCATGGAGTAGCGGCTTGTCGGGGGTGCGGGCGTCGTCACCCCCATATCGTCGCCGACGGGCGCCCAACGTGCCCAATCGCCCCGGCGATAAGGTTGGGCAGCCGCCCCGTCGTCATCGCAGACAAGGACGAGATGACCACCACGACCCCCACCTCACCATCCGTCCCCCGCACCCGCAGGACGCAGCCGTGAGCGCGGGCAGCAGGCCCGTCGTCGTCATCGGCGAGCTGCTCGTCGACATCGTCCACACCCCCGACGGCCAGACCGCCGAGCACGTGGGCGGGTCGCCGGCCAACGTCGCGCTCGGCCTGGCCCGGCTCGGGCACGACACGTGGTTCGCGACCCTCGTCGGCACCGACGCACGCGGCACCCGGTGCGCCGAGCACGTCGAGTCCGGCGGGGTGAAGCTGCTGCCGGGCAGCACCAACCCGGCCCATCCGACGTCCACGGCCGCGGCCACCCTCGACGAGTCCGGCGCCGCCAGCTACGTCTTCGACCTGCACTGGGACCTGCCGCCCGTGCAGCTGCCCGAAGGCACCGCCCACCTGCACATCGGCTCGATCGGCACCACCCTCACCCCCGGCGACACCGAGGTCACCGCCGCAGTGCACCGCGCCCGGGTGGCGGGCACCGTGTCGTACGACCCCAACATGCGCCCCACCATCATGGGCAGCCCGGATGCCGTTCGCCCGCGCGTCGAGGAGCTCGTCGCCCTGTCCGACGTCGTCAAGTGCTCCGAGGACGACATCGAGTGGCTCTACCCGGGCGAGTCGGCCTCGCAGGTGATGGCGCGCTGGGCCGGCCTCGGCGCCGCTCTCACCGTCGTCACGCTCGGCGCCGATGGCGTCACGTGGCGCACGGCATCCGGTGACCAGGGCCGCGAGCCGGCCCGTGCCACCTCGGTCGTCGACACCGTCGGCGCCGGTGACTCGTTCATGGCCGGGCTGGTGTCCGGCCTGCTCGACGACGACCTGCTCGGCAGCCCCGAGGCGCGCGACCGGCTGCGCGCCGCCGGCCTGACCGAGGTGCGCCCCGCCATCGACCGCGCCCTGGCGACGAGCGGCCTCACCGTGCTGCGCGCCGGCGCCTACGCCCCCACCCGCGAGGAGATCCGATGACCGACTTCAGCTACGAGGACCTGCTTCCCGTCGGCGCCGACGAGACGCCCTACCGGCTGCTCACCACCGACGGGGTCTCGGTGGTCGACGGGCCCGGCGGCCGCCGCTTCCTTCAGGTCGAGCCCGAGGCGCTGCGACTGCTCACCGACACCGCGATGCACGACATCGCGCACTACCTGCGCCCGGCGCACCTGCAGCAGCTCGCCAACATCCTCGACGACCCCGAGGCGAGCAACAACGACAAGTTCGTGGCGCTCGACCTGCTCAAGAACGCGAACATCGCTGCGGGCGGCATCCTGCCGATGTGCCAGGACACCGGCACCGCGATCGTCATGGGCAAGCGCGGCCAGCACGTGCTCACCGCAGGCCTCGACGAGGAGCCGATCAGCCGCGGGGTCTACGACGCCTACACCCGGCTCAACCTGCGCTACTCGCAGATGGCGCCGGTGACGATGTGGGACGAGCGCAACACCGGCTCCAACCTGCCCGCACAGATCGAGCTCTACGCCGACACCGCCGCCGGCCACGAGACCACCTACAAGTTCCTGTTCATGGCCAAGGGTGGGGGCAGCGCCAACAAGTCCTACCTGTTCCAGGAGACCAAGGCGATCCTCAACCCCGACGCGATGATGCGCTTCCTCGACGAGAAGCTGCGCGGCCTCGGCACGGCGGCCTGTCCGCCCTACCACCTGGCCATCGTGATCGGCGGCACGAGTGCCGAGTTCGCCCTCAAGACAGCCAAGTACGCGAGCACCAAGTACCTCGACCAGCTGCCCAAGTCGGGCGACCCGGCCACCGGCCACGGGTTCCGCGACACCGAGCTCGAGGAGAAGGTGCTCGAGCTGACCCGGCAGTTCGGCATCGGGGCGCAGTTCGGCGGCAAGTACTTCTGCCACGACGTGCGCGTGGTGCGCCTGCCCCGGCACGGTGCCTCGCTGCCCGTCGCGATCGCGGTGTCGTGCTCGGCCGACCGCCAGGTGCTCGGCAAGATCACCCCGGAGGGCGTGTTCATCGAGCAGCTCGAGACCGACCCCGCCCGCTTCCTGCCCGACCAGACCCACACCGGGCTGGCCGACGAGCAGGCGGATGCCGTGGGCGCGTCGTCGACCGGTGAGGGCGCCGTGGTCTCCATCGACCTCAACCGCCCGATGGCGCAGATCCTCGACGAGCTCGCGAAGCACCCGGTGAAGACCCGACTGTCGCTGACCGGCCCGCTCGTGGTGGCCCGCGACATCGCGCACGCCAAGATCAAGGAGCGGCTCGACGCGGGCGAGGAGATGCCGGCCTACCTGCGCGACCACCCGGTCTACTACGCCGGCCCGGCCAAGACCCCTGCGGGGATGCCGTCCGGCTCGTTCGGCCCGACCACCGCCGGGCGGATGGACTCCTACGTCGACCAGTTCCAGGCGGCCGGTGGCTCGATGGTCATGCTCGCCAAGGGCAACCGCAGCCAGCAGGTGACCGACGCCTGCAAGACGCACGGCGGGTTCTACCTCGGGTCGATCGGTGGCCCGGCCGCGCGGTTGGCCCAGGACTGCATCAAGAGCGTCGAGGTGCTCGAGTACCCCGAGCTCGGCATGGAGGCGATCTGGAAGATCGAGGTCGAGGACTTCCCCGCCTTCGTTGTCGTCGACGACAAGGGCAACGACTTCTTCGCGTCGTTCACCAAGCCCGTCGCGTTCACCATCGAGAAGCGCACCGGCCTGGTCTGACCTCTCCTCACGCAGAAGTTCGGGTGGCACGCAGCGATGGCTGCGTGCCACCCGAGCTTCTGCGTCGTGAGGTCAGACCGCGTAGGCCGCGTTGGCGTCCGTCGGGCTCGGGCTCGAGCCGCTGCCCGAGCCTCCCGGCAGCGTGCCGGCACCACCCGGGGCGTTGGTGCCGTCCGGCCCGCCACGGTGCCCTCCACCAGGGCCGCCGGGGCCGCCATGCATACCGGTTGCCGCGGTGACCGTCTTCAGGTCGGCGCTGACGTCGAAGAACACCGGGCTGCCGGCCTTGGTGCCGATCGCGTCGTAGGAGCCGTCGGGGTCCTGGCGCACCGTGGTGATGGTCACCGCGGAGTCCTTGGCCTTGACCGCGGCGATGACCTTGTCGGCCGCGCTGCCGGTCACGGCGACGTCCGGAGACCTGCCCGGGCGCCCGGTGGCGTCACCACGGGGTGCGCTCGACGAGGTGGCCGACGGGCTGGGGGTGGCGGTGGAGTCGTCGGCGGCGGCGAGGGCCGCGCCGGCGACGCCGACGACGCCGACGACGCCGGCCGCCGCGAGGGCGGCGGCGGCGAGTCCGAGAGTGTTGCGACGCATGAGTTCTCCTTGAGTACCTGGCGGATGCCGGTGATCCGCTCCGTGATCCACCGTGCGACCCGGGACTGTCACCGACCTGTGGCGGCGTCGTCACGACGCTGAGGAGGTGGCGCCAGGCCGGTGCGCCGGGTGAGCAGTCCGGGTCCACACCCCCGGGCGCTGGTAGCGTCGCGGGCGTGATCGAGCGGCACCGCACGCAACCGGGGACGCGGCCCCGCAGTCCAGAGCAGGCCTGGCGCATGCTGGCCGCAGGCAACGCCCGCTTCATGGCCGACGAGCGCGCCCACCCGCACCAAGACGTGCACTTCCGGCACCAGGTGGCCGCGAAGCAGAACCCGTTCGCCATCTTCTTCGGCTGCGCCGACTCGCGGGTGGCGGCCGAGATCATCTTCGACCAGGGCCTGGGCGACCTCTTCGTGGTTCGCACCGCCGGCCACGTCCTCGACCCCAGTGTGCTCGGCTCGCTCGAGTTCGGCGTCGGCGTGCTCAACTGCCCGCTCATCGTCGTGCTCGGCCACGACTCGTGTGGAGCGGTCAGGGCCGCCGAGGTGGCCGTGCGCACCGGTGAGGTGCCCGGGGGCTTCCTGCGCGACATCGTCGAGCGGGTGACACCCAGCGTGCTCGCGGCATCCCGCGGCGGGCGCACCCCCACCATCGAGCAGATCGAGCGCGAGCACGTCGAGCGCACCTGCGACCTGATCAGCGAGCGCTCCACGCTCATCGCCGACCGCATCCGCTCGGGTGCGCTGGGCGTCGTGGGTGCCCAGTACGACCTCTCCGACGGCGAGGCCAAGGTGGTGCGCATCATCGGCGACGTCGGCATCGACGGGTGATCCGGCTCGAGGCGCTCCACCTGCACCCGGTGAAGAGCACCGCGGTGCGGGCGGTGCTGCACGGCGAGGTGGAGCCCTGGGGGCTGGCCCGCGATCGGCGCTGGATGGTCGTCGACGCCACCGGCGAGTGCGTGACCGCTCGCGAGGAGCACCGACTGCTCACCGTCACCGCCGACACGACGGCCACCGACCCCGGCCTGGCCCACGACCTGCGGCTGACCGCCCCCGGAACCACCCCGCTCGAGGTCGACGTGCCCGATGGGCCGGCCCTGCCGGTGACCGTCCACGGGCGCGCACTCGAGGGCACCGCCGCTCCCGAGCGAGCCGGCGACTGGTTCGGCACGGTGCTCGGCCGCGACGACCTGCGCCTGGTGCACGTGCGCACCCCACGCCCCCTCAACGCGGCGCACGGCCGTCCCGGTGAGGCCACCGCCTTCGCCGACGCCTACCCGGTCACGCTCGCCTCCGCGTCCTCGCTGCGACGGCTGCAGGAGTGGGTGGCCGAGACGGCGCTCGAGCGCGGCGAGCAGCCGGAGGCTCCGCTCGCCGTGGAACGGTTCCGGCCCAACCTGGTGGTCGACGGAGATCTCGAGCCGTTCGAGGAGGACGGCTGGCGCCGGGTGCAGGTGGGCGCGGTGGAGTTCCGCGTCGTCAAGCCCGTCGACCGCTGCGTGATGACGACCGTCGACCCCACGTCACTGGAGCGGTCGCACGAACCGATCCGCACCCTGGCCAAGCACCGGAAGTGGGACGGCGCGACGTGGTTCGCCGTGCAGCTGGTGCCGGAGTCGGTCGGAGAGATACGCGTCGGCGACGAGGTCACGCCCGACCGGTAGCGTGACGCCCCATGGAGACGTTCGCGCGCACCTTCCCCGACGGCTTCCTCTGGGGAGCCGCCACGGCGAGCTACCAGATCGAGGGCGCACACGACGAGGACGGCCGCAGCCCTTCGATCTGGGACACCTTCAGCCGCACCCCCGGCAAGGTGGCCAACGGCGACACCGGTGACGTCGCGTGCGACCACTACCACCGGATGCCGCAGGACGTCGCACTGATGAAGGACCTCGGCCTCGACGCCTACCGCTTCTCCGTGGCGTGGCCGCGCATCGTGCCGGGCGGCACCGGTGCGGTGAACGCCAAGGGTCTCGACTTCTACTCACGGCTCGTCGACACGTTGTTGGAGAACGGCATCCGGCCGGTGGTCACGCTCTACCACTGGGACCTCCCGCAGGTGCTCGACGACCAGGGCGGGTGGCTGAACCGCGACGTCGCCGGCTGGTTCACCGACTACGCCGCCGCCACCGTCGCGGCCCTCGGCGATCGGGTCACCAACTGGACCACGTTCAACGAGCCCTGGTGCTCGAGCATCCTCAGCTACGCCATCGGCGCGCACGCCCCCGGCCACCACGACCCGGTCGAGGCGATGGTGGCCGCGCACCACCTGATGCTCGCCCACGGCGCCGCGGTGCCGGTCATCCGCGAGAACTCCCCGCAGGCGGAGGTCTCGATCACGCTCAACCCGACCCAGGTGTGGGGGCCTGACGATGGCGACGAGCGTGATGAGGATGCCGTGCGCCGTGCCGACAACGCGCTCAACGGCATCTTCTTCGGGCCGCTCTTCCACGGCGCCTACCCCGACGGCTTGCTCGACGACACCGCGCACCTCACCGACCACGCGTTCATCCAGGACGGCGACCTGCCCATCATCTCGGCACCGCTCGACAACCTCGGCGTCAACAACTACTTCCCGACCCGGGTGCGCGCGAGCCGCGACGGCGAGGAGACCACGAACTCGATGCCCGGCTGCCACGGCGTCACCACGGTCGACCCGCACCCGCCAGTGACGGACATGGGCTGGGAGCAGTCGCCCGAGGGCCACCGCCTCATCCTCGAGCGGTCGGCGCGCGAGTCGGGGCTGCCGATCTACGTCACCGAGAACGGCTCGGCGTGGGCCGACACCGTCACCGACGACGGGCACGTGCACGACCCCGACCGGGTCGCCTACCTGCAGGGGCACCTGGGTGCGGTGGCCGACGCCATCGACGGCGGCACCGACGTGCGCGGCTACTTCGCGTGGAGCCTGCTCGACAACTTCGAGTGGGCCTACGGCTATGACAAGCGCTTCGGCATCGTGCACGTCGACTACGACACCCAGCTGCGCACGGTGAAGGACTCCGGGCGCGAGTACGCCCGCATCCTCGCCGCCCACCATGCGCGCTGAGCCGTCGGCGGATGCCGTGACACCGGGACGGCGCGTCGTCGTCATCGGCGGCGGCATCGTGGGGCTCGCGGTGGCCGAGCGGGTGCTGCGTGACGACCCATCGGCGCGAGTGACGGTGGTGGAGAAGGAGCACGACTGGGCGCGCCACCAGACCGGGCGCAACAGCGGGGTGGTGCACTCGGGCCTGTACTACCCGCCGGGCAGCAGCAAGGCGCTGTGGTGCCGTGCGGGGGCGACCGCCCTGCTCGACCTCGCTCGCGACGAGGGGGTGCCGCACCGGGTCACCGGGAAGCTGGTCGTGGCCACCGCCGCCGGTGAGCTCGACCGCCTCGCGGCGCTGGAACAGCGCGGCCTGGCCAACGGGCTGGCCGTCACCCGGCTCACCGCCGCGCAGGCTCGCGAGCACGAGCCACACGTCGCGGCGGTCGCCGCCCTGCACGTGGCCGAGACCGGCGTCATCGACTACCGCGCGGTGTGCGCCGTGCTCGTCCGTCGGCTACGCGACGCCGGCGCCCGGCTCCTGCCCGGCACCGAGGTCGTCGGGGGCGCCGAACGCCCGAGCGAAGTCGTGATCGAGACGGCCCGCGGCGACTTGGCGGCCGACGTGGTGGTGAGCTGCGCCGGCCTGCACGCCGACCGGGTGGCCCGGCTGCTCGGCCACCGCCCGTCGGTGCACATCGTCCCGTTCCGCGGCGAGTACCACGAGCTGACGCCGGCCGCGGCCCACCTGGTGCGCGGCCTGGTCTACCCCGTGCCCGACCCCGAGCTGCCCTTCCTCGGCGTGCACCTGACCCGGGGCATCGACGGTCACGTGCACGCCGGCCCGAACGCCGTGCTGGCGCTGGCCCGTGAGGGCTACGACTGGGGCCGGGTCGACGCCCGCGACCTCGCCGACACACTGCGGTTCGGCGGCTTCTGGCGACTGGCCCGGCGCCAGGCCCGCAGCGGTGCCGCCGAGATGCTGCGCTCGCTGTCGCACCGGCGCTTCGCCGACAGTGCGCGACGGCTGGTGCCGCAGCTCGCGGATGCCGACCTCGTGCCGGCGCCCGCCGGGGTGCGAGCCCAGGCGGTGCGACCCGACGGCACGCTCGTCGACGACTTCCTGCTCGAACGGCATGGCCGCGTCGTTCACCTGCTCAACGCACCCTCGCCGGCCGCCACCGCATCCCTGGAGATCGCCAGACACGTCGTCGCGAACCTCTGACCGCTCCCGACCTCCCCGCGCTTCCCCGACTTTTCATGGCAGGAGCCGGGCAACACGCCGCGGAGCGGCGGTTGTACCCGGCTCCTGCCATGAAAAGTCGGGGTGGTGTCAGGCGGGTGTGCCGATCACGATGACGTCGATGTTGCCCCGGGTGGCCTTGGAGTACGGGCAAACCTGGTGAGCCGCGTCGGCCAGCGCCTGGGCGGTCTCGGCGTCGACGCCCGGGATGGTCGAGGTGAGCTCGGCCGACAGGCCCACCCCCGGGGCGTCGGGCGTGCCGGTGCTGCCCAGGCTCACCGCGGCGACCGTCACGGCGCCGGCGCCGTCGAACCCCTGCGACGTCGCGATCCGGCCCAGCGCGTTGTTGAAGCACGAGGCCCACCCGGCCGCGAAGAGCGTCTCCGGGTTGGCCTTCGGGTTGGTCTTGCTCCCGGGCTTGCCGAGCTCGAGGTCGACCACCCCGTCCTCGCTGCGGACCCGGCCCCCGCGCCCGCCCTGGGCGCTCGCGGCGGTGGTGTACAGGACGTCGTTCAGGGACTCGAGCGGCATGACAGGTCTCCTCGGGAAGCGGGTGCAGGATGCCGTCGCACCGCTCGGCCCGACGGCTCGGGGCTCTCGGGCCAACCCCCGGCGCGCCGCCTCAATTCCACTGCGGTCCGCACCTGCACCCGACCTATTGCGAAGTCCCCACCCGCGAGAGCCCCCTTCGGGGCGTCGCGTGGTGGGTACTTCGCAAGAAGTCGCGAACGGGCCGGGCAGGGGGCAGGGGGGTCAGAGCGAGAGGCGCTCACGCACGACGCCGGCGAGCCGGTCGGCGATCGCGTTGGCCTGCTCCTGGGTGGGCGCCTCGACCATGACCCGAACCAGCGGCTCGGTGCCCGACCGGCGCAGCAGCACCCGGCCGGACCCGTCGAGGCTGGTCTGCTCGTGGTGCACCGCCGACAGCAGGTGCTCGTCGCTGTCGACCCGGCTGGTGTCGACGCCCTTGACGTTGACCAGCACCTGCGGCAGGCGGGTCATCACGGTGCCGAGGTCGGCCAGGGTGCGGCCCGTCTGAACCATCCGGGCCGCCAGCATCAGGCCGGTGAGCGTGCCGTCACCCGTGGTGCCGTGGTCGAGCAGGATGACGTGCCCGGACTGCTCCCCGCCGAGCGAGTAGCCACCCGCGCGCATCTCCTCGAGCACGTAGCGGTCACCGACGGCCGTCTGCAGCACGTGGATGCCCTCGCGCTCCATCGCCTGGAGCAGGCCGAGGTTGCTCATCACGGTCGCGACGAGCGTGTCGCGGGCAAGCACCCCGCGCTCCTTGAGCGCCACGGCGAGGATGCCCATGATCTGGTCGCCGTCGACCTCGGTGCCGGTCGAGTCGACGGCCAGGCAGCGGTCGGCGTCACCGTCGTGCGCGATGCCGAGGTCGGCGCCGTGCGCCCGCACCGCGGTCTTGAGCGGGTCGAGGTGGGTGGAGCCGTAGCCGTCGTTGATGTTGAGCCCGTCGGGCGAGGTGCCGATCTCGAACACCTCGGCGCCGGCCAGGCGGAACATCTCGGGCGAGACCTGGCTCGCCGCACCGTGGGCGCCGTCGATGACCACCCGCAGGCCGTCGATGCGGTTCGGCAGCACACGCAGCAGGTGGCTGAGGTAGCGGGTGTGCCCGTCGGGCATGTGGACGACGCGGCCGACGTCGGCGCCGGTGGGGCGCTGCCAGTCCTCCCCGACCGCGGCCTCGATGCGGTCCTCGACGTCGTCGGGCAGCTTGTGCCCGCCCTTGGCGAAGAACTTGATGCCGTTGTCGGGCATCGCGTTGTGCGACGCCGAGAGCATGACCCCGAAGTCGGCACCGGTGTCGGAGGTCAGGTAGGCGATCGCGGGGGTGGGCAGCACGCCCGCGTCGTAGACGTCGACACCCGCCGCCGCCAGCCCGGCGACGACGGCCGCGCCGAGGAACTCCCCCGATGCGCGGGGGTCGCGGCCGACGACCGCCTTGGGACGGTGGCCGGGGTCGGCCCCGGCCTGGCCGAGCACGCGCGCCGCCGCGACGGAGACGGCCAGGGCCATCTCGGCCGTGATGAGCGGGCCGTTCGCGAGCCCGCGGACTCCGTCGGTGCCGAAGAGTCGTGACATGGGGTGCCCTTCCGTGGATACGACCCGAACCTACCCCCGAGCGCACCGAAGGCGGCGCCCGGGAGAGGGTGCCGCCTTCGGTGCGGGCACGGCATCCACCACAGCAGTGGTGCCGCGACGCCGGATCAGCGCTTGCTGTACTGGGGAGCCTTACGGGCCTTCTTCAGACCGGCCTTCTTACGCTCGGGGACGCGCGCGTCACGGGAGAGGAAGCCGGCCTTCTTCAGCGCCGGGCGGTTGAGCTCCTCGTCGATGCCGTTGAGCGAGCGGGCCACGCCCAGGCGCACCGCGCCGGCCTGGCCGGAGGGGCCGCCGCCGTGCACACGCACGAGCACGTCGTAGGAGCCGTCGAGCTCGAGCAGGGTGAGCGGCTCGTTGACGATCTGCTGGTGCACCTTGTTGGGGAAGTAACCCGCCAGGGTGCGGCCGTTGATGGTCCACTCACCGGTGCCGGGCACGATGCGCACGCGGGCCACGGCCTGCTTGCGACGGCCGGTGGCGGCACCGGGCGCCGTGGCGCGCGGTCGCTGGGCGGCCTCCTCGCCGGCGACGACGGTGTCGGACTCGGAGGTGTACTCGGTGACCAGCGCGTCGTTGACGTCGGTGCCGGCGGTCTCGTCGATCTGCACGTTGTCGGTCATCACTGGGCCACCTGGGTGATCTCGAAGGGAGTGGGCTGCTGGGCAGTGTGCGGGTGCTCGGCGCCGCGGTAGACCTTGAGCTTGCTGAGCTGGGCCTTGCCGAGGGTGGTGCGCGGCAGCATGCCGCGCACGGCCTTCTCGACGGCCTTCTCGGGGTTCTTGGCGAGCAGCTCGGTGTAGGAGGTCGCCTTGAGGCCACCCGGGAAACCGGAGTGGTGGTAGGCCTTCTTCTGCTGGAGCTTGGCGCCGGTGAGGGCGACCTTCTCGGCGTTGATGATGATGACGAAGTCGCCCACGTCGACGTGGGGGGCGAAGGTCGCCTTGTGCTTGCCGCGCAGCAGGATCGCGGTCTGGCTGGCGAGCCGGCCGAGCACGACGTCGGTCGCGTCGATCACGTGCCAGCGGCGCGTGATCTCGCCCGGCTTCGGGGTGTAGGTACGCATCAGGTGTCCTGAATCGTCGAGGATGGAAAAGGCGTATGCCGTGTGCTCCCGTCAGGGACCGTGCAGCCCCTGGCGGAGGCAGACGGCACAACAGTCCTCAAGTCTACGGGTCGCTCGCCGGTGGCCCAAATCGCTGACGCCCGCCCACCGTACCCGCGCTGACCTGCGACGATGCACGTGCACACTTTTTCTGCACCACTCTTGTGCATGACAAGTGTGCAAAGGTATTATGCATACATGACCACTCCGACGCCCGCCTCACCCGTGAAGTCCGAGCTCACCGGCATCCGGCTGGACGCCGCCAGCCTTCGGGTGCTGGCCCACCCGCTGCGCTCGCGGCTGCTGTCCAGCCTGCGCGTCGGCGGTCCCGCCACCGCCACCGGTCTCGCGGCGGCCCTCGGCACCAACTCGGGGGCCACGTCCTACCACCTGCGCAGGCTCGAGGCCGTCGGCTTGGTCACCGACACCGGCGAGGGAGAGGGCAAGCGGCGCCTGTGGCGCGCGGCCACCGACTTCCACTCCTACTACCCGAGCGACTTCGCCGGCGACGAGGACTCCGAGACGGCCCTGAACTGGCTGGCCCGAGACTACGTGCGCCACTTCTCCACCCAGGCCGAGCGCTGGGTCGACGCCTCCCCCACCTGGCCCACGGCCTGGCAGGACGCCTGCGGCAGCAGCGACGACATGGTCCTGCTCACCGCCGAGCAGCTGAGCGCCATGCGCGACGAGATCGGCGACGTCGTGGCCCGTTACCGCCGCGTCGGCCAGGGCAACCCCGAGGCCAAGCGGATCGCGGTCTACCTGTTCGCCTACGCGCTCGACCTCGAGAACGCCCCGGCCCGATGAGCCAGCACCTGAGCCCGCGCGCCGCCGAGCGCCGCTTCTACCTGCTCACGACCACCCGCTGGCTGCCGGTCGGCTTCGTCGTCGGCATCTTCATCCTGGTGCAGACCAACCGAGGACTGTCCATCGCCCAGGCCGCCACGATCGGCTCGGTCATGGGCCTGACCTGCTTCGCCCTCGAGCTGCCCACGAGCGGCTTCGCGGATGCCGTGGGCCGCCGGCCCGTCTACCTCGCGGCCGCCGTGATCAACGTCGTCGCCATCACCGCCTACGCCCTGGCGCAGAGCTTCTGGGCGTTCGTCGTCGCGGGCGCGCTGATGGGTGCCTTCCGGGCGCTCGACTCCGGACCCCTGGAGGCGTGGTTCGTCGACACCGTGCACGCGACCACCCCCGGCAGCGACGTCGACCGCCCACTCTCGCGGGCCGGGTCCATCCTCGGCATCGGCATCGCCGTGGGCGCGGTGCTGTCCGGCGTGCTCATCTGGTGGAACCCCGCGGCGACCGTGCTCGGCCACGAGGACGCCTCGGCCCTCGACGTCGCCGTGTGGGTGTCGGCGGCGCTGTCCGTGGTGCACCTCGTGGTGGCCTGGGTCGTCATGAAGGAGCCCCGCCCCACCGCCGGCTCCGAGCGCACCCGGATCGCGCACGCCCTCACCGAGGCTCGCCAGACCCCGGTCGTGATCAAGAGCGGCCTGGCGCTGCTCGGCCGCAACCGGGTGCTGATGGGCATCGTCGCCGCCGAGGTGTTCTGGTCGATCGGCATGATCACCTTCGAGGCGTTCATGCCGCTGCGTCTCGAGGAGCTGGTGGGGTCCGCCCAGGAGGCCGGCGCTCTCGTCGGACCGGTGTCGGCAGCGGGCTGGGGGCTGTTCAGCGTCGGCGCCTGGCTGGCCGGGATGACGTCCGGCCGGGTGGGCGTCGCCCGCGCGGCCATCATCGGGCGGGTTCTCAACGCCCTGGGCGCCGTCGTCATGGGTCTGGTCGTCGGCCCGGTCGGCCTGGTCGCCGCCTACCTGTTCACCTACTCGATGCACGGCATGAACGGCCCGCCGCACGCCGCGCTGCTGCACCGCGAGGCCGAGGCGAAGAACCGCTCCACGGTGCTGTCGATCAACTCCATGATGGCGTTCCTCGCCTTCGGGCTCGCCGGGCCGGTCCTCGGCCTGATGGCCGACCGGGTCAGCCTGCAGGCCGCCATGGTCACCGCCGGCGCGGTCAGCATCCTCGGCGCGTTCTTCTACCTGCCGGCCCGACGGGCCGAGAAGGCCCGCGAGCTCGCGCCGGTCGACGGTGGGATCCTGAGCAGGTGAAGGACGTCCTCCCCGGGGTCTGACTCGCCGAACTCGCCCTGAGGGT
>JBBQNZ010000003.1:0-67776 GCA_038330415.1 Actinomycetales bacterium | reverse complement strand
ACGGGGCGATCAGTGAGCGGGTAGCGGTCGCGGTGGTCCAGGGCACAGCGAGCCTGTCGCTCGAGGACCGGGCCGAGGTGGATCGCCGGTTGGGGCCGGTGATCACCGGGTTGGGGGTGAAGCAGGCGGGTCGGGCGGCGATGCGGGTCGCGGCCGAGCTGGACGCGGCCAGTGTGGTGGCTCGGATGGAGGCGGCGGTGAAGAGCCGTCGGGTGACGGTGCGCCCGGCTCCGGACGGGATGGCGTACCTGTCCGTGTTGGGGCCGTTGAAGGATGTGGTGGGGGCGCACGCGGCGTTGCAGGCCCGTTCCAAGGCGGTGGTGGGTGGGTTGTGCCCGGACCAGGCGCCGGAGGGTCGTGGGGTGGGGGCGGTCGCGGCCGATACCGCGTTGGGGTTGTTGTCGGGGCGGGCGGCGGGTCAGCTGCAGCCGGTGGAGGTGCACCTGGTGATGACCGACCGGGCCTTGTTGGGCACCGGGGACGGCGACCGGTCGGTGTTCGAGCCGGCCCGGGTCCCGGGCCACGGCAGTGTGCCGGCCCCCGTGGCCCGGGCGTGGCTGCGTGAAGGCCTGGAGGGCTACCAGAGCATCGGGTCTGAAGGGTTCGAGATGTCCGCCACGGCAACCGGTGGCCAGCAGTCCTCTTTACTGGTGACCACGCCGGCCCGTGACGCTGCAGGGGCACCGGGGTCCAACGGGCCCGGGGCTCCTGGGGCCGCGACCGCCGCCAGTGGCGCCAGTGGCGCCAGTGAGGCGACCGGGCTGACGGCACCAGCGCGGGTGTGGGTGCGGCGGTTGTACACCTCCGCGGACGGGCGGGACCTGGTCGCGATGGACTCGCGGCGGCGGTTGTTCGGTGGGTTGCTGCGGCGGATGCTGGTGCTGCGTGACGACGTGTGCACCACGCCGTGGTGTGAGGCGCCGATCGTGCACGCCGACCACGCCACCCCGGTGCGTGAGCACGGTGGCACCTCGTTCGTGGAGGGCAACGGCAAGTGCGCCCGGTGCAACCACGGCAAGGAAGCCCCCGGCTGGCCCACCCGCGTAGTCCTCAGGCGGGCCAACACCGACGACCCGGGCCGCGACCGCCATGAGGCCAGTGACTTCCCACGGCGGGAACTCAACGCCGTTGATGCGGGCGACGGGGACGGCCCTCGCCTGAGGCGGGTGGTGCAGGTGACCACCCCGCTCGGGCACCGCTATGAGTCCGAGCCGCCGCCCCTGCTGGGCTGGGGCAGCCTCACCTTCCCACCGGCCAGCGCCCTCCCCAATATCGCCGAGGGGACACCTGCGACCAGCGACGCGCCCGTCGAGCCGGGCCGGCCCCAACGGGTGCACCGGCGCAAGCGGCCGCTGGAGAGGGAGGCAACGCTTCGCGGCTCCGATCCCGCACGGCCGCAGCGCCAGCGACGGCCACGGCTGACGAGCCACCTCGAACGCGAATTCTGCCGGTACCTCATCTGACCAAGGCCAGTGATGCCCGCGGCTGACCAACCACCTCGAACACGAGCTGTGTCGGTACCCGACCGGCCGGGCGGGAGCACCACATGAGGGACCGCCCGGCGACGGACGCGCGCAGTCGCGCTCCTAGAGTGACGCCATGGCGACGACGCTCTACCGACGCGGGCGGATCCGCACCCCCGACCGACCAGACGCGACCGCCCTCGTGGTCGTCGACGGCCGGGTCGGGTGGGTCGGTGACGAGGACGGCGCCCAGAGTCATGCCGAGGTCGTGGACGCCGTCGTCGACCTCGACGGCGCCCTGGTGCTGCCGGCCTTCGTCGACGCGCACGCACACCTCTCACACACCGGGATGGGGCTGCGCGGGGTCGACCTCGCCGGCACCACATCGGTGGTCCAGGCGCTGCGGGCCGTCGAGGATGCCGTGCGCCGCCGTGGCGGGCGACCCACCTTCGTTCTCAACTGGCAGGAGCACGACTGGGCCGAGGACCGTGCGATGACGGCGACCGAGCTCGACCGGGCCAGCTACGGGGGAGTCGTCTACGCGTCGCGGATCGACGGCCACTCGGCCGTGGTGTCCAGCGCGCTGGCGATGATCTCCGGCGCCCAACGGCTCGACGGCTGGCATGGAGACGGCTTCGTCACCCGCGACGCCAAGAACGCCGCCCGAGCCGCCTTCGACGCAGCGCGCAGTGCCGACCAGCGGCGCGAGGACATCGAGGACGCGCTGCGCGCGGCTGCGGCGCACGGCATCGCCGTCGTGCACGAGTGCGGCGGACCGCTGCTCACCTCCGCCGGCGACTTCGCCGACGTCCTCGACCTCGGCCGGCGCCCCCACCTGCCGCGCACCGTCGGCTACTGGGCCGAAGCCGTCACCGAGCCCGAGCAGGCGACCGCGTTGCTCGCCCTGCACGGCGCGAGCGGCTTGGGGGGTGACCTCAACATCGACGGCTCTATCGGCTCGCACACCGCCCATCTGCGCGCGGGCTACGCCGACGACACCGGGTGCGTCGGAACGGCCTACCGGTCCAGCGGGGACGTCCGCGACCACGTCGCGGCGTGCGCGGTCGCCGGCATCCAGAGCGGGTTCCACGTGATCGGCGACGCCGGCATGGACACCGTGCTCGAGGGGTACGAGGCCGCCGCCCGGCTCGTCGGCCTCGACGTCGTGCGGGCCAGCCGCCCGCGGCTCGAGCACGCCGAGATGGTCGATGCCGTCGGCATCACCCGGATGGCGCGCCTGGGCCTGGTCGCGAGTGTCCAGCCGGCCTTCGACGCGATGTGGGGTGGCGCGGCAGGCATGTACGAGGCACGTCTGGGCCGGGCCCGGGTGCCGGGCACGAACCCGTTCGCAGGCCTGGTCCGGGCGGGGGTGCGCCTGGCCTTCGGCTCGGACTCACCGGTGACGCCGTTCGACCCCTGGGCGGCAGTGCGTGCGGCCGTCGAGCACCACGACCCGCGCCAGCGGCTCGACGTGGGCACGGCGCTCGAGGCGCACACCACCGGCGGGTACGCCGCCGCACGCGAGCGCGGGGGAGGGGTGCTCCGAGTCGGCAGCCCCGCAACCTTCGCCGCCTGGCACGCACCCGACACCGACGACCAGAGCCTGCCCGAGCTAGGCGTCGGCGCGAGCCTGCCCACGTGCCGGCTCACCCTCCGGGACGGCGTGGTGCTGGCCACCGGGTGAGGCACGAACCGGTCAGGGCGCGTGCGCGGCCCCCGTCGCGTCCGGCGCCCCCACGCCGAACACCGACATCATCTGCGCCAGCATCGTGTAGTACCCGACCAGCACGACGAGCTCGAGCAACTGCTGCTCGCCCAGCACCCCGAGGGCGGCGGCGTAGTCGTCGTCGTCCAGCGGGCGGCGCTCGGCCAGCCGGCGGGTGACCAGACAGGTCATCGCCTCAAGGGGGTCGACACCGTCGGCGTGCGCGAACGCCCCCGACCGGATGCCGTCCAGCTCGGACCGGCTCAGGCCCACCATTGCGCCGACCCGCTCGTGCGCGTACTGCTCGTAGTCGCTGTGGGTGACCGCCGCCACCGTGAGGATGGCGACCTCGCGCGCCCGGTCGGTGAACGAGGTCGCGAACCGCACCGCCGCCCCGAGCTCCTGAAGTGGTCCACCGACGCGGGGCGCCTGCAGCATCAGGCCGAACGGTCCCACCAGCGACCCGTCTGGCGCCGTGAGGTGGAACGCCTGCGGCCCCGTGCCGCGACGCCCGCCGACGATGGCGGCGTGCAGCGCCTGCCGGCGCGGGTCGGCGAACGGCGGGTGCAGCCGCGGGAGTCTTTCGGTCATGAACCCACCATGCCCCACGGCTGGGGCTGCGTCCGGTCCTCGGCGAGAAGCAGGCTCCACCGCAGCGGCCCGGCCTCCGACAGATCCTGTCGTGTTGGACCGGCAGCGCCGTAAATACTCCCGCGAAGGTTGGTAGATTGGCGCCGTGTCTTCACGTGCGCGCCCTCTCCTCGACCTCGACCCCGCGACGGTCCGCCGCGCCCGGACCCTGGCCCGCCGGGCCGGCAAGCCGGTCGTCGACCTCGCCCGCAGCCACACGACGGTGTCCGTCGAGCGGGCGACCCTGCGGCTGGCCGGCCTGTCCGGCGCCGACCACGAGAACATCCCCTGGGTCAACCACCTCGTCGACGCCGTCCGCGACGGCGTGGGCCTGGAGCACGGCGTCACGACCCCGGTCTGGGACGCCCTGCGCCGCGGCGACGCCCCCGACCTGCTGACCCTGGCGCAGAAGTCCGCCAGCGGCGCCGTCACCTTCCGCCTCCCCGAGGGCAAGGACGCCACCGCGAGCCGCAAGGCCGCCCGCACGGCGGTCGCCCGCGGCATCCGCGAGATCGACCGGCAGCGCGCCACGCGCGACCGCATGGTCAAGCGCTACGGCGACCCGAAGCAGAAGCCGTGGATCTACCTCATCGTCGCCACCGGCGACATCTACGAGGACATCCCGCAGGCGCAGCAGGCGGCCCGCGAGGGCGCCGATGTCATCGCCGTCATCCGCTCCACCGGCCAGAGCCTGCTCGACTTCGTGCCGGAGGGCGCGACCCGTGAGGGCTATGCCGGCACCTACGCCACCCAGGAGAACTTCCGCCTGATGCGCGCCGCCCTCGACGAGTCGAGCAGGGAGCTCGGCCGCTACGTGCGCCTCACCAACTACGCCAGCGGCCTGTGCATGCCCGAGATCGCGGCCCTGGCCGGCCTCGAGCGGCTCGACATGATGCTCAACGACTCGATGTACGGCATCCTCTTCCGCGACATCAACCCGGTGCGCACCTTCGTCGACCAGCGCTTCAGCCGCCAGGTGCACGCTCGCGCCGGCATCATCATCAACACCGGCGAGGACAACTACCTCACCACCGCGGATGCCGTGGAGGCCGCCCACACGGTCACCGTGAGCCAGCTGCTCAACGAGTACTTCGCCAAGGAGGCCGGCCTCGAGGACTGGCAGCTGGGCCTGGGCCACGCCTTCGAGATCAACCCCGAGATCCCCGACAGCTTCCGTCTCGAGCTCGCCCACGCCCTGCTCGCACGCCAGCTCTTCCCCGACGCGCCCCTGAAGTGGATGCCGCCCACCAAGCACATGACCGGCGACGTCTTCCGTGGCTACCTGCTCGACGGCTTCTTCAACCTCGTGGGCGCCATGACCGGCCAGGGCATCCTGCTCGTCGGCATGATGACCGAGGCCGTCGTCACGCCCTGGCTGTCCGACCGCGACCTGGCCCTGCAGAACGTCCGCTACGTGCTCAACGCCGCGGGCGGTCTCACCGAGGACTTCCACCCGCCGCACGACGGGCTGATCCAGACCCGGGCACGGCAGGTGATCGGCGAGGCGGTCGACCTGCTCGACGAGATCGTCAGCGACACCACGACCCGCGGCACCGCCCACCCGCAGCCGCTGCTCGCGGCGATCGCCGACGGCACCTTCGGCTCGATGAAGCGCCCGCCCACCAAGGGCAAGGGGCTCGACGGCGTCGCGGTCAAGGCCGACGACTACGACAACCCCGCGACCACCCTGCTCGAGGAAGGAGCCACCCGATGACCCGCCGCCGTGACGCCCACGACGCGCAGCGCCGCATGGAGCATGCCGTCGAGGGCGACCAGAGCCTCGCCGAGCCGGGCCCGATCGTGCGGCCCTTCGGCGACACCACCGGCGACGGCATGGTGCAGGTCTCGTTCACCCTCCCGCTCCCGCACGACAAGCGGGCCGAGGGTGCTGCCCTGCAGCTCGCCGCGAAGATGGGTATGGAGCCCGCCCTGCTCGTGCACGCGAAGGCGATGGGCCCGCACTTCACCTTCTTCGTCGTCTACGGCTCGGTCACCCACCTCGTCGACGTCCGTGAGGTCGAGGTGCACGAGCGGGAGTTCCCGTTGCTGACCTCCAAGGAGATCAACACCGAGATCAAGAAGCGCCTGCGCCGCAAGCTCGTCGTCGTCGGCGCCTGCATCGGCACCGACGCCCACACCGTCGGCATCGACGCCATCCTCAACATCAAGGGGTTCGCCGGCGAGAAGGGCCTGGAGTACTACCGCGAGATGACGGTGGTCAACCTCGGAGCCCAGGTGCTCGTGCCCGACCTGGTCAACACCGCCCGCGAGGTGCGCGCGGATGCCGTGCTCGTCTCGCAGGTGGTCACCCAGAAGGACGCCCACATCCACAACACCACGGCCATGTCGGCCGCCTTCCGTGAGGCCTTCCCCGCGGGGTCCGTGCCGCTGTTGGTCGTCGGCGGGCCGCGCTTCGAGGAGGGCTCGGCCGGCTCGCTCGGGGTCGACCGGGTCTTCGGCCGGGGCACCACGCCCGGCGAGGTCGCGTCCTACCTGGTGCACCAGCTCGTCGCGTCCCGCACCCACCCCGACCCCCGAAGAGTGCAGCGATGACCCGTGCCGAGGTCGGTGCCACCGTCGTCCACCGCCGCTACGTGCCCTACAGCCACGCCCACTACGCCGGCAACCTCGTCGACGGGGCCTACTCGCTGGCAGCCTTCGGCGACGTCGCCACCGAGATGTGCATCCGCACCGACGGTGACGAGGGGCTCTTCGCGTCGTACTCCTCGGTACAGTTCCTCGCGCCGGTCCGGGCCGGTGACGTGATCGAGATCGAGGCCCGGCTCGTGCGGGTCGGATCCCGTTCGCGCGAGATGGAGTTCGAGGTGCGCGTCGTCGGCCGTGGCGCCCCCGAGCGCGGCGCCTCCGCCGCCGACCTGCTCGACCCACCGGTGGTGGCGACCACCGCCCGTGGGGTCGTGGTGGTGCCCCCAGCCGGGTGACCTACCGTTGGCGGGTGCCCACCCCGCTCCGGTATGCCGCGCGCCCGGCGGCCGCCGTCGGTGCGGGACTGTGCCTGTGGCTGGCGTTCCCAGAGGCGAACCTGTGGTGGCTCGCACCCGTGGGCGTGGCGTTGCTCGGCGCGGCGACCCTGACGGCCGGCGCCCGGCGCGGGGCGCTGCTGGGCCTGCTCGCCGGGCTCGCCTTCTTCGTGCCGGTGCTGTCCTGGTCGGGGGTGTACGTGGGCGCGCTGCCGTGGTTCGCCTTGGCGATCCTCGAGGCGCTCTACGTCGCCGCCATGTCAGCGGTGGTCGGGTATGCCGGGCGCCGGTTCACCGTGGCCGGGCACCCCGGTGCGGCCTACCTGGTGATCCCGCTCGCCTGGGTGGTGCAGGAATGGGCCCGAGGGGCCACGCCCTACGGTGGGTTTCCCTGGGCGCGACTGGCATTCAGCCAGGCCGACAGCCCGCTGGCGCACGTGGCGCGGTGGCTCGGGGCACCCGGGGTGACGTTCGCGGTGGCTGTGGTCGGCACCCTGCTGCTGGCCGCCGCGACCACGGCGGCACGCCGGTCGTGGCTCCCGGGAGCGGGTCTGGCCGTCGCCGCCCTGGCGCTGGTCGCCCTCGCTCCGCTGGCCATCGCGCTGCCGACCGACGGGCGCCCGGTCTCGGTCGGCTTCGTGCAGGGCAACGTGCCGCAGGCCGGGCTCGAGTTCAACGCCGAGCGCCGGGCCGTGCTCGACAACCACGTCAGCGGCACCGAGCAGCTCGCCCGGAAGGCACCCGATGACCTCACGCTCGTCGTCTGGCCGGAGAACTCCTCCGACATCGACCCGTTCCGCAACTCCGACGCCGCGGCGCAGATCGTCAGCGCGCGACGCGCAGTGGGGGTGCCGCTGCTGATCGGTGCCGTGCTCGCCGAGCCGCCCGGGTACGGCTCGAACGTCTCGCTGTTCTACCTGCCCGGGGTCGCCGAGCCGCAGCGTTACGTGAAGCTGCACCCGGTGCCCTTCGCGGAGTACATCCCCGCCCGCGCGTTCTTCCGCATCTTCACCCCGATGGCTGACCTCGCAGGCAACTTCGTCGCGGGCGACAAGATCGGGGTGTTCCGGGTGCCTGCCGCCGGGGGCGACTACGTCGCTCTGCCGACGATCTGCTTCGAGGTCGCCTACGACGGCCTGATGCGCGACAGCGTGCGAGCCGCCGGCGACGACCCGAGCCTGCTCGTGGTGCAGACCAACAACGCCACCTTCGGCTACACCGACGAGTCCGAGCAGCAGTTCGCGATCTCGCGGATCCGGGCGATCGAGCACGGCCGGTCGGTGGTGCACGTCTCGACCGTCGGGGTGTCGGGGTTCGTGGCGCCCGACGGGTCGGTCACCGAGAAGACGGCGCTCTTCACGGCCGACCAGCGGGTGGCCGGGCCGGTGGTGCGCACGGAGCGCACCCCCGCCGACCGGCTCGGCCCCGCACCCGAGTGGGCGGCCGCGGCCGGCCTGCTCCTGCTCGCGCTGGGGAGCACCCGGGCAGCCCGGAGCGTTAGGGTTTTCGAACCCCGTTCCCTTTCCGACCGAGCCCCCGAGGACCGAACCGTTGACTGAGACCGCCCGACCGCCGCTGCAGCGGGTCGCCGTCCTCATCCCGACATACAACGAGCGCGACACGCTGCCCGTCACCGTGCGCCGCCTGCGCGAGGTCGCCCCGCAGGTCGACGTCGTCGTGCTCGACGACAACTCGCCGGACGGCACCGGTGCGGTGGCAGACGCCCTGGCAGCGGCCGACCCGCAGGTGAGCGTGCTGCACCGGGCCGGCAAGGAGGGGCTCGGGGCCGCCTACCTCGCCGGGTTCCAGTGCGCGTTGGATGCCGGCTACGACGCCATCGTCGAGATGGACGCCGACGGCTCGCACCGCCCCGAGCACCTGCCGGCGATGCTCGCGGCGGCGGAGCACGCGGATGCCGTCATCGGCTCACGCTGGGTTCCCGGGGGCTCGGTGGTCAACTGGCCGGTGCACCGCAAGGCGCTCTCGGTCGGGGGCAACCTCTACATCAGGGTCCTGCTCGGGATGCCGGTCCACGACGCCACCGCCGGCTACCGCGTCTACCGCAGCGACGCCCTACGGGCCATGGGCCTGGACGGCGTCGCCTCGCAGGGCTACTGCTTCCAGACCGACCTTACCTGGCGCGCCGTCAAGACCGGCCTGACCGTGGTCGAGGTGCCGATCACCTTCGTCGAGCGAGAGGTCGGCGACTCCAAGATGAGCCGGGACATCATGACCGAGTCCCTGCGCCTGATCACCGGCTGGGGCCTGCGGCACCGCGCCCGGCAGGTGCGCGAGCTGGTCGGTGTCCCGCGCCAGCCGAGGTGGCACACACTGTGAGCAGCACCGGCGCCACCCCGTACGCCTCCCGCCGGCGGCGTCCGCGGGTGCTGCGCTGGGTGTTCCTCGCCCTGCTCATCGTCCCGGTCGTCGAGATCGCCGCGATCATCGCGGTCGGCCGGGTGATCGGCGGCTGGCAGACCCTGCTGCTGCTGGTGCTGGAGTCGCTGCTCGGGGCGTGGATCGTCAAGCGTGAGGGCGGGAAGACCTGGGCCGCGCTGCAGGACGCCCTGCGCAGCGGGCGGATGCCGAGCCGGCAGCTCTCCGACGCCGCCCTGGTGCTCATCGGCGGCACCCTGCTGCTCACCCCGGGGTTCGTCACCGACCTCGTCGGGTTCTTCTTCATCCTGCCGCTGACCCGGCCGATCACCCGGGCCTGGCTCGAGACGGTGGTCGCCCGCAGGCTGCTCGGGCCGATGGGGGAGTGGCCCGCCGGGCCGGTGCCGGGGTCCGCGCGCGGACCCGGCGGTCCGGCATCCGGACCCCCGCCCCCCGGCCGCCCTGATGTGGTCCCCGGTGAGGTCGTCGAGGGCACCATCGTCGACCCCGACCGCCCCTGACCGCGAGCGACCCGACCCGGACATGACGGATGCCGGGCACCCTGGTGGGTGACCGGCATCCGGTGCGGTCGGTCAGGCGGACTTGCGCTTGCGGGGGCGCTCACCGCGGGACTCGCGCAGCAGGGTGAGGCGCTCCTCGAGGAGCTCCTCGAGCTCGGGGATGGAGCGACGCTCGAGCAGCATGTCCCAGTGCGTGCGCACGTGCTTGACGGGCTTGGCCTCCGGCTCCGGGCCCCCACCCTGGAGCTTGGCCTCGGCACCGCACCGGCACTCCCAGATGTGCGGGACGTCGGCCTCGACGGAGAAGGGAAGCTTGATGGTGTGCCCGTTCGGGCACAGGTAGGTCGTGATGTTCCGCTCGCTGGGGACGACGTTCGCGTCGGTCTCCATGCTCAGCGCGCCGAGTCGGCTGCCGCGCAGGCTGCGTTCTGCCATGGGATTCTCCCGGAGTATGTGGTGTCCCGATCGGCAGGTCGCCCCGATCGGGTCTAGCGCGTCCAACGACCGGACCGGTGGCGTTGTTCCGTCGCCTCGCCGTCGTGTGAAGGGTTCGGTGTGAGACCCCTCACAGGATGCCTACGGACTGAGGCGTCCCACAGTCCGGACACGCTCGACCTCAGACGACGCGGGGGACCTCGTTGCCGGCGTCGAGGATGCCTTGCCGGACATCTACCCGGCGCAGGATGGCGTAACCGAGGACGAAGAAGATGATCAGCGCCACGATCGCGGGACGGTAGGAGTCGGTCAGCTGGTGCACGAGGCCGAAGAGGAACGCGCCGAACCACGACGTACCGCGCTCCATCGCCTGGTAGAAGCCGAAGAACTCGGCCTCGCGGCTGTGTGGCACGAGCTGGCTGAACAGCGAGCGGCTGAGCGCCTGGCTGCCACCGAGAACGATGCCGATGAGCACCCCGAGCACGACGAAGGGTAGGAAGGCCTCCGCGGGAAGGAAGAACGCGGCGACCACGATCAGCGACCACGCGATGAGCGAGCGCAGGATGGTCCGCCATGCTCCCCAGCGGCCGGCGACCCAGCCGAAGAGCAGCGCGCCGCCGAACGCCACGAACTGCACGAGCAGGATCAGCGCGATGAGCTGGCTCTCGTCGAACTTCAGCTGCTCGGCGCCGTACAGGCTGCTCGACGTGATGACGGTCTGGATGCCGTCGTTGAAGAAGAGGTAGGCGAGCAGGAACAGCATGGTGTTCGGGTAGTTCTTGAGGTCGCGGAAGGTGTGCCCGAGCTGGGTCAGGCTGCCCCGCACGGCTCCGGCTCGGGGTGCGTCGATCTCGCTGGGGGCGTTGCCGCGCAGGCTCCACAGCCCGACGACGGGGATGATCGTGAACACGGCCCACCACAGGCCCGCCGAGAGCAGGCTGATCCGCACGGCCGTCTCGGTGTCGGCGCCGACGATGTCGGGCTTGGTGACGAGCACGAGGTTGATGGCCAGGAGCAGGCCACCGCCGAGGTAACCCAGGGCCCACCCGCGGCTGGAGACCTTGTCGCGGTCGTCAGGGCTCGCGATGCGGCACAGGATGGCGTCGTAGACGACCAGGCTGGCGCCCAGGCTGATGGAGGCGATGACCATCATCGCCGCGCCGAACCGCCAGTTGCTGCCCACGAGGAAGAACAGCCCGGCGGCGGCGGCGGAGCCCACCCAGGCGAACAGGCCCAGGAGGCGGGCCGGGCGCTGGGAACGGTCGGCGATGGCGCCGACCATGATGAGCAGCAGCGCCGACATGATCGTGGCCAGGGTGATGGTGTAGGGGGCGATCGACCCGGGATCCAGGGGCGCGGTGAGCACCAGGACGACCGCGGCGAGCGCGAGCGGCACGACGAGGGCGGTGGGGCGCACCAGCACCCGCGTGTCACGCGCGTAGGCGACGACACCGAGCACGAGGAGGACCAGCAGCGCCACGACTGCGACGAACGCGACGGTCGAGATCCAGGGCGGCAGGTCCTGCGCGGCCGGCACCACGTAGAGGTCGGTGCCGCACCTGGCGTCGGAGTCGAGGCCGGGGCAGGCGGCCTCCTTGGCGACCGTGGTCAGGTAGGGCCCGAAGAGCACCGTGCCCACCGTGGTGACGAAGGCCGAGTTCGCCCAGTCGTACCAGTACCAGGGGCGGTGGTAGCGGCCGGTCTCGGCGTAGGCGTCGACCCGCTCGGACTGCGTCGTCATGCGCGAAGCGTTCCACACCCGGTGGGGTGCGCACCGTAGGTTGCGGTACTCGGTCTCGCCCGTGTCCGCAGCGGGGGATCAGCCCGCGAACTCCCAGTGCCACGGCTCGGGCAGCGACCCGCCCGCGGCGGCCCATGACGGGTGGAACCAGCCGTAGAGGGGCGCGTTCTGCCGCATCCACTGGTGGGCGGGCGACCCGAAGGACTGCACCCCGCCGCAGAGGTCAACCGCGTGGCCCAGCCCGTGCCGGCTGGTGCCGGGGGTGGCGGCGAAGCGGCCGCGCGTGCCCTTGATCGAGATCTGGTCGGGCAGGGAGCGGTAGGAGTCGGTGATGCACAGCGCCACGCCGGTCTGGGCGGCATACGCCTGGCTCATGGCGTTGAAGCTGGCGGCGGCAGGGGGGGACAGGCTCTCACCGGGGGCCTGCCAGATGGGGCACAACCCGCTCGGCGGGATCATGCCGTTGGGGTAGGTCGTCGTGTCGTTGGTGCACGGCTTGCCGACCGCGGTGGTGTCGACCGAGGCGGAGGACAGCGCGTCGCGCAGCCGCTGGGCCGCGGCCTTGGCGGCCGGGGTGCGGGCGCCGACGAGCAGGCTGGCGACCGGGCCGGCCTTCTCGACCTCGGCCACCTGCAGGCTGCGCAGCTTGGCCATCTTGGAGCGTTGGGCGAGCACGATCTTGTCGAGCGCGCCCTTGTCGCGCTGGATCACCCGGGTGGCCGCGGCGGCCGAGGCCTGGGCGGCGTCGGCCGCGGCGCTCAGCCGGACCTGCTCGGCGGTGAGCACCTTGATGTCGCGCATGGCCAGGGTGCGCTGCTCGGTGAGGTAGGACAGGTCGCCCAGCGGGTCGCCGACCTGGCTGGGCTCCGAGCCCAGCGCGTCGAGCATGCCGGCGAGGTCGGCGTCGCCGCCACCTCCGGCGTAGACGGAGAACACCCAGTCGCTCAGGATCCGGTGGGCGGTGGCCAGGCGCGCCTCGAGCACGGTCAGGTCGGTGTGCGACGAGGTGGCCTCGTCAGTGGCGGCCCGCTCGGTCTCGCGGGCGCCGACCAAGGACTCCAGCAGCGCGTTGGACTTGTCGGACAGCGCGTTCATCTCGCGCGTGGCCGCGGCGACCTGGGAGTTGCTCGCGGACAGGGCGGTCGCGATGCGGTCGGCCTCGGCGATCTGGGCGGCGAGGAGCGCTCCGGACAGGGCGACCTGCTGGTCGATCTCGCCCTCGGCCGGTGAGGCCTTGCTGGGCGCCAGGCCTGGAGCGGTGCTGGTGCTCGGGCTGGTGCTCGGGCTGGTGCTCGGGGTGGTGCCGGTGGGGGAGGGGGTCGTCGGGGTGGGCGTGGGGCTGGCGCTGCGCGTCACGGAGGTCGACGGCGACGGCCCGGGCACCGTTGCGGCCGCGGCAGTGCCTGCCGTTGCGGCCATGACCGCTGCGAGCACGGCCGACCCGGCCGTCACCCGCATCCAAGGCGCCCAGCGCACGACTTCTGTCTTCCTGTCATCTTCGACGACGCCCACGGGGCGCCCGGTACGCGCCCCTGCCGCACGAACCATGCACCACGATAGGCCGCCCGCCGCCCGCGCGACACCCGCACGAGGAAATACCACCCGTTCGGGCCATAGGTCTTCCACAGGTATGGCGTCCGCGGGGTCGTCGTCCACAGGTGAGGGGTCCCCATCGTGCGTGCCGGCGGTCCACGGCAGGGTGGCCGGATGGGGGCAGCCGGCCCCCCGGAGGGAGGATGGCAATGGATTATGTCAACTCGGTGCACCTGGTCGGCCGGGTCACCGCGACGGGGGAGCCGCGCGAGCTGCCGAGCGGCGACACCGTGCTGACCATGCGCGTGGTGGTCCCACGAGCGCAGCGTCGCGACACGGCCCGCCCCGGCGTCGACACCATCGACGTGGCGTGCTGGACCCCGGCGGCGCGTCGGTCGGCGTCCCGGTGCGCGGTCGACGACCACGTCGAGGTGGAGGGGGCCCTGCGGCGACGGTTCTTCCGGGCCGGAGGTGCGGTGGCCAGCCGCTACGAGGTGGAGGCCCGCCGGGTCACCCGGCGCCGTGGTGACGCCGGCGGTTGAGCGCCGGCGCGTGGGTCGCGCCTACCTGTGGCTCAGGAGCGCGCGGCCAGCATCTGCTGCAGCAGGGCGATCTCGGAGGTCTGCGCGGCCGCGATCGCACCGGCCAACGTGCGCACCTCGGGAGTGCGCGCCTGCGCGACCGCCGCCTGGGCCATGGCCACCCCGCCGGTGTGGTGGTTGATCATCAGGCGCAGGAAGATCCGCTCGGCCTCGACACCGGTGGCCGCCTTGAGCTCGGCCAGCTGCGCGGGGGTGGCCATGCCGGGCATCGAGCCGTCCGGCCCGGTGTGCGCTGCTGCGTGCTCGCCACCGACCCAGGCCATCGGCGGCCGCGAGCCGGTCTGGTCCAGGCCCCACTGCACCAGCCACCCGTACATCTGCCCGGCCTGCTGCTGCTGGCTGGTGATGATGTCGAAGGCGACGGTGCGCACCTCGTCTTCCTGGCTGCGGTCGCGCACCAGGAACGCCATCTCGACGGCCTGGGCGTGGTGGGTCTGCATCTCACGCGCGAAGCCGGCGTCGGCGCCGAAGTCGGTGGGCGCCGCAGTGCGCGCCTGCACGACCCACAGCGTGCCGAGCACCCCGACGAGCAGCGCCGCCAGACCGACCACCAGCAACCGGCCGCGGCCCTGGTGCTGCGGCTCCGGCTCCTGGTCGCCGTCGGTCATCCGCTCGCCGGTGGCAGGTCGCCCTCGCTGCCGCCGGTGCACGCGGCACCCGGCTCGGGGGTCTGCGGGCCCTGCCGGTAGGCCTTGACGAACTCCGCGAGCCGCGGGTCGTCGACCCCGGTCAGCACCAGCTGGGTGCCCCAGGCGCTGGCGACGACCGGGCCGGGGAGCCCCTCGTAGGGAGACAGCACGATGTAGGTGTCGGGCAGGGACGCCTTGAGCTTGCTGACCTGGTCGGCCGGGAGCTCGGGGTCGTAGGTCACCCAGACCGCGCCGTGCTCGAGCGCGTGCACCGCCAGTTCGTTCTGGACGGGCGCCGTGTAGACCCCGCAGTTGAGCCAGGTCGACGCGTGGTCGCCGCCGACCGGCGGGGTCTGCTCGTAGTTGACCGCCTCGGTGGTGTGGTCGCGGGTGACCGTGTACGTCTTGACCGCATCGAGGGTGGGCCGGTTCGACACGTCGTTGTAGACGGTGAACCCGACGACGCCGGCGATGACCAGCACCACGGTCGCCACTGCGGCGATGATCAGCAGGCGTGACCGGCGCTCCTTGGCCCGCTGCGCCTGGCGCACCTCGTCGACCTTGGCCCGGCCGGCCCGGGCACCACCCTGCGGCCTGGACGACTTGCTCACCCGGTGCTCCTCACTGCGGTTGTGTGACGACGAGCGAACATTGTGACCCATCGACCTTGAGTCGAGGTATCACGACCGCTGCCGCGGGCCTCCTGAAGCACATTCGACAGGGCTCTTCGCCCGGGAGGTGGCGACATGCAGTGGATCCAGTGGACCCGGTGCCCGCAGTGCGGCTCGATCGCCGAGATCGTCGACCGCGACGTCTGGCCGAGCAGCGACGGGCCGGTCGAGCACGTGAGCGTGCGCTGCGTGCACCGGCACCGGTTCGTGATGCCGGTGGTGTCGCTGGCGACCGAGGGCGCGCCCGGCTCGATGGCGGCGATGGAGCACGAGCTGGTGCCCGTGCGTGACCGGCACGAGCGTGGTTAGGGGCCAGGTCCCCTCCCTCGACATAACGCCGATAATCAACATTATGTCAGGTATCCCCTCCCCTCACCAATGGACGACTGACCGGTCCACCGTCATGGTTGCGTCGTGCGGATCGCCTCGTCGAGGATCTCCAGCGCGAGGTCGAGCTCGCTGTCGGTGACGGTCAGCGGCGGTGCGATGCGGAACACCCCGCCCGACCCGGCCCGTTGCACGACGTTCATCGACAGGCCGAGCTCGAGACACCGCGCGGTGATGCGCGCCCCCCGCTCGTCGTCGGCCGCCATCGACGTGCGGTCGGCCACGATCTCCAGGCCGAGCAGCAGGCCTCTGCCCCGAACGTCACCGACGCATGAGTGGTCGCGCATCAGGGTGCGCAGCCCCTGCTCCAGTCGGGCGCCGGCGGTCTCGGCCCGGGCCACGAGGCCGTCGCGCTCGATCACCTCGAGCACGGCCAGGCCCACCGACGCCGGGAGCGGGTCGTTGGCGTGCGTCGTGTAGAACAGGAAGCCCCGGTCGTGCGCCTGCCGCTCGAGGTCGGCGGTGGTCAGCACCGCCGACAGCGGCAGGCCGGCACCCAGGGTCTTGGACAGCGTGAGCACGTCGGGCACGACACCGTCGCGCTCGACGGCGAACATCCACCCGGTGCGCCCGAGCCCGGTCTGTGCCTCGTCGACCACCAGCAGCATCCCGCGCCTGCGGCAGTGTTGCGCGAGCGCTGCCAGGTAGCCCAGCGGGAGATCGAGCATCCCACCGGTGCTGAGGACCGGCTCGGCGATGAAGGCCGCCAGGCTCCCCGAGGACTGCCGGTCGACCAGGTCGAAGGCGTAGTCGAGCTCGGCCCTCCAGTCGTAGCCGCCGGCCGTGCGGAACGGCCCACGGCGCGGGTCCGGCGCCGGGATGGCGAAGGTGCCGACCCCCTGCGGACCGTAGCCGCGCCGGCCGAAGGCGTAGGTCGAGGCCGCCGCTCCCCCGGTGACGCCGTGCCAGCTCTGGGCGAAGGCGACGACCTCGTGCCGGCCGGTGACGAGCTTCGCCAGCCGTAGCGCCGCCTCGTTGGACTCCGCACCCGTGCTGAGGAACATGACCCGGTCCAGCGGCTCCGGAGCCAGCGCGGTGAGCCGCTGCGCCAGCTCCAGGACCGGTTCGGACAGCATCGCCGAGTGCAGGTGGTCGAGCTGGGCCACCGACCGGGTCACCGCGGCGACGACCGCCGGGTGCGAGTGTCCGAGGATCGAGCTGAGCTGACCCGAGGTGAAGTCAAGGACGGCTCGGCCGCTCGCGTCGTAGAGGTGGCTGCCGGCGGCGCGCACCGGCCGGAACGTCGAGAAGCTCCCGCCGTAGCGGATGATCTGCTCGACCCGCGGGTCGTCACCCATGGCGTGCCGGTGCGCTCAGGGCCGCAGGCTCAGGTGCTCAGGCCCGCAGCGCCTGCGCCAGCTGGCGGAAGTCCTCGACCAGGGTGGCCATGTCGTCGTCAGTGGTCACCAGCGAGACCAGCCACTGCTCGTCGAGACCGGGCGGCGTGAGGATGTTCCGGTTGACCCCCCAGAGCCAGGACAGCTCGGCGAGGGCGAAGTCGGTGGCCTTGTAGTCGCGGTAGTTGCGCACCGGCGTCGTGGACCAGGTGACGCAGCCCTTGACCCCCAGCCCGACGGTGTGGGCCGGCAGCTCGTACTCGTCGATGATGGCGTCGATGGCCTGCAGGGCGCGCACGTTGACCGCCTCGGCCTCGGCGAGCGCCTCGCGGGTGCAGATCTCGTCGACGGCCTGCGCGGCGGCCATCACCAGGGGGTTGCCGTTGTAGGTGCCGAAGTGGGCCATCCGGCCGTCGACGACGACCGCCATGACCTCCCGCTTGCCGCCGAACGCTGCCAGCGGCAGGCCGCCGCCGATCGACTTGGCCAAGGTGATCAGGTCGGGGGTGACGCCGAGTCGTTGGGCCGCTCCCGCGTAGCCGGCGGTGAGCCCTGTCTTGACCTCGTCGAAGATCAGCACGACGCCGTGAGCGTCGCACGCGGCGCGGACCGCGGCGAGGTAGCCCTCGTCGGGAACCACGATCGAGAGGTTCTCGATGACCGGCTCGACGACCAGGGCGGCGATCTCGTTGCCGTGCTCGGCGAGCACCCGGTCGAGCTGCCCCAGGTCGTTGTAGGCGACCACGTACACGGTGCCGGCCTCGACGTCGAAGGGCACCTGGGGGGTCGGCGCGTCGGCCGGGCCGATCTCGTCGAGCCCGGGCTTGACCGAGACCTGCAGTGCGTCGTAGCCGCCGTGGTAGCCGCCCTCGATCTTCACGATCGCCTTGCGCTCGGTGTAGGCACGGGCGCAGCGGATGGCGTACATCAGTGACTCGGTGCCCGAGTTGGTGAACCGGATCATGTCGAGCTGGAACCGCTCACAGAACCGCTCGCTCATCTCGGTCGCCTGCGGTGACGGCGTGACGAACAGGGTTCCGGTGTCGGTGAGCGCCTCGGTGACCTTCTCGACGACCTTCGGGTTGAGGTGGCCCACCAGCATCGCGCCGAACCCCATCGACAGGTCGAGCAGCTGGTTGCCGTCGACGTCGGTGAGCCACGCGCCGCGGGCCGAGGCGATCGAGATCGGGTAGGGCTCCCAGTGCTGGAACGAGCTGGTGACCCCCAGCGGCAGCGTCTTGCTCGCCCGCTCGTTGTGGGCGCCCGACTCCCCCGACCACGAGGTGAACCGCGCCCACTCGGCGGCCAGCAGCCGCTCGACGACCTCGGGGTCGACCGGCCGGGTGCGCTCGGGCAGGCGGCGGTAGGTGCCGGGGTCGTGCGCGGGAACGGCGGGCGCGGTCTGCTGCAGCTGGTCGGTCATCGGGTGCCTCCTCCCCCACCCGCAGGGTGGGGACGTGGTCTGGGGGGTTCGGATATCGCTCGGGATCACCCTACCCGCCTTCGGATTCCGCTGCCAAGCCCCGATCGCACGACCGGAACCGCGCCTATCCGGAACCGCGCAGCTCGTCGAACGGCGCGCTCATCCCGCCTGGGCCGTGAAGCTCACCTCGCCGACCAGGGTGACGTCGTAGCCGCGCACCAGCGCCCCGTGCAGCGTGGCGCGGATGCAGGCGTCGCTCTGGGCACCGGTGACCACGACCCGCCCGACGCCACGGGCAGCCCCACGCTAGGGCCCAGCACCGACACCCGAGCGCGCGTCACCGCCTGTTGCCAGCGACCGAACCACCCTGCACACTTAACACTGTTGTGAACTCAAAGAATGCTGCCCCTGATGACCTCGACGCCGTCTTCACGGCGCTGGCGAACCCGCACCGGCGCGAGGTGGTGCTGCTGCTCGCCCAGCGGCCGGCCACGATCGCGGCGGTGGCACAGCGCGTCGGCCTCACGTTGCCGGCGATCCACCGACACATCAGGGTGCTCGAGACGGCGCACCTCGTGCGCCGCACCCGGGTCGGCCGCGGCAACCTCCTGGCTCTGGAACGGGTGGGGCTGCGCCGCCTGCAGGGCTGGAGCGACCAGTTCGCCCCCTGGTGGGGCACCGACACCGAGACACTCGTCAACCACGCGGTCGCCACGCGCGCCGCCGACCAGACCGACACACCCGGCAGGAAAGGCACCACCAGATGAGCACCTTCCTCTTTCTCTACAAGGGCTACGTCACCCCAACCCCTGAGATCGGCCGCGCCTGGATGCAGTGGTTCGACAGCGTGGGCGGTCAGATGGTCGACAGCGGGAACCCGATGTCCGGCGGTGCCGAGGTGACCCCCGACGGCACCACCGACCTCCAGGTGGGCCCGGACTCGTTCACCGGCTACTCGGTCATCGAGGCCGTGGACCGTGAGGCCGCCCTGGCCCTGGCGCGCACCAACCCGATGATCACCAGCGTCGTCGTGCACGAGCTCGCCAATATGTAGCACCTACGCTGGCCGCACCATGCAGTGCGACTACTTCGATGCCGGCCGGTGCCGCTCGTGCACCCTGATGGGCACCCCCTACGCCGACCAGCTGGCCGCCAAGCAGCACCGCGCCGCCGCCGCCCTCGCGGACGTCGCACCCCGCCTGTCGTGGCTCGACCCGGCGCCCAGCCCCGCGTCGCACTACCGCAACAAGGCCAAGCTGGTGGTCGGCGGCCGCGCCGGGCGCCCGACGCTCGGCATCCTCGACGATCGTGGGCGCGGCGTCGACCTACGCCGCTGCGGCCTCTACGAGCCGGGCCTCGCGGCCACCTTCGACCCCTTGCACCGCCTCGTGGCCGACCTCGGCCTCGAGCCCTACGACGTGCCGGCCCGACGGGGCGAGCTGAAGTACCTCATCGTCACGCACTCCCCCGACGGCGAGCACCTCGTGCGGTTCGTGCTGCGCTCGCAGCGCCACCTGTCCGACCTGCGGGCCGCGCTCCCCCGCCTGCTCACCGAGCTGCCCTCGGTGCGCGTGGTTACCGCGAACCTGCACCCGGAGCACAAGGCGGTGCTCGAGGGCGACACCGAGGTGCAGCTGAGCGAGCAGGCCCTGCTGCCGATGCGGGTCGGAGACGCGACGCTGCTGCTCGGGCCCCGGTCGTTCTTCCAGACCAACACGTCCGTGGCCGCGGCGCTCTACCGCCAGGCCCGCGAGTGGGTCGACGCCGCGGACCCCACGGTCGTGTGGGACCTCTACTGCGGCGTCGGCGGCTTCGCGCTGCACGCCACCGCACCGGGCCGCACGGTGCTCGGGGTCGAGACCTCGGCCGACGCGGTCGACGCGGCGCGGGCGGCGGCCGGACGGGGACCGGACGCCGCGCAGTTCCAGATCGGTGACGCGACGACGGCTGACCTCTCACCCGCCCCCGACCTCGTGGTCGTCAACCCGCCCCGACGCGGCATCGGCCCCGATCTGGCCCACTGGCTCGACGCGTCCCGCGCGACCCAGGTCATCTACTCCAGCTGCAACGCCGACTCGCTCGCCCGCGACCTCGCCGCGATGCCGTCACTCACCCCGGTCACCGGCCGGGTCTTCGACATGTTCCCGCAGACCTCGCACACCGAGGTGATGGTGCGGCTCGAGCGCCGCTGACCCGCGCGGTGCCCCGCTACCGTGGGCCGATGGGGTCACGGGACTGGGACGTCGAGGCGGATCGGCTGGCCGGCGACGCCGCGGCCGACGGCGAGCCCATCCGCTGGTTCGAGGAGCTGTGGTCGGCCGCCGCACGCGACGAGGTCGACCTGCCGTGGGACCGCACCGCGCCCTACCCCCCGGTGCTCGCCCTCGTCGAGGCCGCGGGCGAGGCAGCAGGGCGGCGCGCCGTCGTCGTCGGTGCCGGACTCGGGGCGGATGCCGAGCTGCTCGCCTCACGCGGCTACCGCACCGTCGCCTTCGACCTGGCGCCCTCCGCCGTCGAGCTGGCCCGGGCACGGCACCCCCGCAGCGCCGTCGACTACCGGGTCGCCGACCTCCTCGACCTGCCCGCCGACCTGGTGGGCGCCTTTGACCTGGTCGTCGACGTGTTCACCGTGCAGGCCCTCCCCCGGCCGCTGCGCGCTCGTGCCGTGCACGGCATCCGCTCGCTGCTCGCGCCGGGCGGTGAGCTGCTGGCGGTGCAGTTCGTGCACGAGGACGACGCCCCCGAGGACGACGGACCGCCGTGGCTGGTCACCCGGGCCGAGATGGAGTCGTTCGCCGACGGGGACGTCGCGCTGGTGTCGTTGAGCCGGGGGCCGCACCCGCTGCGCCGCGGCGGGCTCGATGCCTGGGTCGGCCTCTTCCGCCGGGCTGGCGAGCACTAGTACCTCAACGCCGACACGTTCACGGTGCCCCAGAGCCGTTGCGGCACAGCGGAATCGGGCGTGTTCTCATCAGCCACGGCCCACTCGTCGCTGAACCGCAGCAGCCTGACCGGGTGCACGACCACCGGTGCCCGCGACCGCGCGTCGAGGCGCACCACCCGGCGACCGCGGATCGCCTCGGCCAGCGCCCGCACCCTGGGGTCCGGGTCGCTCGCAGCGCCGCCACCGACGAACCGCACCCGGTCCTGCGACCGCCGCACCGTGGCGCGCACGGGGTCGGGCAGCGACTCCACCAGCTTCGAGCGGGCGCGGGCCGCGGCATCCGCCAGGCCCAGCTCGGCCAGCTCGGGTACCGGTGCGGCGAGGAGCACCCCCAGCGCCTCGGCCTCGTCACTCGCCAGGCCGGTGAGCCGGGTGCGGTGGTTGAAGCCCAGCTCGAAGCCTCCTTGCGACCCGCGGTGGACGATGACCGGCAGACCCGCCTCCCCCAGGGCGTCGATGTCGCGCAGCACGGTGCGCCGGCTGACGCCCAGCTCGCCGGCCAGCTCGGCGGCCGTCATCCGGCCGCGGTTCTGCAGCAGGAGCAGCTCGAGGAGCAGCCGCGAGGCGCGCACCGGACCTCCCGAATCAAAGGTGACACTAGACGTCACCTTAGGGCTGTTAGCGTCCGCAGCGACACCACCGCAGAAGGAGCCCCTCATGGCCGACGACGTCACCTACGGCAACGGAACCCCCGACGACCCCTGGGTGCTGCAGACCCCGTCGCAGACCTCCAGCTACACCGCGTGGCGCGACGAGGCCGCCGACCCCCCGGCCCTCGTCGTGCGGGTGGGCACCACCACGCTGTCCTACCACCTGTCCGCGGTCGACGACTTGGCCTCCATGCTGCGCGAGCGCGGCGACTGGGTGCCCCTGGGCAACGCCGACGAGGGCAAGCCCGTCAAGGACGGCACCGTCGAGGCCTGGGCCCGTAGCGACGACAACCCGGTTCGCGGCTACTACGGCCTGCGCAAGGGCTACCGCGGACGGTTCGCCAACTACGTCACCCCGGTGCTCGAGCTGCTCGGCGAGGCCGAGCTCGAGCACGGCGCGCGCAACAACCGGGTGCGTAGCACCTGAACCGGCCCGCGCCCTGCGGACCAAGGGTATTTGGGGTTGCCTTGACGCACGATTGGTATTCGCCTCCCACGCCGTCCCTACGCTCTGGCACCTCCCCCTTTGAGGATGGTGCCCAGTGGCCTCTCACTCCATCGGCGGACGGCGGCTGCGGACAGGTCGGGGGGAGGCGCAGCACGTCGTCGGATCGCTCCTGTCCTCTGGGCGCTGCTGGTGGCGGCCGCGGTCATGGTGCCGCTGTGGGCGCTCTGGTCGGCGCCTGAGTACGCCCACCAGGGCATCGCGCGCTGGGTCTCCCTCAGCACGGCGCTCGCCGCGGCGTCGCCGCTCGTGCTCACCTTCGTGCTCCCGAGCCGGTTCTGGCCACTGACCGGCGACCTCGGGGTCGAACGAGTGCTGCGCGGCCACCGGGCGCTGGCCCTCACCGTGGTGGCGCTGGTGCTCGTGCACGTCGTGGCCGTGCTGCTGCGCCCCGGGCCCGGCCTTGCCCTGCTGGACCTGCGCTCCTCGCCCCCGCGGGTCTGGGCCGCGAGCATCGCGACCCTGAGCCTGCACGTGCTCTGGCTGGGCGACCTGACCCGCTACCCGGAGGCGCGGGGTGGTTCGTCGCGATCGGGGTGGCCATGCTGCTGGCCGTGGCCCACCGCTGGGTCTGGCGACCGTTGCGCTCCCGCCGGAACAGGTACGTCGTGAGTGAGGTGCGTCGGGAGTCCCCGACGGCCGTCACCCTGGTGCTGAACGCGGCGGGGCACGACGGGGTGGAGTTCCGCCCCGGCCAGTTCGCCTGGCTGAAGATCGGCACCTCGCCGTTCGTCTTCGAGGAGCACCCGTTCACGATCGCGTCCGCCGCGACCGAGCCGTGGCGCAAGGAGTTCACCATCAAGGGCATCGGTGACTTCAGTGAGCTCGTCGCCGGCCTGCGCCGGGGACGCAACGTGTTCCTCGACGGCCCGCACGGGTCGTTCACCCTCGACGGGCTGACCTCCGACCGGTTCGTCATGATCGCCGGAGGGGTCGGCATCACCCCGATGCTCAGCATGCTGCGCACCCTGGCCGACGTCGCCGACCCGCGGCGCCCGACGACTGGGATGGCCAGGTCGGCCGCTTCACCCAGGAGGTGCTCGAGCAGGCCCTCCACCGCCGCCGCGGGGCGCAGTCGGTGGACTACTTCAGCTGCGGGCCCGGGCCGATGGTCGCGGCCTCCACCCGGATCATCAGCGACCGGGGGGTGCCGGGGCGACGCATCCACACCGAGCTCTTCGACGTGGTGTGAGCGGGCCCTAACCTGTCAGGCATGACCTTCTCGATCGCCGCCCGGGACGGGGATGCCTGGGGCGTCGCCGTCGCCAGCAAGTTCCTCGCGGTCGGGTCGGTGGTGCCCGCCGTGCGTCCCGGCGTCGGCGCGGTGGCGACGCAGTCGCTCGCCCGGGTCGCCTACCTCGACGAGGTGCTCGATGCCCTCGCGGCAGGCACGCAGGTCGACGCGGCCCTGGCGGGCGCCGTGGCGGGTGACGACGGCCGGGCTCAGCGCCAGGTCGGGGCGGTCGGGCCCACCGGTGCGGCCACCTTCACCGGCGAGGGCTGCCTCAGCTGGGCCGGCGGGGTCGCCGGCGGCGACGGGCACACGGCCTACGCGATCCAGGGCAACATCCTCACCGGCCCCGAGGTGGTCCAGGCGATGGAGGCGGCGTGGCTCGGCAGCGCGGGCCAGCCCTTCGACGCCCGGCTGGTGGCCACCCTCCTGGCCGGGGACGCCGCCGGCGGCGACTCCCGCGGCCGGCAGAGCGCGGCGATCCTCGCGCACGCCCCGGGCGCCGGCTACGACGCCTGCGGCGTGCTCGCCGACCTGAGGGTCGACGACCACCCCGACGCGCCGCACGAGCTCGCCCGCCTGCACGACCTGTCCACGCTGCTCTTCGGCGGCCCCGAGGATGTCGAGCCGCTCCAGGGCGAACGGCGCGACGAGGTGGCGACGCTGCTGACCGCGGTGGGGCGCGGCATCCACGGGGGTGACGTGGACGCGGCCCTCGAGGCCTGGATGTCGGAGGTCAACCTCGAGACCCGCCGCTCCCCCGGCGGCATCGACGCGCGGGTGCTCACCGAGCTGCGGGCCGCGGCCCGCAGCGCCGCGGCGTCCTAGGCCGGAGTCACTCGAAGCGCGAGGGGTCGCCGGACCCCACCCGCACCACCTCGGCCGCTCCGCCGGAGAAGTCGACGACCGTGGTGGGCTCGCTGCCACACTCCCCCGAGTCGATGACGACGTCGACGACGTGGTCGAGCTGCTCCTTGACCGCCCAGCCGTCGGTCATCGGCTCGTCCTCGCCGGGGAGCATCAGGGTCGAGGAGAGCAGCGGCTCACCGAGCTCGGCGAGCAGCGCCCGCACCACCGGGTGGTCGGGGATGCGCACACCGATGGTGCGCTTCTTCGGATGTTGCACCCGCCGGGGCACCTCGTGGGTCGCCGGCAGGATGAAGGTGAACGGGCCGGGCGTGGACGCCTTGACAGCTCGGAAGACCGCGTTGTCGACGTGCACGAGCTGGCCGAGCTGGGCGAAGTCGCGGCAGATCAGCGTGTAATGGTGCCGGTCGTCGAGCCGGCGGATCTCGCGGATGCGGTCCTTGCCCGACTGGTTGCCCATCATCGCCCCGAGCGCGAAGCCGGAGTCGGTCGGGTAGGCGATCAGGCCGCCCTCGCGCAGCACCTCCACCGCCTGGGCGATGGCGCGGGGCTGCGGGTCGACCGGGTGCACGTCGAGGTAGCGAGCCATGCGCCAACGATAGGGGCGAGGGGCCGAGGTGCGCCGCAGCCGGGTCACGTTCGGCGAAGCCCGCGGTTCCAGAGCTCGATGGTCTGCACCAGCCAGAAGACCGCGAAGAGCGTGATGAGCACGACCTCCACCCAGAACACCAGCGTGGTCGACGACGTCGCGAGGTTGATGGCCACGGTGGCCGCGAGCGCGACGAGCATCGTGACCGCGATCATCCGGTACACGGCGACGTAACGGGCGTGGGTCGACGGCGCGGACCCCTGGCGCACGGCGGTCTGCACGTCGCGCGAGTTGAGCCAGACGACACCCACGATCGACAGGAACATCGGGATGGCGGCGGCGTCGTGACCGTGCGCGATGAAGCTGTCGCGGGCGACGACGAACCACACGACTCCCCCGCCGAGCACCACCACCGTCAGGGCCGCCCCGATCCGGTCGACGGTGCTGAGGCGGGCGAACCCACCCTGCCGCCGGGTGATCACGACGGCCGCGACGCCGACGACCGCAGCGGTGACGAACAGGGCCGGCATGTTGTTGGTGACCCACGCGGGGATGTCGGGAGAGAGCAGTTCCGTGGAGCCGCACCCCGGAACGGCCAGGGTGGGGATGAACGCGACGCCCGGGGCCAGCATCCCGGCGAGGTTCATCAGGACGTCCTCGCCGTCGGTGTTGCCCTTCAGCGCGACCAGGCAGACCCCGATCGTGACCAGCACGCCGATGAACACCGCGTGCACCGGCGTGAAGTAGTACGCGCTGATCGACGGCTGCAGGCAGCGGCCCGCGGCCCACCACTCCAGCACGACGGAGGTGTAGAGCAGCAGCACCATGGCGGCCAGGGCGATGCGCAGGTAGTTGTAGGTCTTGACGGCCGCCAGGGCCGGGTCCGGCTCCACCGGCGGCTCAGTCCTCGCGCATGTGGATGGGCGTGCCGAGCTGCACGCTGCGGCTCACGGTGCACAGGCGGTCGTGGCTCTGGGCGATCGCGCGTGGCAACCGCTCGCGGGCCCGGTCGCCGTCGTCGCCCTCCGGGAACCGCACGCGGAAGGTCACCTCGATCTCGCCCATGCGGTTGCCGTGCTCGTCGCGCAACTTCTCACCCTCGGTGGTGACCGTGAACTCGGTGGGCTCGGCCAGCCGGCTCGTGATGAAGTCGACGTCGATCGCGCTGCACCCGCCGATCGCGGTGAGCAGCAGCTCGACCGGGGTGAAGTCGTCGGACTCCCCCGACCCGATGCTCATCGTGCCGCCGCGTGCGTTGGTCACCAGGTAGGTGCCTGTGCCGGTGCGGCTCATCTGGATGCTGCGGTGGCCGGGGCCGGTCCCGCCGGTCTCCTGCTCGTGCTGCTGGGCCATCAGGCTCCCCACTTCTCGTCGATGGCGCGGACCACGTTGAGGTCGCGCCAGGTGGTCGTGCGTCGGGTGCGCGCCAGGCGCAGCGCGGCCATCTTCATGAAGCGGCCGCCGACGTTCACGGCCGGCAGGCAGACGACATTGGACCGCATACCGCCCATCCTTCCATCGGGGTGCCACAGTGGTCCCCATGCCGCCAGCAGCCGACCCGACCGGCCGTCTCGTCCTGCTCCGCCACGGTGAGACCGAGTGGAGCCGCGACGGCCGGCACACCGGGCGCACCGACCTTCCCCTGACCGAGAACGGCGAGCGCGACGCCCGGCGGCTCGCACCTCGCCTGGCCGGCTTCGACTTCACCTTGGTGCTCTGCTCGCCGCTCGCGCGCGCCCGCCGCACCGCCGAGCTGGCCGGGCTCGACCCGGGCGCCGACGACGACCTCGTGGAGTGGGACTACGGCGGGTACGAGGGGCGCACGACGAGCGAGATCCGCGAGGACCTCGGCAACGCGAGGTGGACGGTGTTCGGCGACGGAGTGGTGCCGGGCGACACACCGGGCGAGACCGTCGAGGAGGTCGCGGCGCGGGCCTCCCGGGTGCTGGGCCGGGTCGCCGAGGCGCTGCAGCGCGGCGACGTGGCGCTGGTGGCTCATGGGCACCTGCTGCGCATCCTCGCGGCCACCTACCTCCGGCAGGACGCCCGGTTCGGCGCGCAGCTGCTGCTCGACGCCGGCGCGGTCTGTGTGCTCGACCACGAGCGCGGGGTGCCGGCCGTGCGGTCGTGGAACGAGGCCGCGCAGTGAGCCATCGGACCGCGGGCTGAGCTCAGCCGTCGAGGCCGGGTCCCTCGATCACGGACAGGACGTTGCCCGACGGGTCGGTGAACCAGGCGATGAGCGGCCCACCCTTGCGGAAGACGCCGTCGTCGTCGGTCTGCGCCTGAGTGCCCTCGTAGTGCTCGAAGGCCACCCCGCGCTCGTTCAGGCCCGTCACGGTGGCGGTGACGTCGGCGACCGGGAAGTTGAGCACGGTGTAGGTGGCCGGCACGTGGTCGGGCTTGGGGTAGAGCAGGACCGAGCGGCCGCCGGCCAGGCGCAGCACCAGCATGCCCATGTCGTTCTCGTCGACCTGCAGGCCGAGGACGTCGGCGTAGAAGCGTCTGGAGTCTTCGAGGTCCTTGACCGCGATGCCGCTGAAGGCCTTGGAGCTCGCGAGCATGCGCCCCACCGTACGCCGCGCCTCAGGGCAGCGGCCAGGTGTGCACCGGCTCGTTGGAGTCCATGTGAACGGTGTACTGCTCGAGCATCCGGCGCAGCGCCTCGCGGCGGTCGCACCCGGCATCCTCGAACGACTGAACCGTGCGGCTCTGCCACTCGGCGCCGTTGACGCCGGTCTTGCACCGGCCCTCGATGACGCCGAGGAACCTCTCGCGCACGGCATCCGAGACGCCCCAGTCGTGCAACCCCTCGTGGGCGAGCGGGAGCAGGTGGCGCAGCACCAGCTCGTCGGAGGACAGCTCGCCGAAGCCGGGCCAGTACAGGCGCGCGTCGATGCCGTCGCGAGCAGCGCGTCGGAAGTTCTCCTCGCACGCGGCGAAGCTCATCTTCGTCCAGACCGGGCGGTCCTCGTTGGCCAGCGTCCTGATCGCGCCGTAGTAGAACGCGGCGTTGGCGAGCGTGTCGACGATGGTGGGGCCGGCGGGCAGCACGCGGTTCTCGACCCGCAGGTGAGGGGTACCGCCGACGATGTCGTAGATCGGCCGGTTCCACCGGTAGACCGTGCCGTTGAGCAGCCGCAGCTCGGACAGCTCGGGTGCGATCCCGGCCTCGAGCTTGGCCATCGGGTCCTCGTCGCTGGTCTCGGCGAGCAGGGTCGGGAAGTAGCGGGCGTTCTCTTCGAACAGGTCGAAGATCGAGGTGATCCAGCGCTCGCCGAAGAAGACGCGGGGGCGCACGCCCTGGTTCTTCAGCTCGATCGGGCGGGTGTCGGTGGCCTGCTTGAAGAGCTCGATGCGGGTCTCGGCGTGCAGCCGCTTGCCGAAGAAGAACGGGGAGTTCGCGGCCAGGGCCACCTGCGGCGCGGACAGGGCCTGGGCGGCGTTCCAGTGCGCGGCGAACTCGTTGGGGGCGACCTGCAGGTGCAGCTGCACCGACGTGCAGGCCGACTCGGGGGCGATCGAGTCGCAGTAGGTGGCCACCCGCTCGCCGGTCGGGCCCTCGATGTCGAGGTAGATGTCCTCACCGCGCGCGACGAAGATCGAGTCGTTCAAGGCGGTGTAGCGGTTGTTGCCGCTGATCCACTCGCCCTCGTAGTGCTCGGGCATGATCGTGGGCAGGATGCCGATCGCGACGATCTTGCTGCCCACCTCCTTGGCCGCGCGGTCGGCGGCGTTGAGGCTGTCGCGCAGCTCGCCCTCGAGCTCGAGGGCGGAGTCGCCGGGCAGCGGGCGCGGCGGCACGTTGAGCTCGATGTTGTACTGCGCGAGCTCGGTCTGGTAGCTCTCGTCGGCGATCGCGTGCAGCACCGTCGCGTTGTGGAAGTGCGGCTGCATGTCGGTGTCGACCAGGTTGAGCTCGATCTCGAGCCCGGTCATCGGCTTGTCGAACTCGAACGAGCTGGTGTTGAGCATCTTCTCGAACACGTCGAGGTTCTGGCGCACCTTCTCGCGATAGCGCTGGCGCTCCTCACGGCTGTAGCTGCGCGCCTCGACCTCTGCTCCCATGGCGTCAGCCAACCACGGACCGACCCGGGCCGGTAGCCCGAACCGCGTTTCGGTCACCGGCCGTGTCGCACCCCACTCGTAGCGTGGGTGCCGTGCGGCTGATCCACACCTCCGACTGGCACCTGGGGCGCTCGTTCCACCAGGTGGGGCTCCTCGGCGCCCAGGCGGCCTACCTCGACTCGCTCGTCGGCCTGGTGCGTCGCGAGCGGGTCGACGCCGTGCTGGTCAGCGGCGACGTCTACGACCGGGCGATGCCCTCACCCGAGACCGTCGACCTGCTCTCGCAGAGCCTGGTGCGGCTGGTCGACGCCGGCGCCCAGGTGGTGGTCAGCAGCGGCAACCACGACTCCGCCATCCGGCTCGGGTTCGCCTCCGGCCTGCTCGAGCGGGCCGGGCTGCACCTGCGCACCTCCGTCGCCGACGTGGGCCGGCCGGTGCTCGTCGGTAACGTCGCCGTGCACCCGCTCCCCTACCTCGAGCCGGCGCTGGCCGCCGACGCCCTGGGCGCCACCGAGCGCACCCACGCCGGGGTGCTGCGGGCGGCGATGGCACGGGTGCGGGCCGACGCCGAGCAGCGCGGCGGGCGCACCGTCGTGATGGCCCACGCGTTCGTCACCGGCGGGGTCGGCAGCGAGTCCGAGCGCGACATCTCGGTGGGCGGCGTGTCGGCGGTGCCGCCCACGGTGTTCGCGGGGGTCGACTACACCGCGCTGGGTCACCTGCACGGCCGGCAGGAGGTGGCCGAGGGCGTGCGCTACAGCGGCTCCCCCGTCGCCATGTCGTTCTCCGAGTGGGCCCACCGCAAGGGCAGCCTGCTGGTCGACCTCTCCGGAGACACCCCGGTGGTCGAGCACGTCGAGGCCCCGGTCGAGCGCCCGCTGGCCCTGCTGCGCGGCACCCTCGACCAGCTGCTCACCGACCCCGCCCACCGCGGTGCCGAGGCGGCCTGGTGTCAGGTCACCCTCACCGACCCGCAGCGCCCGCTCGGGGCGATGGACCAGGTGCGCCGCCGCTTCCCGTTCACCCTCGAGCTGCGCTTCGACCCGCAGGGCGCCACCGTGCCGCTGCGGCCCTACGCGGCCCGGGTCGCCACCGCCACCGACGTCGACGTGTGCTGCGACTTCCTGGGCCACGTGCGCGGCGGGCGCGGGGCCAGCGACGACGAGCGGGCGCTGCTCGCCGAAGCCGTCGAGGCCACCCGGGTCGCACGCCAGGTCGGCGACGACGAGGGCGTCGCCGCCGGGTCCGACGCAGACGCCGGGTCGGTGGGTGCGGCGTGAGGGTGCACCGGCTCGAGATCGAGGCGTTCGGGCCGTTCCCCGACCGGGTCGTCGTCGACGTCGACGCGCTCTCGGCCGAGGGTCTCTTCCTGATCCACGGGCCGACCGGCTCGGGCAAGACCAGCCTGCTCGACGCCATCTGCTTCGCGCTGTATGCCGACGTGCCGGGGTCGCGCTCCAAGCGCGGGCTGCGCAGCGACCACGCCGGGCCCGGTGCCGTGCCGCGGGTCACGCTCGAGCTCACTGCCGGCACCCGGCGGCTGCGCATCACCCGCTCCCCCGAGTTCGTGCGGCCGAAGAAGCGCGGCAACGGCACGGTGTCGGTGCAGGCGATGGTCACCCTCGAGGAGCGCCGCGACAGTCGGTGGGTCGCGCTCAGCACCCGAAACGACGAGGTCGCCGACGTGGTCAAGGACGCCCTGGGCATGGGCATGGCGCAGTTCGCCAAGGTGGTGCTGCTCCCCCAGGGCGACTTCGCGGCCTTCCTGCGGGCCACCCCCGACGACCGCCGCGAGGTGCTCGAGCGGCTGTTCGACATCTCCGCGTTCAGCGACGTCGAGGCCTGGCTGGCGCAGGCCCGGCGCAGCGCCGGGGCCGACCTCGAGGTGGCGCGCTCGGCCCTGGCGTCGGTCGTCGCCCGCGCCGACGACGTGCTCGCCCAGGCCGGTTCCGCCACCGACAGCCCGCCGGTGCCACCCGAGTCGGTCGCCGGCCACCTGCACGACGTCGCCGACCAGCTCGACGCCCGGGTGAGCACCACGATGGCCGCGTTCGACACGGCATCCGGGGCCGAGCGGGCGGCCGCCGAGGCGCTGGCCACGGCACGTCGGGTCGACGAGCTGCGCACGCGCGGGCTGCGGGCGGCGGCCCGCCTTGCCGAGCTCGAGGCCGCCCGCCCGACCCACCTCGAGCGGGTGGCCCGGCTGGCCGCCGGGGAGCAGGCGGCCGGCCTGGCCGGTCACCTCACGGCGCTCGACCGGGCCGTCGACGACGTCGCCCGGGGCCGGCGGCAGGTGGAGCAGGCCCGCGAGGCCCTGCCCGACGGTCGGCTCCGGGCCCTGCCCGGCGACGAGGCTGCGGTGGTGTTGCTGCGCCTGCGGGCCCTCGACGGCACCGTCTCGGCACTGGCGCGGGAGGCCGACGAGCAGGCGTCGCGCGCGCGGCAGCGGTCCGAGCTCGACGAGCGCGTGGAGCAGCTCACGGCGCTGGCCGAGCGGGCCGGTGCCCAGCTGACGGCCGCGCAGGCCGAGCGCGAGCTGCTCGCCGCCGAGGTCGAGGCCCGGGCGGCGGGTGCCGGTCGGGTGCCCGAGCTCGAGCTGGTCCTCGACGCTGCACGCGCCCGGCTCACCGTGCTCGATGCCGCCGAGCGCGACCTCGCGCGCGCCGACACTCTCGCCCCGCGCCACGCCGACCTGCGCGAGGCCGTTCTCGACCGCCGCACCGAGCTGCTCGACCTGCGCCAGCTGCGGCTCGACGGCATGGCCGCCGAGCTCGCCCGGTCGCTGTCGACCGAGCAGCCGTGCCCCGTCTGCGGCGCTCTCGAACACCCCTCTCCCGCAACGGTGGCCGACCCGGTCTCGGCCGGTGACATCGCCGCCGCCGAGCAACGGCTCAGCGCGTCGGATGCCGAGCTGCGCGCGGTGCAGGCCGAGATCGAGGCGCTGCGCACCCGGGCCGACACCCGGCTCACCGGCCTCGATGGCGCCGACCGCGCCACCCTGGAGCTCGCGCTGAGCGAGGCCGGCACCGCGCTCGGTTCGGCCCGCGCCGATGCCTCCACCTACGCCGAGGTCGCCGCCCGGCTCGATGCCGTCGACCGGTCCGTCGAGGTGCACCGCACGTCGGTGGCGGGCACGGTAGGTCGCCTCGAGGCGACCTCGACCGCCCTCATCGACCTGGCCGAGGCCGAGGCGGCGGCCGGTGACCGGGTCGCGACCCTGCACGCCGAGCACTCCGGCTGCCCCTGCGGCTCGACCGGGCCCGGTGAGCACCTGCGGGCCGGCCGGGCGCTCACCGGCCTCGCCACCGCCGTGGCCGACCTGGTCGGGGCGCAGGCCCGGCTGGCCTCGGTGACCGCCGACCTCGACGCAGCCCTCGACGCCGCCGGTCTCGACGACGCAGACTCCGCCCGGGGGGCGCTGCTGCCACCGGCCGACCTGGCCCGGCTGCGCGTCGCCGTCACCGCCCACGTCGAGGAGACCGCCGCGGCACGCGCCGTGACGCAGGAGCCCGCGGTCGTGGCGGCACTGGCCGCCGACCCGCCCGACCTCGACGCGGCGCAGGCAGCCGCCGACGCCGCCCGCGACGCCATGCTGAGCGCCCAGACCGCCCAGCACGACGCCGACCGCGCGCTGCACCAGCTCGAGCGGCTGCTGCCCCTCGTCGACGACGCGTGGGCTGCCGTCGCCGCGGCCGCCGACCGCGACGCCCGAGTGCGCGACCTCGCCGACACCACGAGCGGAACGGGCCCCGACAACACGCTGCGGATGCGGCTGACCGCCTACGTGCTGGCAGCGCGCCTCGAGACGGTGGCGGGGCTGGCCAACGAGCGGCTGGCCGTCATGGGCGGCGGCCGCTACCTGCTCGAGCACTCCGACGAGCGGGCCGCTCGTGGGGCACGCTCCGGCCTGGGCCTGCGGGTGCTCGACCAGTGGACCGGTCGGGTCCGAGACACCGCCACCCTGTCCGGCGGGGAGTCGTTCATGGCCTCCCTGGCGCTGGCGCTCGGGCTGGCCGACGCCGTGCGCGAGGAGGCCGGTGGCCTCGACCTCGGCACGCTGTTCATCGACGAGGGCTTCGGCAGCCTCGACGACGACAGCCTCGAGCAGGTGCTCACCGTGCTCGACGGGCTGCGTGAGGGCGGTCGAGCGGTCGGCGTGGTCAGCCACGTCGCCGACCTGCGCGCCCGCATCACCCACCAGGCCGTCGTGCACAAGGGCGCGAGGGGCAGCACCGTCGAGGTGCGGGTGGGAGCGGCAGCCGCGCCGGCGGCCTGAGGCCACCGGCCGGCAGCCGGCCGCTCAGGCGACGGAGCCGGACTAGTCCTCGAACGCCTCCGGTGACGGGCACGAGCAGACCAGGTGGCGGTCGCCGTAGGCGCCGTCGATCCGCCGCACCGGGGGCCAGTACTTCGCCGTGGGGTCGACCCCCTCGGGGAAGGCGGCACGGGTGCGGTCGTAGGGGTGCTCCCACTCGCCGGCCAGGGCCTGCGCGGTGTGCGGCGCCCCGCGCAGCACGCTCTCGCTCGCCGCCACCGCGCCCGAACCGACCTCGTCGATCTCGGCGCGGATGGCGATCATCGCGTCGCAGAACCGGTCGAGCTCGCCCTTGTCCTCGCTCTCGGTGGGCTCGACCATCAGCGTGCCCGCGACGGGGAAGGACATCGTCGGGGCGTGGAAGCCGTAGTCGACGAGCCGCTTGGCGACGTCGTCGACGGTGACTCCGGTGTCCTTGGTGATGCCGCGCAGGTCGAGGATGCACTCGTGCGCGACCAGGCCGTCGGTGCCGGAGTAGAGCACCGGGTAGTGCTCGCGCAACCGGGCGGCGACGTAGTTGGCGTTGAGCACGGCCACCTCGGTGGCGCGGCGCAGGCCGGCACCGCCCATCAGCCGCACGTACGCCCACGAGATGGGCAGGATGCTCGCCGAGCCGTAGGGCGCGCCGGAGACCGGGCCGACCCCCGTCTCCGGCCCGGCGGCCGGGTCGAGCGGGTGGTTGGGCAGGAACGGTGCCAGGTGCTGGCGCACGCCCACCGGGCCCACCCCGGGGCCGCCGCCGCCGTGCGGGATGCAGAAGGTCTTGTGCAGGTTCAGGTGCGACACGTCGGCCCCGAACTTGCCGGGCCGGGCGACGCCGACCAGGGCGTTGAGGTTGGCGCCGTCGACGTAGACCTGCCCACCGGCGTCGTGCACCATCGCGCACAGGTCGGTGATGGTGTCCTCGAAGACCCCGTGCGTCGAGGGGTAGGTCACCATGATCGCCGCGAGGGTCTCGTGGTGCTGCTCGACCTTGGCCTTGAGGTCGTCCAGGTCGACGTTGCCGGTGATCGGGTCGGTCTTGACGACCACGACCCGTAGCCCCGCCATCACCGCGCTGGCGGCGTTGGTGCCGTGCGCGCTGCTCGGGATGAGGCACACCGTGCGCTGGTCGTCGCCGCGTGAGCGGTGGTAGGCGGCGATGGCCAGCAGCCCGGAGAGCTCGCCCTGCGACCCGGCGTTCGGCTGCAGCGACACGGCGTCGTAGCCGGTGATCTCGCACAGCCAGCCGCTCAGCTCGTCGACCAGCCCGCGGTAGCCGCGGGTCTGCTCGTGCGGCGCAAAGGGGTGCACATGGGCGAACTCGGGCCAGGTGACGGCGATCATCTCGGTGGTGGCGTTGAGCTTCATCGTGCACGAGCCCAGCGGGATCATGCCCCGGTCGAGGGCGAAGTCGCGGTCGGACAGGCGGCGCAGGTAGCGCAACATCGCGGTCTCGGAGTGGTGGGTCGAGAACACCGGGTGGGTGAGGTAGTCGGAGGTGCGCACCAGGGCGGCATCCCACTGCGGCCGGGCCACGCGCACCTGCTCCGGGGCCACGACGCCGAAGGCCTTCGCGACCCGGCCGAGGTCGACCAGGCCAGTGGTCTCGTCGACGCTCAGCTGCACCGTGTCGTCGTCGACCCGCCACAGGTTGACCCCCGCCGCCAGGGCGGTGTCGACCACCTCGTGGGCGCGGCCGGGCACCCGCGCGCGCAGGGTGTCGAACACCGGGCCGTCGGCCACGTCGACGCCGCCCTCGCGCAGGGCATCGCGCAGGGCCTCGGCGTGCGCGTGCACGCCGAGGGCGATCGCACGCAGCCCCTCGGGACCGTGGTAGACGGCATACATGCTGGCCATCACGGCGAGCAGCACCTGGGCGGTGCAGATGTTCGAGGTCGCCTTCTCGCGACGGATGTGCTGCTCGCGGGTCTGCAGGGCCAGCCGGTAGGCCGGCGCCCCGACCGCGTCGACCGAGACGCCGACCAGCCGACCCGGCATGGTGCGCTCGAGCCCCTGGCGCACGCTCAGGTAGCCGGCGTGCGGGCCGCCGAAGCCCATCGGCACGCCGAGGCGCTGGGTGGTGCCCACGGCGACGTCGGCCCCCCACTCCCCCGGCGGGGTCGCCAGGGTGAGCGCCAGCAGGTCGGCGGATGCCGTGAAGAGCGCGCCCGCCTCGTGCGCGGCGGTGGTGAGGGCGCTCAGCTCGTGCAGCGCGCCGTCCATCGCGGGGTACTGCACGAGCACGCCGAACACCTCGGCACCCCCCGCGGCGGCGCGCAGCTGGTCGGCCGTGGTGACCCCGGTGAGGTCGGTGACGACGACGGGGATGCGCAGCGGCGTCGCCCGGGTGCGCACGACCCCGAGCGTCTGGGGGAACACCTCGGCGTCGACGAGGAGCACGGCGTCGGCGGGCGCCTTGCTCGAGCGGCGCATCAGCGTCATCGCCTCGGCGGCGGCGGTGGACTCGTCGAGCAGCGACGCCCCGGCGATCGGCAGCCCGGTGAGGTCGCTGACGACGGTCTGGAAGTTGAGCAGTGCCTCGAGCCGGCCCTGCGAGATCTCCGGCTGGTAGGGCGTGTAGGCGGTGTACCACGCGGGGTTCTCGAGCACGTTGCGCTGCACCACGGCCGGGGTGAGGGTGCCGTAGTAGCCCAGGCCGATCATCGAGGTGACCCGGCGGTTGCGGGCGGCGACCTCGCGCAGCTCCTCGAGCACGGCCGCCTCGGAGGCCGCGGGCTCGATGTCGAGTGCCTCGGCACCGCGGATGCCGCCCGGGACGGCGGTGCCGACGAGGTCGGCCAGCGAACTACGGCCGACGACCTCCAGCATGGCGACGACGTCGGCGTCGCGCGGGCCGATGTGGCGGGCGGCGAAGGCGGGCAGGTCGGTGGACGAGGTGCTCACGGTGGCTCCTGGAGGGCAGACGGCGTCGACGTCTCCCCCTCTGTCACGCATCGGCGCGGGGGCCGGGTGCTCCAGAGGTGCCTGTCCCGCGTGGTCCTTTGCGCCTGAGAGGTTCCGGGGAGGTTTGCCCCTTCGGCGCCCCGACGAGCATTGCGTCGAGGTCTCTCCCACACGGTGTGAGCGGCGGGGCCAATCTATCAGGCGAGCCGGGCGGCCCTTCGGGCTCCGAGCTCGTCGCCGGGCTGCGGCGTGGTGTCGGTCTCGTGCTCGGCGCGCTCGCTGGGCAGGTGCGCGAGCTCGCCCTCGACCTCGCGCCACACCTTGCCGAGCGCGATGCCGAACACGCCCTGCCCACCCTGGAGCAGGTCGATGACCTCCTCGGAGGAGGTGCACTCGTAGACCGAGGCTCCGTCGCTCATCAGGGTGATCTGGGCGAGGTCGTCGACCCCGCGGGCGCGCAGCACCGAGATGGCGCCGCGGATCTGCTGCAGCGAGACACCGGTGTCGAGCAGCCGCTTGACCACCTTGAGCACGAGGATGTCGCGGAAACCGTAGAGGCGCTGGGTGCCGGAGCCCCCGGCCGGGCGCACCGACGGCTCGACCAGGCCGGTACGGGCCCAGTAGTCGAGCTGCCGGTAGGTGATGCCGGCCGCCTTGCAGGCGGTGGGGCCGCGGTAGCCGGCTTCCTCGTCGAGCTCGGGCAGGTCGCCCTGGAACAACACGCCCTGCGCGGGCACGAGGGAACCCCCGGACTGCCGCGCTTCTCCGGTGGAGACCACGTGTACCTCCTGAGCTCGACCTACGGTGCGACTGTACGCCCACGAATGACACGGACGTCACTTACACGCCACGGGTGTGACAGGAGTGACGCTAGGGGCAGGTGTGACTCGGGTCAACGACCGGGAACGCCGCACGCTCACCGGCGTGTCGGGGGGATCAGCTGTCGGTGTCGGCCTCGGTGTCGAAGTCGTCGGCCGAGACGTGGTCGAGGAACTCCTTGAACTTCTCGACCTCGTCGTCCTCGGTCTCGGCCATCTCGACCCCGGCCTCGTCGAGCAGCTCCTCCTCGGCGACGATCTCGGCGCCGGCCCGAAGGGCCAGCGCGATCGCGTCGGACGAGCGCGACTCGATGTCGGTGCCCCCGGCGGCCGCTCCGCCGTCGAGGTCGAGCATCGCATGGAAGACGCCGTCCTTGAGCGCGACGATGCGCACCCGGGTGAGCTCGTGGCCGAGCTCGTCGATGACGTTGCGGAGCAGGTCGTGGGTCAGCGGCCGCGGAGGCACCACGCCCTGCTGGGCGTAGGCGATGGCGGTGGCCTCGGCCGCCCCGATCCAGATGGGCAGGTAGCGGTCGCCGTCGCGTTCCCGCAGCAGCACGATCGGCTGGTTGGTCGGCATCTCGACCCGAACTCCGAGCACCTCCAGGACCTTCATTGCGTCACCGTACCCCGCGCACCCGCAGGTCGGTCAGCCCCCACGGCCGGACAGCCCGCTCCGCACCAGCGCGGCGTGCAGGGACAGGCACAGGTGGGCCACCTCGGCGGCGTGCCGCGAGGCGTCGGCACCCCGCCTCGGTCCGACCACCTGCTCGACCAGCCCCACCTCGCGGTCGGCGGCGGCCCGAAAGCCCCGCAGGTGGCGGGGCTCGACGCCATAGGCCCCCAGACCAGCGGCCGCGTGGGCCACCTGCAGGTCGGCGTCGTCGTGGAGCCCGGCGGCGTCGGGGCGCAGCAGGCCGCGGGACACGAGGTCGCTGACGTCGGCGGGCGCCAGCCCGCTGGCCCGGGCCAGCTCGGCGGCGGTGAGCCGCAGCTCACGGCGGGCGGCGAGGTCGGCGGCATCCGGCACGTCGGGGTCGGGGGTCGGGGCCGGCGGCTGCGCGCGGCCGTCGAGGGCATCGCCGGGGGTGAGCCCGCGGTCGATGGCCTCGAGGTTGTCCTTGATGACCTTCAGCGGCCAGAACCGGTCGCGCTGCGCCCGCAGCACGTAGCGCAGCCGCTCGACGTCGTCGGGCGTGAACTGGCGGTAGCCCGAGGCCGTGCGAGCGGGCGTGACCAGGCCCTCGGCCTCGAGGAAGCGCACCTTGGAGATGGTGACGTCGGGGAACTCGTCGGACAGGGCCTTGACCACCGCACCCACGGTGAGGCGACGCCCTGCCGGGGTGGTCACGGGGCGGGTCAGGCCTGGCTGGCGTAGAAGACGAGCCGGAACTTGCCGATCTGCACCTCGTCGCCGGTGGTGAGCACAGCCTCGTCGACGAGCTCGCGGTTGACGTAGGTGCCGTTGAGCGAGCCCACGTCGCGCACGATGAACCCGCCCTCGGTGCGCCGGAAGACGGCGTGCTTGCGCGAGACGGTGACGTCGTCGAGGAAGATGTCGCTGTCGGGGTGGCGGCCCGAGAGCACCTCGTCGTCGTCGAGCAGGAAGCGCGCACCGGTGTTGGGCCCGCGCAGCACGACGAGCAGGGCGGTGCCCGGCCGCAGCGCCTCGACGGTCGCCAGGTCGGACCGGGTGAGGACGTGCTCGCTCTCGGAGACCGGCTCGACCGTCTCGGCTCCCTCGACCGCCCGGAGCCGCATGGTCGTCGGCTCGTGGGCCGCGACGGGGGGTTCCTCGCGCTCGTCAGTCATTCGCTGTCAGCCTTCCGTCGTCGGTGCTGCGAGTGTCACACCCTAGATCACGGCGCCGTGGTTGGCCCACCGTTTGGGGAGGTCGGGATCCCGGTGCCGTCAGGACAGCTGCGCGGTGTAGGCGTCGACATCCATCAGCGCGTCGATCGCCCCGGCGTCGGTGGCGGTCAGCTCGTACATCCAGCCCTCGCCGTAGGGGTCGGTGTTGACCAGCTCGGGGGTGGCGTCGAGCGCGCCGTTGACGGCCGTGACCTCGCCGGAGACCGGGGCATAGAGGTCGCTCACCGACTTGGTGGACTCGACCTCGCCGCAGGTGTCGCCGGCCACCACGGCATCGCCCACCGCCGGGAGGCTGACGTAGACGACGTCGCCGAGCGCCTCCTGGGCGAACGACGTGATCCCCACCCGCAGCGTGTCGCCGTCGGCGCGCACCCACTCGTGCTCGGCGGTGTAGCGCAGGCCGGCGGGGTACTCGAGGTCGCTCATGTCGCTCCTTGGTCGGGTCGCGCGGGACCCATCAGGGGGTGGGGGTCGGTACGGGCCGAGCGTACTGAGGCGACGCCGGGGTGAGCAACGCGTCGATGATGACCTCGTCCTCGATCTGCACGTCGGTGTCGCCGCCGACCCGGCGCACGGTGGCGGTGACCCCGCCGGGGATCTCCATCGCGCCGGCGAGTGTGGTGGCGTCGCCGATGGCCCTGATGACGTAGGGCGGGTTCACCGTTGTGCCCGAGACCGACAGGCCGCCGTCGGTGTCGGTGAACCAGGTGTCGGCCACGACCCGCACACCGTTGACCTGGATCGCCTCGGCTCCGGCGTCGCGCAGCTCCTGGACGGTGTCGAGGACGAGCGGTGCGTCGACCTTGCCATCGGGGTCGCTGATGGAGAGCACGATGCCCGGCCCGGTGGCCGGGACCGTGCCGGCGAGGATGCCGAGCGCGGCCAGCCGCTCGCGCGCGGCGCGTTGCGCCTCGGCGTCGTTGCTCGACTGGCTCTTGAGCAGGTCGAGCGAGGACTGCAGCCCGCGGATCTCGTCGGCCAGCCGCTCGCCCTCGCGGTCGACCCCGGCGAAGATGCGCACCAGCTCGTCCTCGCGCAGGCTGTCCAGGCCCTCGTCCGAGGTCTGGCGCACCTGCACGATGATCGCGAAGCCCAGGGCGCCCGCGAGCAGCATCGCGAGCACGTTCGCCCGGGTGGCGCGAGGCGCACCGGCCCGCAGCAGGCGGTGCCAGGCCCGCCCGGGGGTGGCCGCCGGGCCCGGGGCGGCCGGGGCGTCGTCGCCCCGGTCGGGGCGCTCGGCCAGGCCGTCGAACAGGTAGGGCGCGACGGGTTCCAGGGGCGTGTCGCGCCGGTGGGTGGGCGGGGTCGGCCCGGGGCGCTCAGTGGCTGCGGGGCGCTCGGCCGGATCAGCGGGCTCGGGAACCGCCGGCGGCTCTGGCGGGGTCGCGGTCATGCGTCGAACAGGTGGCGGCGGATTGCGGCGACGTTGGAGAAGATCCGTATGCCGAGCACGACGACGACACCGGTGGACAGCTGGCTGCCCACGCCGAGCTTGTCGCCGAGGAAGACGATGAACGCGGCGACGACCACGTTGGACAGGAACGAGACGACGAAGACCTTGTCGTCGAAGATGCCGTCGAGGATCGCCCGCACCGCCCCGAAGACCGCATCGAGCGCGGCGATGACGGCGATGGGCAGGTACGGCTGGAGCCACACGGGCACCGCGGGCTGCAGCAGCAGGCCGATGATGATGCCGAGGGACAGGCCGATGGCCGGGATCACGACGGGGCTCCTTGTCCTTCGCTGGCGGTCGGTGACGGGGTGCTGCCGGGCGACGCGGTGGCGCCACCAGTATCCCCGGGTCGGGCATAGCGCGTGGTCAGACCCACCGCGGCGGGCACGGTCAGGTCGTCGGACACCTTGGTGTCGACCCGGATGCCGAAGGTGCTGCGCAGCGTGGACAGGTAGGTGCCCCCGGCCCCGTCGGCGAAGGCCGCGGGGAACCTCTGGGGGTCGCCCAGGGCCGTGATGACGTAGGGCCGGGTCAGCGGCCGGTAGTCGACGACGAGCGCCGACCCGGCGAACCGGATCGCCGAGGTGGCGGTCAGCCGCTTGCCGTTGATGCTCACCGCCTCGGCGCCGGACTCCCACAGGGCGTTGGTGACGTACCGGAGGTCCTTGGCCTGCACCTGGCCCTGCTGGGCCTGGGTGTCGCCAGGGGCCGCTTCGTCCGCTCCCGAGCCCGGGGCGTCGTCGAGCGTGAGCGTGAACCCGGGCCCGTGCAGCGGCACGGCCCCGACCGCGGCCGAGAGGTCGCGGGTGCGATCGGTGAGCGAGGTGTCGCCCAGCTCCGCGCTCTCCAGGGCGGTGAGCTGGCCCTGGAGGCTCCCGGCCTTGGCGCTGAGGGCGTCGAGCTGGTCGCGCCGGTCCTGGATCTGGCCGATCAGCTCGGCGCGCGCCTGCGAGCGCGGCTTGTTGGCGGTGGTGAGGTTGTACGACGCCACCCCGACGACCAGCCCGATCAGCACGGCGGCGATGACGAGCAGTGGCGAGCGCAGCGACGTGGAGCGCGGCTCACCCTTGGCCTCTCGACGGTCGGCGGCGGCGGCGTAGCCGGGGTCGAGCGGTCGCTGCAGCATCGTCGTGAGCAGGGTCATCGACGCGTCGGGACGCCGGTCGGTCGGGGCCGGGCCGCTCATGCGGTCACCGCCCCCTCCTGCGCGGCGATCAGCTGGCGCAGCTGCACGACATAGAGGATGCCGGCCACCCAGTACAGCCCGGTGCCCCACCAGGCGAAGGCCCACCCGACCGGCTGGGCGATGGTCGCCAGGGTGCCGCTGCCCTCGCCGAGCAGGATCAGCGGGAACGCGTAGAGCAGGTTGAAGGTGGCCGCCTTGCCGACGAAGTGCACCGGCAGCCCGACCCAGCCGTGCCGCTTGGCGACGAGCACGACCACGCCCATGAACAGCTCGCGGGCGAGGAGCACGCCGACGAGCCACCACGGGATGATCTCGCGCCAGGCCAGCCCGAGCAGGGTCGACACGATGTAGAGCCGGTCGGCGACGGGGTCGAGCAGCTGGCCCACCCGCGAGACCAGGTTGTACTTGCGGGCGATCTTGCCGTCGAGGTAGTCGGTGAGTCCGGCCAGGAACAGCAGCACCAGGGCCAGGCCGTCGCGCTCGGAGAGGATCGCCCACAAGAACACGGGTACGCCGAGGAGCCGGGCGGCGGACAGTGCGTTCGGCACCGTGAGCACCCGGTCGCTCACCTGCTGCTCGGGCGCCCCCGTAGACATGCCGCCACTGTAGGCGGTCGAGCCGAGCGGGCGCGCAAGGGTGGGGCCGCTCGGCCACCTAGGGTGTCGGCATGTCGACTGCCCTGCTCGGTGCCACCGAGGCGCAGCTGCGCCGCGACCGCACCAGCGTGAAGTGGGTGGCCTACCCGCCCGACGTGCTGCCCTTGTGGGTGGCGGAGATGGATGCCGCCCCCTGCCCCGCGGTCGCATCGGCGGTGTCCGCGGCCATGCACCGGGGCGACACCGGCTACGGCTGGAGCCCGCGCTACGCCGCCGCGGTCGCGCGCTACGCCCACGACGCCTGGGGCTGGGAGGTCGACACCGCGGCGGCCATGATCGTGCCCGACGTGATGATCGGCGCCGCCGAGCTGCTGCGGCTGCTCACCGACGAGGGCGGCCCCGTCGTGGTCTCTCCCCCGGTGTACGACTCCTTCTTCGGCTTCGTCGACGCCATCGCCCGGCGCCGGGTCGACGCCCCGCTCGGCCCGGACGGTCGGCTGGACCCCGAGGCCCTGCGCACCGCCTTCGTGGAGGCGACCGCGGGCGGCGAGCGGGCGGCATACCTGCTGTGCAACCCGCACAACCCCACCGGTGTGGTGCACACTCCCGCCGAGCTGGCCACCCTCGCGGCACTGGCCGAGGAGCACGGGGTGCGGGTGGTCGCCGACGAGATCCACGCGCCGGTCGTGTATGCCGGCAGCCCGCCGTTCACGCCGTACCTCACGGTGCCGGGGGGCGAGCGCGGGTTCTCGGTGTTCTCCCCCTCGAAGGGGTGGAACCTGGCCGGCCTGAAGTCGGCGCTCGCGATGGCCGGCAGCGATGCGGTCGACGACTTCGCCCTGCTGGCCGAGGTGCACACCCACGGCTCCTCGCACATCGGCGCCATCGCGCACGTCGCGGCGATGGCCGAGGGGCGGGAGTGGCAGGCGCAGCTGGTCGGCGAGCTCGACGCCAACCGCGCCCTGCTGGGGCGCCTGCTCGCCGAGCACCTGCCCGGCGTGCGGTGGCAGGCCCCGGAGGCGACCTATCTGGCCTGGCTCGACTGCCGCGACCTCGGGCTCGGCGACGACCCGGCCGCCGCCTTCCTAGAACGCGGCCGGGTGGCCCTCGGGTCGGGCCCGCGGTACGGAGCCGAGGGCGGCCGCGGGTTCGCCCGGCTCAACTTCGCGACGTCGCCGGCCATCCTCGACGATGCCGTGCGGCGGATGGCGTCGGCGCTCTGAGCCCGGCGCGGGCCCGGCATCAGCCGAGCAGGCCGCCGAGGCCCTGGCCGAGCATCGACAGGCCGAGCACCCCGAGCAGCACGGTCATGATGGCCGCGTTGTGCACCTCCATGAAGGTCTTCAGCGCCTGCAGCGGTGCGGCGGTGCGGTCGGCGGCGACGAGGAACGCGAGCACCGGCCCGACGACGAGCAGGCTCGCGATGACGACGAAGACGACCACGCAGACGACGGTTGCGGTCGTGGACGGGCCGCCCGACGCGATGGCCACGGCAGCGGATGCCGTGAGCGCCAGGTTCTTCGGGTTGATGCCGGACAGCGCGGCGCCCAGCCCGAGGGCTGCGAGCGGTGACAGGCCGTCGAGCCGGCCCATCCAGGCCGGCGGTTCGGCGGGCTCACCGGGGCGGGGACGGTGGCGCCAGGTGCGCAGCCCGAGCGCGAGGAAGAGCAGGCCGAGCGCGAGCTTGACCCAGAAGGTCGTGTCGGAGGTGCTCGAGGTGTCGAGCGCGCTGCCGGCCGCGGTGAGCACGAGCGACATCACGACCACCAGCCCGACGACCCAGCCAAGTGCGAACGCGGGCGCGGTGCGCCGAGGGTGGCCCGACATCAGCATCAGCACCGTCGCGATGATCGGCACCGGGCTGAGCGCGACGCCCAGCGCCGCCGGCAGCAGGTTGCCGAGAGCGCCGGAGAGCCCGTTCATGTTCGGGTGAGCTCGACCGCAGCGGCGCCGCGGGGCACCACGGCGGCGAGCGTCGCGGCATACAGCTCGTCGGCGTGCTCGGGGGTGCGGCCGATGGCGGTGGCGCCGAACCGCCCGTCGACAGCGAGGCAGCCGAGCATGTGCAGCACGACGCCGGTGCCGTGCGCGCCGTCGAACTGCAGGCCCGCGTCGCGCACGGCGTCGATGACCGACTGGGGGCGGCGCTCGGCCAGCGACGGCTCGACGAAGTTGTCGGTGGAGCGGTAGGCCCGGGTGCTGCCGTCGGCGTCGGCCAGCCAGGTGCCCGACCCGGTGTCGTACCGGCCGGGGACCAGGCTGCGCAGGGCCGAGAAGGGGTGGGTGGTGCCCCCCTTGCGCAGGTTGACCTCGAGGGCGGTGAGTGACCACGGGCCCTCCCCCGACTGGGCGGCCATGAAGTCGACGCCGATCCGGCCGACGCAGCCGCGCGCCGCCAGCTCGCGCCCCACGGCCTCGCCGTGGCGGGCGAGGTCGGCGGCGTATGCCGGGTCGGCGGGGAACCGGCAGCCGAGGTAGACCTGCCCGCTGTTGCCGCCGAGCACCTGGTCGTGCGTCGCCAGCACCCGCACCTCGCCGCCGGGCAGCAGGTCGGCCTGCACGCTGGGGCTGCGCAGCCGGTCGCCCACGACCATCTCCTCGACGACTCCCCCGCCGGAGCCGAGCTCGCCGAGGAACCATTCGGGCAGGGCGGCCACGTCGGCCAGCACCTCGTGGGGGTCACGGGGGGTGCCGTCGTCGTCGCGCAGCGGCACGATGACGTTGCCGTCACCGGCGCCGCTGTCGTCGAGCTTGACCACCACCGCCGCCACGCCTGGGCGGGTCGCCCTGATCCACTCGGCGGCCGCGGCCACGTCGTCGACGCGGTGCACGTCCTCGCGCCCGAGCGGCACGGGGACGCCGGTGCGGTGGAACAGTCGTCGGCCGGCGCTCTTGAACGCCTCGGACCGCAGGGCGGGCGCGGTGCCGTTGACCGGGATGCCGAGGGCCAGGGCCACCGCCACCTCGTGCTCGGTGACGTTCCACGGCTCGACCACCGCCGGGCGCCCGTCGACGAGGCGACGGACCTCGTCGAGCAGGTCGGGGCGGTCGAGCAGCTTCTCGGCCAAGGGGCGGGGCGAGTCGTCGTCGACGGTGACGATGTGCAGCCGTCGCCGCATCCGGTTGGCGACGTCGGGTGGCACGAGGGAGCGGTAGTAGGCGAGCACCTCGGCGTCAGGGGCCAGCGAGCACACGAACACGAGGTCGGCGTCGATCCGGTTGAGCAGCAGCGAGGCGTTCAGGTAGCGATGCTCCATGGCGGGCAGGCGCGGGCCGTAGTGCGCCAGCAGGGCGTCGCTCAGGCTGAACGACGCCATCGCGACCACGGCGTGGTCGCGCCCGGAGCCGGGAACGTTCGCCGCGAGGGCGTCGGGCAGCGCTGCCTGAAGCCGGTCGAAGTCGTCCATCGCCACCCTCCTGGCGCCCATCATGGAGCACGCGGGCGGCGGCGGCCACCGAGCACGTACCCGATACCCGCTGCCAGTGCCGCCAGCCCCAGAACGGCCGCGGCAAGCCCCCACAGGTCGCGGGTGGTCACCACGACGAAGGTCGGCGCTGAGGCACCGGACCCGTCGGCGTACGCGAACCAGCCGAACTCGGTCGGGGCCATCGGGGCGAAGCGCTCGGCGGCGACGAGGCCGACGCCGAGGAGGAGCAGGGCGGATCCACCGACGAGCAGGGCGAGCATGCCCGCGCGGGTGGGCGGGGCGTCGGCCGGAGGGGTGTCGCCCGGGTGCATGCGCTGCATCCTGCCAGCCGGCCCGTGGCTGCGTGAGCGGTTCACCCGGTCGGGGCGGCGTCGGCCTCCCACCGGGTGAGCGCCATGGCGATGGCGAACACCTCGACGACCCGCGGGATACCGGGCAGGTCGGCCGCGGCGTCACGCCGCCAAAGGTTGGTTCGCTTCACCGAGCCCATCCGTCGTCCCCGGTCGTACAGCGTCTCCTCGCGGCGCCACAGGGCGCCCCGGGCGAAGTGGTAGGTGGTCCCCTCGCACTCGATCGTCCAGTTCCGGCGGCCGATCCCGTGTGCCGTGGCGACCCGATGCCCACCGCCCTCGGTGAGGCTGGCCAGGTCGCCCAGGAGGTCGGCCCGCACCGTGAAGCTGCGTCCGTCGAGGGTGACCCTGCCGCCGGTCGACCAGTGGGCACTGTCCCAGGTGGCGACCCGGCGGTCGTTCTCGAGCAGGTCGTAGCGACCGTCCCACCGGCGCAGCCTTCGGGCCTGGATCACCTGACGTCCCTTCGCGGGGGGAAGAAGTGGCCCCCGCGCTGAGTTGTGGACGCAGCCGCAGGGGCCACTTCGGCCCAGGGTCGGACCGCACTCGTCCGAACCACGACCAGAGTCCATGCCGTGCCGGGGCTCCACAAGACGATGGCGCCCGAGTTCACCCGGCGTTGGACGTCATTTCATCCGGGGGTCACCGCACGGTCAGGTTGCGGCTCTTCCTCCGCCATCGGCGCGGTGTCGCCGGCCACCGCCCGGTTCAGCCGTTCGCGTGCGGCTCGTTCCACGAGCAGCGGCACGTAGTCGCGCACCGGGCCGGTGATGCCGGCTGCCGCGACCTGGACGGCGGCTGCGACCACAGTCGGGTCGAGGTCGGGGAACCGGGCCTCGAGGCGCTGCTGGACCTCGGCCATCTGGCGCGCTTCGTGTGCAGGGTCCACCCCCACAGAATCGGGGGCCGACCCGGGGTGGCGCAACCATTGCGACGGCAGTCACCCCCTGTGGGCGACTGGGGGTGACCACCGCAGCGGCTGGTCAGGTGGCGGGCACGTCCGCGGTCCTGGGCACCAGCCGGCTCCCGGCGGGCACCGGGAACGGGCGTCCCAGACCGACATCCCGCCGCAGTGCCGCACGCTGGTGCAGCCCGTCCCGAGGAACTGCCCCACCCGAGCCCGGAAGTTCGGGTTGTCGAAGTAGAACAGGGTCAGCCCGGGCGTCGTGGACGTGGCGAGGGTGTGCGTCACCCGGGTGGTGGTGCCGTCGGACCGGCAACAAGTGCACGTTTGTCGTAGCACGAAGGTCCTTGCAGGGCCGGCCCGCACGGCTGCGCTGCACCCCTGCGAGGGACGCGCCGGCGGCGTGGGCACGGGCCACCCCCCGTTCGCCGTGTGCCCCAGTGTTCAGTTGCTGTTCAGCGTCCCGATCTCGACGCAGTGAGTCGCCGGCGTCAAGATGTCCTCCGACAGGCCGGGCCTGACCCGGCTGCTTCACCGACGAGGAGACCTGCATGACCCAGCCGACCGCTGACAGACCGTCGGTGCTCTATGTGTGCATCCACAACGCCGGCCGCTCCCAGATGGCCGCCGCCTACACCCGGCACCTGTCGGGCGGCGCCGTCGAGGTGCTCTCGGCCGGCTCCGAGCCGGCCGACCAGGTCAACCCCTCGGCCGTCGCCGCGATGGCCGAGGAGGGCATCGACATCACCGCCGAGACGCCCAAGATCCTCACTACGGATGCCGTGAAGGCCTCCGACGTCGTCATCACCATGGGCTGCGGCGACACCTGCCCGATCTTCCCCGGCAAGCGCTACGAGGACTGGGTGCTCGAGGACCCCGCCGGCAAGGGCGTGGAGTCCGTGCGGCCCATCCGCGACGAGATCAGGACCCGGGTCCTCGCCCTGCTCGACGAGCTCGGGGTCGCACCGGTCGGCGCCTGACCAGCGGGTCAGGCGCCCCGGTACACGCCCAGTTCGACCGGATCACCGAGTCCCTGCGCGAGAAGGTGTGCGCCGTGGCCGAGCACCTCGAGCAGGTCCGCGAGGACATCCTCGCGGTCACGATCTTCCAGAAGGCCTGCTCGCGACATCTGGTTCAACAACCCCAACGAGAGCCTCCACCGCGAGATCCGCCGCCGCACCGACATGGTCGGGATCTTCCCCAACCGCGACGCCGTGATCCCCCCAGATCCTCGACCACCTGCAGCGACAGGCGCAACGCGGTTCGGAGGGACTGGTCCTCCCCAACACCGACCTTCGTCCTGACAGTTTTGCCACCCGCTGTGGAGGAACTGCCTGCACGACAATGAAAGTTCTGTGAAGTCCCAGTCGGAGACCGGCACCGGCGCCGATGTCAGGACGGCCTCGTGATGAGCGGAACCTCCTCACAGCCCCTGGGTTGCACGCTCGGTCCTGGAGACGACAAGGTCACGCGTCATCGGTCTCGGTCGGACGCCCGAGCGAGCTGGAACGGTGTTCGCGGACCTTCCAGAGCGCGACGGCCACGAGGACCACTGCGACGGCGATGAGGGCCCCGTCGCGGCCGATGGCCTTCTCCACGCGTGCGTAGGAGCTGCCGGCGAGGTAGCCGGAGGTGACGACGACGAGCCCCCAGATGAGGCCGCCGATGGCGTTGAAGGTCAGGAAGGTCCGGTAGGGCATTCGGGAGGCTCCGGCCAGTGCGGGCATGACGGCCCGAAAGAACGCGACCCACCGTCCGAGCAGGACGGCCATGCCGCCTCGGCGGGCGAGGAAGTCTTGGGCGTCATCCAGTCGGGCGCGGCGCTTGTCGAGGGCACGCAGCTGAAGGATGCGTGGGCCGAAGTGGCGGCCGACCTCATAGCCGACGGAGTCGCCGAGGATCGCTGCGACCACCACGGTGACGATGACCGCCGCCAGGGGCACGTGGCCCGTGTGGGCGGCGACGCCACCGAGGATCGCGGCGGTCTCGCCGGGCATGAAGAAGCCGACGAAGAGGGCGTCCTCGACGAACACGACCAGGCCCACGACGGCCAGGACCACCCCGGGCCCGGCGGCGAGGAGCTGGTCGAGGAACCCAGTCACGGCCGGGTGGCCGTCACAGGGTCGAGGTGCGTGCTGTCGGAGGCCGGCCGCTGGGTGGGGTCGGCGAAGACAACCCGCAGCCCGCGGAGGGTGCGCAGCCACCGGGTCAGCGCCGTCTGCGGCGTGGCCAGAACGAGCCAGCCCAGTAGTGCCACGGCGGCGCCGAGCAGGAGGCCGGCGACCACGTCCCACGGGTAGTGCGCGGCGATGTACACCCGGGAGAACGCCATCAACAGGGCCGCGACCACGGCGACGGCACCGAGCCGTCGGTGGGCCAGGAGCAGCCCGGCGACGACCGCCCCGGCCATGACGGCATGGTCGGAGGGGAAGGAGAAGTCGGTCGTCACATCGGCCAGGCGGACGATGCCGGGGTGGTCGACGTACGGGCGCGCCTCTCCGAACAGGGCACCCACCGGCTGGTTGATCGCCACGGCCAGGAGCGGCGCGACGGCGGCCCACCCGGTGGCGGCCAGGTCGCGGCTGGACGTGTGGCGCGAGAGCACCAGGGCGGCCAGCAGGAGCGCGCCGAAGAACACCACGCCATAGGTGGCGTAGGCCAGCACCGGACCGTGCAGGGCGGCCGTGTGGCGGGCCCAGGCGTTGACGGCCAGGAAGATGCGGTCGTCCAGGAGTCGGAGCTGGCTCACGGCGCTGGGATCCTTACCGGGTCGGACTCCGGGCGGGAGCCGGGTCGGGATGGGGCATCATGGTGGTGCGACCGACACGGTCGTACTACCAGCAGAGTAGTAGACGATCGGAGCTGCGGTGACATCGACGCCGACGCGTGGCCGCGGCGAGCTCGAACGCGAGGTCCTCGCCAGTGTCGCGGCAGCCCCTGGTCCGGTGACCGCCAACGACGTCCTGGCCGACCTCGGCGGCGGCTTGGCCTACACCACGGTCATGACGACCTTGGCCCGCCTGGAGTCCAAAGGGGTGCTGGCTCGTTCGATGCCGGGTCGCGCCTACGCCTACTCCTTGGTCGGTGACCCGGGCCAGGTCGAGGAGGCTCTGGCGGCACACCGGATGCGGCGGGTGCTCGACTCGCGAGGTGACCGGGCCAGTGTGCTGGCGCGGTTCGTCGCGGAGCTTTCCGCGGAGGACGAGCAGACCCTGCGCGCACTCTTGGGTGACGCGGACCCCGACCCCCGCAGCCGCTCGTGAACGCCCCCGCCGCCGCGTGGATGCTGGCGCCGCTGATGGTCAGCATCATCCTGGCCCTGGTCGGCACCCGCCTCGGGCGCCTGCTCCCCCCTGCGACCGCCGTGCGGCTGCTCACCCTGGCCGGGCTCGTGACCGCGCTGTCGACCGGATTTGTGTTGGCCGTGGCCGGGTTCGAGGCCCTCGCGCAAGTGCCCCTGGTCGCCTCGCTGGGCGCTTGGTCGGCGCGCGTGGTGGCAGCCTCGGAGCCCGTCCCGCTGGCGCTCGGCGAAGCGTGCGCGCTGGCCTGTCTCGCGCTGATGGGCATGGCCGTACACCGGTTCGTAGTTGCTGGCCGCGACCTCGCCGTGGCTGAGGCGACCTGTCGCCGACTCGGCGAGGGCATCGACGGGCTCGTCGTGCTCGACGACGACGCACCCGACGCCTACGCCCTGCCCGGTCTGAGCGGCCGAGTCGTCGTCTCCACCGGGATGCTACGAGCCCTGCCAGCCGCCGAGCGTCGCGTCCTGCTGGCCCACGAGGCGGCGCACCTGTGCCACCACCACCACCTCTACGTCCAGGTCGCCGAGCTGTCGGCAGCGGCCAACCCGCTGCTGCGTCCCCTCGCGCGCGCCGTGGGCGCAGCCGTGGAACGCTGGGCCGACGAGGCCGCCGCACGCGAGGTCGGTGAGCGCTCGCTGATGGCGAGGGCCGTGGCCCGCGCCAGCCTCGCCACGCAGCGCAACGCTGCCGGCTCGGGTTCCGGCGTGGTGGCCCGCCTGGCGCTGCGGATGTCGGACAGCATCGCGCTCGTGCGCGCCAGGGCGATGCTCGCACCCGCCCCGCGGCCACGCCGCGCCCTCACCGTGGCTGTGCTCGCCCTGGTGCTGGTCAGCGCAGCCGGCGCCATCGACACCGGGTCCCACACCGAGCACCTCTTCGAGGTGGCCCGAGCCACCATGAGCCTGCACTCCTGACGGGGCCGCCGGCCGCGAGCGTCACTTCGCGCCAACCGAGAGTCGGTCACGCGCGGCGGACCGTGGTCCACGACTGCCAGGTCGCACGCAGGATCAGGGCAGTGATGACCAGCCCGATGATCGGGTCGGCGATGGGAAGTCCGAGGGCGATGAACCCGGCGCTGACGATGATGCCAGCGCTGACGTAGCCGTCTGCCCGCGCGTGGTTGCCGTCCGCGATCAGTGCGGCGCTGTCGAGTCGGCGCCCGGCCCGCCACCGGATGACGGCGGCGACCTCGTTGCCGACCACGCCGAACAGGCCCGCAAGGAACAAGGCCCACAGGTGTGTGGGGGTGCTCGGATGCAGGAATCGCTCGATGACCTGCTGTAGGGCGAGCAGTGCACTGACGAACATGACCCCGACGACGAAGTAGGCCGACCAGCGTTCGGCACGTCGGCTGCGCAGGAGGAAGGCGGCTCCCAGTGGAATCGCAGTAAGGGCGTCGCCGCCGTTGTGGATGACGTCGGTCAGCAGCGCGACGCTGCCGCTGGTTCGGAACACCAAGAACTGCGCGACGGATGTCAGGAGCAGGATGGCGAGGCTGAGCGAGACGGCCTTGACACCGGCCCTGGAGCGAACGATCGACGGGTCGACGAGTCCATGGCTGTGCCCGTGCCCGGCGGTCGGTACCTCACCGTGGTGGTGGTGGTGGTGGTGGTGGTGGTGGTGGTCGTGGTCGTCCTGCAGGTGCTCGTCGGGCGACCTGGTCGCGTGGTCGTGCGGTGGGGTGGTCATCACGAGCATTTAGTGTCTGCGTGTTCACGCATATACGCAAACTCGCTACGATCGATGCATGCACGACTCACTGCCGGACTTCGAGATGCCCGAAGACACCGAGGTCCAGGTCGCCGCCGACGCCTTCCGGCTGCTCGGGGATGCGAACCGGATCAAGATCCTCTGGGCCCTGCTTCAGGGCGAGACATCAGTGAACTGCCTGGCCGAGCTGATCGGTGCAAGCGCCTCGACCGTCAGCCAGCACCTCGCCAAGCTTCGCCTCGCCGGCTTGGTCACCGTCCGCCGCGAGGGCACCTTCGCCTACTACGCCGCGGCCGACGACCATGTGCGCCGGCTCCTGGACGAGGCGCTGTTCCACGCCGATCACGCCGCGAACAAGATCGTTGACGACCAACCCCACCAGCATCGGCACCCAGCTGGGGTCCGTCCCCCGATCTGAGGCTGACCCGCCTCGCTTCGTGCTCGCCGATAGACCTGTCGCGGCGCCGCCGGCCGGCCTTGGGACGAAACGCAGGTCCTTGGCGCGGACCTTGACCAGCTCGCCCCTGGCGCCGAGTCGGGCCAGTGAGAGGGCAGGGTCGGCACGGGTGCCGATGACGAGGTGTAGCTGTGGCGCTCGGTGGTCGAGGAGGAAGGCCAAGTCGTCGCTGATCGGGGGGCCGTCGACGAGGTGGTAGTCGTCCAGCACCAGGGTGATTTCTCCTGGGTGGCCGCTCAGCTCGTTCACCAGGGCGACGATGACACCCTCAAAGGGACCCCGACCCCGACCCCGACCCCAGCAGGTCCAGTGCTGATACGGCGGCGCCGGGGCTGACCGCTCCACGGCGTGCAAGACGTAGGACCAGAACCGGCGCGGGTCCGCGTCACGCTCGTCGGGCAACACCCAAGCGGTGGCACGCCCGCCGCCCCGTGCGAGCCCCGCGAGCTGGGAGGAGAGTCGTCTTCCCGAAGCCCGCCGGTGCCGAAACCACGGTCAGCGCGCAGGTGGAGGCACGATCGACGATTGCTGCCAGCCGACCGCGTGGGACCAGCTCCCCGTGAGCCCGCGGGACGAGCAGCTTGGACTCCACGAGGAGGTCACCCACGAGTGGCTCCCTTCGGTCCGGACGGTGCAGGAGGAGCGACACCGACGGCATGGGCAAACCTCAACTCCCCTGCCGACGCTGCCCGGGCTGCCTGCGGCCGCGACGCCGCCGTGCTACTGATGTGGATCCTCGTGCGGCGCCGACTCGTTGCCGTCGGACGCCCGCACCTGCATGCGTTCTCCAGGGCGCCCGAAGATGCTGAGCACCTCAGCAGGGCCGTCGCCGGTGCTGCCGAACCAGTGCGGCACCCGGGTGTCGAACTCCGCAGCCTCCCCCACACCCAGCACCAGGTCCTGGTCACCGAGGACGAGCCGCATCCGACCGGACATCACGTACAGCCACTCGAACCCGTCGTGTCCGCGCGGGCTCGGCACCGTCTGGGATGCCGGCACGATGATCTTCCACGCTTGCACGCCACCGGGTCGCGTCAGCGGTAACACGGTGCGCCCGTTCAGGTGCCGGGGCTTGAGCCGGATCCGGGGGTCGCCCACCTCGGGAGCACCCACGAGGTCGTCGATCGGCACCCGGTAGACCTGCGCTAGCGGGAGCAGCAGCTCCAGGCTGGGTCGGCGCTGCCCGGTCTCGAGGCGAGACAGGGTGCTCTTGGACAGGCCGGTCTGCTCGGCCACCTGGGTCAGGGTGAGCCCGCGTTGCTCGCGCACTCGCCGCAGTCGCGGTCCCACCTTCTCCAGCGCCTCGGCCACCGCTGACCCGGACCCGTGGGCCGACGATCGCCCTTGTTGGGCCGACGCGCTGGCGTGCTGTGTCGTCATCCGGCCATTGCACCGCGCGATTCCCGGTTTCGGCAACAACGGTTGCCAGCAGGTTCTCTGGGCGGCGACTCTCGTGGCATGAACGAATACGACATCGTGGTTATCGGCGGAGGCGCCGCCGGACTGTCCGCCGCCCTGGTCCTGACCCGGGCCCTGCGGCGAGTAGCGGTCGTCGACGCCGGGCAGCCCCGCAACGCACCCGCCGCCCACATGCAGGGCTTCCTGGGCTCGGACGGCCTGCCGCCGACCGAGCTGCTGGCTGCCGGTCGGAACGAGGTCGCCGGCTACGGCGGGCACCTGCTCTCCGGCCGGGTCGAGCACATCACCTCCCGCCCTGTTTCCCCCGGCGCCGGGAGGATGCGCTTCGACGTCGACCTCGATGACGGCTCCACCCTTCGAGCTCGGCGCGTGCTGGTCACCACCGGGCTGCGCGACGACATCCCGGACGTCCCGGGCGTGCGCGAGCGGTGGGGGCGAGACCTGCTCCACTGCCCGTACTGCCACGGCCACGAGGTCCGCGACCAACCTCTCGGCGTGCTCGGTGGTGCGCCCGAAGCCCTCGCCCACGCCCACCTCGTGCGTCAGTGGTCCGGCGACGTCGTCTTCTTCGCCAACGGCGACCCGCTCACGGCCAACCAGCGCGAACAGCTCGCCGCCCGCGCCATCGGCGTCGTCGACGCCCGGGTCGCCCGGCTCGTGGTCGAGGACGACCGCCTCACCGGGGTCGAGCTGGTGACCGGTCAGGTCGTTCCCCGGGCCGCGGTGTTCGTCCGGCCCCGGTTCGTTCCCAATGACGCGCTATTGACCCGTCTCGGCTGCGCGACCCACGACAACGGCTGGGTCGCCGTCGATCCCACCGGGCGCACCAGCATCCCCGGGGTCTGGGCGGCGGGAAACGCCGTCAACCCACGCGCTCAGGTGATCACCGCAGCAGGCGAGGGCTCGGCCGCCGCCATCGCCATCAACAACGACCTCGTCGATGAGGACCTCCCTGTCGCCGTCACCAACTTCCGGCTCGGCCTCCCCCTCTGAGGCCCGCCCCGTTCAATCCCATCGGTGCACCACCAACATCCAGCGCCGTTGCGAGCCAACCCGTTTCACACAACAGCAAGGAGTTCATCATGCCCACCGAACCACGCACCCCCCAGCACGCCGGGCCCCCGACCAAGCACCAGCTGGCGATCATGATCTGGATCGCCGTCTTCCCGACGCTCACGGTGCTCAACCTGTCGATCGGACCGTGGCTCACCGACGCCGGCCCGGTGCTGCGCACCTTCGTGCTCGCGACCATCGCGGTCCCGATCGTGATCTACGGGATCATGCCCCGGCTGCACCGCGTGCGGATTCGGCTGTTGTCGCGACGCGCTGCCTGAGGCACCCCTCGGCCTGCCGACCCGGCCACCCGGAATGACCATTGGCACCACACGCCTCCTGCTGGATGCTGGTCCCTGGCCAGGTCCACCCGACGACCCCGGCAGGCAGCATGGAACCAGCTGAGCTCGGCTCGACACGTCGAGCCGTCACTGTCGCGCCGCCTGACCCGCCGCGGGTCGGGCGGCGGTTCGTCACGCTGTACACCCTGTCCTACGCGGGCGGGTCACTGCTCTTCCTCGGCCCCCTGCTGGTGTCCCTGGCACTGAAGGTCAACGACCTCGTCGGCATCGACGACGCACCAAAGAACCTCGCACTGGTGACCGGAGCCGGCTCGCTGCTCGCGATCGTGAGCAACCCACTCTTCGGGCGGCTGAGCGACCGCACGACCTCGCGGCTGGGCATGCGACGCCCGTGGATGATCGTCGGCCTTGCCGGCGGCGCCGTGGGGACCCTGACGGTCGCCGTCGCCCCCAACATCGGCATCGTGCTCGTCGGGTGGTGCATCGCCCAGGTCTTCCTCAACGCCTTGCTCGCCGCCCAGGCCGCGATCCTGCCCGACCAGGTGCCCACCGTGCAGCGCGGCCTGGTCTCCGGCATCCTCGGCGTCTGCCTCCCGGTCGCGTCGGTGGCTGCCACCTACCTGGTCCAGGCCTTCGAAGGACGCCAGTTGATGATGTTTCTGGCGCCGCTGATGGTCGGCAGCGTGCTCGTCGTCATCTTCACCACCTCCCTTCATGACCGCCGGCTCGACATGGGCGACAAGCCACCGTGGTCGCTACGGCAGCTGGTCGGGACGTTCTACGTCAGCCCACGGGCCCACCCGGACTTCGCCTGGGCCTTCACCAGTCGGTTCATGCTGGTCATGGCCTACGCCTTCCTGGTGACGTACCAGGCGTACTACCTGATCGACGAGGTCGGAGTCGCGCAGAGCGAGGTCGCGCACCAGATCTACCTCGGAACCCTCGCCCAGTCGGTGGCCCTGATCATCGCCTCACCGCTCACCGGCCGACTGTCCGACCGGCTCCGGCGCCGAAAGATCTTCGTCATCACCGCCGCGGTGATCTACGCCGCAGCACTGGTCATCATCGCCACGGCCAGCGGGACCGGTCGTTACCTGCTCGGCATGGCCATCGGCGGCCTCGGCTTCGGGATGTACACAGCCGTCGACCTCGCCCTCGTGGTGGACGTCCTGCCGGACACCGGTTCCGCCGCGAAGGACCTCGGCGTGCTGAACATCGCCGGGGCCTTGCCCTTTGCTCTGGCGCCCGCTCTCGCGCCGGCCGTCCTCGCCATCAGCGGGAACAGCTACTCCGTCCTGTACCTCGTCGCGGGCACCTGCGCTCTCCTTGGCGCCCTCGCCGTGGTCCCGATCAGACGCGTCCGATAGAGGCTTCAGGCAGCCTCTCGACCCGTGGCCTGCTTCGCCGCCTGACGACCCACGATCTCACCCAGCCGGTCACATCATCGGGTGATGCCGGGTCACCCCGCCGCTTCGTAGGTTTCGAACCAGTCCCCCGGCACCCGCCGTGGACACACCGCAAGCCACGGAGGCCGTCATGCAGATCACCACCACGAAGCTCACTCGGGCGGCCGGCCTGGCCGCCGTCGCCGCCGGCACGCTGTTCATCGCGGTGCAGGTCAAGCACCCCGAGATCACCCTCGACTTCGTCCAGAGCACCGAGTGGACGGTGCGCCAGTCCATGAAGATCGCCATGGCCACCCTGGCGCTGGCCGGCATCGCCGGCATGTACCTGCGCCAGGTCCGCCAGATCGGGCTGCTCGGGCTGGTCGGCTACCTGCTCTTCAGCCTGGGCTACTTGGCCATGCTGTGCGTCGAGACGATCGCCCTGGTCGTCGTCCCGGCCATCGTTGCGACCTCACCCGACTACGTCGGCGGCGTGATCGCCGTGGCCACCAACAGCAGCTCGAGTGCCGACCTCGGCCTGTTCTCGACGCTCAACATGGTGGTCGCCGCCGGGTACCTGCTCGGCGGCCTCGTGTTCGGCATCGCCCTGTTCCGCGCCGGCGTGCTCGCCCGTTGGGCGGCCGCCCTGCTCGCCGTCGCCTCAGTCCTCACGATGGCCATCCCCCTGCTCCCGATGGTCAACCAGCGCCTGTTCGCCGTGGTCAACGGCATCGCGATGATCGGCCTGGGCTGGTCGCTGTGGCGCGAGCAGCGCTCCGCTGCGACCGACCCCGCGACCAGTGTCGCCCCGGCAGAGCTCGACCCGGCCGGTAACCGATGACCACCCACGGTGCACGTCCCACCCGATCGGCTCGGCCGACCGGGTGGGTGCCGTTCGCGCTGGTCGCCCTCGTGGTCATCCCCGCGGTCGCCGGGTCGCTGCGGCTCGTCGAGCTCGCCGGCGGTCCCCTCCTGCTGCCCGACAACCCCCGGATGACGGCCTCGCCCCTGCCGGTCTTCGTGCACGTGCTCAGCGCGGTGCCGTACGCGGTGCTCGGCGCCTTCCAGTTCTCATCCCGCCTGCGTCGGCGCCACCCGCGGTGGCACCGCACGACCGGGAAGGCCGTCGTGGCCCTCGGCCTGCTGGTCGCGTTCTCCGGCCTGTGGATGACGCTGTTCTACGCCCGCCAGCCGGGCACGGGCGAGCTCGCGTACCTCCTCCGGCTCACGTTCGGCTCGGCCCTGGCTGCCTGCATCGTGCTCGGCTTCTCGGCGATCCGCCGCGGCGACGTGCCGACCCACCAGGCCTGGATGACACGCGGATACGCCATCGCCCTCGCCGCGGGCACGCAGACGCTCACCCTGGCCGTCGGGCCGGCGGTCTTCGGCCCCGGCGCCCTCACCAAAGACCTCAGCCTGGGCGCCGCCTGGCTGATCAACCTCGCCGTCGCCGAGGCCGTCATCCACCGCTACGCCCGGCCCCGGGTCCCGGCCGTCCTGACCGTGGTGGGCACCTCGTGACCACCGCCCCGCCGCGCGGGTGGCCGACGGCCTACGTCATCCGGGTCAGCGGCCACCTCGACCCGCACTGGGCGGCCGCCCTCGGCCTGGCCCTGGCTCACGACCCGGATGGCACCACCACCCTCACCGGCGCCGTGACCGATCAGGCCGAGCTGCACGGCACCCTCGCGCGCATCCGCGACCTCGGCGTCACGCTCATCTCCGTGGCGGCCACCGAGCCGCGGCCGACGCCATGACGACCTTGGCTTCCACCGCGGCAGTGCCGCGCTGGGGCGTGCCGCCGGTGCAGCTGGGCCAACGGCGGGTGCTCCACCCCGGCCGCCTGCGATGGCTGCGGGCCCTGTCCTGGTTGGTGCTGCTGTTCTTCCTCACGGCGGCAGCGTTCGGCCTACCGTTGCAGTGGGCTGCCGACCACCTCGCAGCAGGAGACGCTCCCGTGCAGCTCGCCGGCCTGATCGGGGCCTGTGTGCTCGCTCTGGTCTGCTACGCCCTGGCCGTCCGGCTCGGCGAGGGGCGCCATGCGGGTGAGCTGGCACTGCGGCCCGCACCAGCAGAGCTGGTCATCGGCGGGTTGCTCGGCTTGGCGATGATGACTGTGCTGATGAGCTTCCTGGCCGCCACCGGTGCCTACGACATCACCCTGCTCGGCGCGGCACCGGCGTGGTCCGGGATCGGCCTTGCCGTGCAGGCTGCCGTGACCGAGGAGCTGTGGATGCGCGCCCTGCTCTTCCGCCTGCTGTGGCGGGCATTCGGCGCCGTGCCCGCATTCGTCGCCTGCGCCGCGGTCTTCGCCGGCCTGCACCTGGCCAACCCCGGCGCCAACCCCCTCGCCGGAGCCACCGTGGCGGTGGCCGGGGTGATGTTCTGCGCCCTGTACGCACTGACCGGGCGGCTGTGGGTGCCGATCGGCGTGCACGCCACCTGGAACCTGGCCCAGGGGTACCTGTTCGGTGCTGCCGTCTCCGGCGGCGACCTCGGCGGGTCCATCGCCGTCAGCACCGCCCGGGCCGGTGTGCCGACCTGGCTGACCGGAGGGGCGTTCGGCCCCGAAGCCTCCGTCGTCGCCCTGGTCCTGCTCAGCGGGGTCACCCTCGCAGCCCTGGCGCTGATCCGCCACCGCACCCAACTGGCTCGGCGCGAGGCCGCCCACCATCTGCACACTGGCAGTCACATGAACCACTTCGACGCCACCCTGCTCACCGGTGCACACCACGGCGAGGGTGCCGAGTCTTGATCGCCACCCTTGAGTGCGGGAACCACGCCGAAGGGCAGAACCCATGACCAGCTTTGCTGCGTCCGGAATGTGCCTGCCTTTGGTGGCCTTCGCAGTCGTCCAGGCCCTTTGGGCGTTCGCTCCCCGGGACCATTCGCCTGGGGTGGGTAGCACGAGATCTTCTCGACGGGTCTTCCGAGCGGCTCGTGATGACTCCGATCGCTCTCGTGCTCTGCGCCCTGATCCTGGTCGTCGCGGTCGGTGGCTGACGAAGAACCCGGCCGGTTCGAGTGGCTTCAGCTGCTGCTGGGGTCGTGAGTCGGTCAGTGGTGCATGTGCATCGCGGCGTCTTCGGCTCGCACGGCCGGCATCCGCAGGTAGGCGAAAGCGGCCAGCGCGAGGGCTATGCCTGCCGCGGCCAGGAAACCGCGGGGGAAGCCGTCCACGACTCCGGTGGCGCTGGCCAGGCTCCCGGCGGTGCTGGCCACCGCCGAGATGATGGCGACGCCGAGGGCGGCGCCGACCTCGTGGCCGGTCATGAGGAACCCGGAGGCCATGCCGGCGTGCTGCGGGGGGATGCCGGCCAGGGCGGTCACGGAAACGGGGACGAAGACCATGCCGACGCCCAAGCCGATGATGAGCATTCCGGGCAGGACGTCGATGGCGAAGTCGGCTCCGGTGGACGCCTGGGCGAGTAGGACCGCTCCCCCAGCGACCAGGAGCAGCCCGATCGCGGCGAGTGCACGTGGCGTGGCGTGGGCCAGGGCGTGCTTGGCCAGCACCGTGCCGACGGTGATTGCGAGCGAGAACGGTACAAAGGCGACGCCGGCCCGGATGGCGGAGTAGCCCATGACGGTCTGGACGAAGATGGAGGTGAGGAAAACGGTTCCGACCAGGATGCCGGTGATCCCGAGCATCACCGTCGTCCCGGCGACCAGGGACTTCACCTTCCAGGTGTGCGGCGGGACGAGCGGGCTGGAGGCGCGACGCTCCAGCGCGATGAAGGCGGCGGCCAGTAGCGCGGATCCGGTCAGAGAGAGCAGGACCCGTGCGGAGAGCCACCCGTGCTGCTCGGTGGCGCCCAGGGCGAAGATGAGCGCGGCGAGGCTTCCGATGAGGGTGGCTGCGCCGAGCAGGTCGAACTGGTTCAGCGAGACGCGCGGCGTCTTGACCTGGGGGACGACCTTGAGGCCGACGAGGAACGCGACGGCGCCGATGGGCGCGTTGATGAAGAAGATGGCCTGCCAGCCGGCCCAGGTGGTGAGGGCTCCGCCGAGCAGCACCCCGGCGGCCACGCCGAGCGACCCGACGGCGCCCCACAGAGCCAGGCCGGTGCGGCGCTGGGCGCCCGAGTACGTGGTCATGATGATGGACAGTGCGGCGGGAGTCATCAGGGCGGCGGCGAGCCCCTGGGCTGCGCGGGCGGTGACTAGCTCGGTGGCGTTGCCGGCGAAGCCGCTGACGACGGACGCGGCGGTGAACATGGCCAGCCCGCACAGGAAGACCCACGTGCGGGAGAGCAGGTCGGCGATGCGGCCGCCGAACAGCAGGCCGCCGCCGGACATCATCAGGTAGGCGGTGACGACCCAGGCCAGGTCGGACCCGTCCAGGCCCAGGTCACGCCCGATCGACGGCAGCGCGGTGTTGACCACCGAGATGTCCAGCACGACCAGCACCTGCGCGGCGAGCGCGAGGGCCAACACGACCCAGGGCTTCCCCGGGCCGTCATCTGGGTCGACGCCGGCATGGTGGGCGGTGGCGGGCGCGCCCCCGTCGTGAGCGGTGCCGGTCGGGGCGTGCGACGTGTGGGCGGCAAGATGGGTCGGGTCGACCGCGAGCGGTTCGGCGGCGGGCTTGGCGTGCATGGCTACTCCTTGGCGGGATGCTGACGGATCGGTCTTCTGGAGGTGTGCACCGCACGGGGTGTGCCGGGCTGGTGCCGCCTCTTACCGTCGTCCGGATGCCGCACGCTCGCGCCGGTCATTTGGCCGGGGTGTGGGCCGGCTGACATGCGGGGTAAGCGCCCGCCAGAGGCCAGCGATCCGGCCGAGTACTCAGTCGAGGTCGAGCTGGGCGAGCTCGGTGCGTGAGCTGACGCCGACCTTGGTGAAGACGTTCCGCAGGTGGAAGGCCACCGTGCGGGGCGATACCCAGCACTGCGCGGCCACGTCCTTGTTCGACAGGCCGGTGCTTACCAGCTGGGCGATCTTGCGCTCCATGGGGGTGAGGTCGAGCAGCGTCGACGGGTCGCGTTTGCGGGCGGTCTCACCGGAGGCGCGCAGCTCCTGTGTCGCTCGGGCCACCAGGGGGAGTGCGCCCAGGTCGGTGAACGTCTCCAACGCCGACCGCAGGTGCCCGCGGGCGTCGACGCGGCGGTTGCCGCGGCGCAGGAACTCGCCGTAGGCGAGGCGGGCCCGCGCCAGGTCGTAGGGCCGCGAAGCCAGGGCGAAGTGCCGCACTGCCTCGTCGAACGACTCCGCGGCGGCCTCGGGATCCGTGGCCGTCAGGGCGTGCCCGAGGTGTATGTCGGCCACGGCCCACGAGCGGTTCGTCATGGTCGCGAACGGGGTCAGCTCGGCCACCCAGGCCAGGGCCTGGTCGCGGTCGCCGGCGCGCACGGCCGCTTCTACCCGGTCGACGGTTGCCATCCGCTGCAGGGCCGGTACGCGCATGGCGGCCACGTGGTGCAGGGCTGCCGCTGGGTCACCGGCGGCGGCGGCGCGGGTGCCCTTCGCCCAGCGGATCAGGTCGTGCACCGGGTCGGTGAGGATGCCGAGCGGGTGCTGGGCGGCGACCCGTTCGGCCTCGGCCAGGTGGTGGTCGAAGTTGTCGCTGCCGGTCAGTGCCGACAGCAGGGTGAGCCAAGCCAAGGGGGCGGCCGTGAGGGTGGGCTGCCCGATGCTGCCTGCGAGGGCCAGGGCCTCGTTCGCGGCGCTTCGCACCACGGTCCAGGCGGCGGGGAGCTGAGCGAAGGCGAGCCGTTCCAGACCGTAGATGACCACCATTCCGGCGCCGAGCTCGCGAGCCGCGGACACCATCGCGGAGTAGTAGAACCGGGCGCCGTCGTCGTGACCCAGGTCGAGGGCCGTGTTGCCGAGGTTGCCCAGCACGTCCAGGTCCTCCACCTGGCGCCCCGCGACCAGGGCGCGGTCGAGGGTGGCCGTCGCGCGAGCCCAGTCCTGCTCCGCGGAGGAAGTGAGCGTGCCCAACAACAGGCGCAGGCAGGCGGTGCGGGCGGTGTCGGCATCGCTCGGTTCCAACATGTGCGCCAGGACATCGTTGGGGAGGCTGGCTCCGCTGTCGCCGCCGAAGGTACGGGTCAGCGCGGCGGCGGACGCCATCTCGAGGGCGCGGCCGTGGTCCGAGTATGCGACCGCACGCGCCCCCATGGTGAAGATGCGGTGCGCGTCGGCGGCGGAGCCGACATAGATCTCGATCCGGGCCCGGAGCCGATCGATGTCCGCCCGAAGCAGCGGGTCGTCGGCGAGCTCACGCGCTGAGGCAGCCAGCGACCGGGCTCGGACAGCCTGTCCGGCGGCCCAAGCGGTGCGCGCGGCACCGAACAACCGGGCCGCGCGTGCCGCCTCGTCCACCGTCAGGGTCGCGGCGCGTTCGAAGGCGTCGGATGCGGCCACGTGACCGCCCCGCTGCTCGGCTCGGAGCGCGACCTGGTGCAGGGCGTCGGCGACGTCGGCGTCGGGGCCATCGGCCGCTGCGGCCCGGTGCCACGTCGCCCGGTCTGGCTCGTCCGGTCCGACGGCGTCCGCCAGCGCTCGGTGCACCTGTCGCCGCTCGAAGCTGGTGGCCGCCTGGTAAACCGACGAACGCACCAAGGGGTGCCGGACCGCGACGATGTCACCGGTGACGGTGAGCAGCCCGGCGCGTTCTGCGTCCTCCCATGCAATGGCGTGGACGCCCAGGGCTTGAGCTGCATGGCGCACGACGTCGACGCGTCCGGTGGAGTCCGCGGCCGCGACCAGGAGCAACGTCTGCACCTCCATGCTGAGCCGGCGGCACCGGTCGAGGAAGGCGCGTTCCACGCCTGCCGTGAGGGTCAGCTGCCGTGGCATCGGTGCCGTCCCGTGCAGCTGGTCTGGAGTCAGCCCGGTGGGCAGCTCCAGCAGTGCGAGCGGGTTCCCGCCGGTCTCGGAGACCAGGCGGTCGACCACGTCGCGGGCCAGCGCGGTGTCACTGAGCGAGTCCAGCAGCTGCCGAGCACTGTCCGCCGCCAGGCCCCCCACCCGCAGCACGGGAAGCCCCTCGGCCACGAACCCGGCCGTGCCGCCATCGTCGGCACGGGCCGCGAACACCATGGCGACCGGGTCGGCGGACAGCTGGCGGGCCGTGAAGAGCAACGCGTCCGCGGATGCGGAGTCCAGCCACTGCGCGTCGTCCACCACACAGAGCACTGGCGCGCCGTCGGCGCCCGCCTCGGTCAACGCCGACAAGGTGGCGACCCCGACCAGGAACGGCTCGACGGTGGGACCGTCCTCGAGACCGAAGGCAACGCGCAACGCCCGTGCCTGGGGAGGCGGCAGCAGGTCGAGTCCCGCGACCGGGCGGAGGAGCCGGTGCAGGGCTGCGAACGGCATCGGCGACTCGGACTGCACTCCGGCAGTGCGCAGCACGCGTGCGCCACCTGCGCCGTGTTGCGAGGCCACCAGGTCGAGCAACAGGGCGGTCTTGCCCACACCGGGCTCTCCCACCAGGACTAGGACGTCGGCGGTTGCGGCACGCGCGTGGTCGACCATGGCGGCAAGCAGCGCCCGTTCTACCTCGCGGCCGTGAAGCACGAGCCACCGTACCGCTCCCGGCGAACGCGGTGCACTCTTCAGATCTCCCTGGGGCAGTGACGTGGCGGGTCGCTAGGTGCATGCTGCGGACATGGGTGACTACGACGTGGTGGTGGTCGGCGGCAGCGCCGCCGGGCTGTCAGCCGCGCTGGTGCTCTCCAGGACTCGACGGAGGGTGCTCGTCGTGGACTCGGGTGTGCCGCGCAACGCTCCCGCCGCGCACATGCACGGCTTCCTGTCCCGCGACGGCATGTCGCCCGCAGACCTGCTGGCCGTCGGACGGCACGAGGTGCGGGGATACGGCGGCGAGGTCCGTGGGGTCTCCGTCACCCACGTGGTCGCGGACAGAACCACGACCTTCACGGTCTCGCTCTCGGACGGGACCCAGGTCTCCGCCCGCAGGTTGCTGGTGGCCACCGGTCTGCGCGATGAGCTTCCCGAGGTCTCCGGCCTGGCTGAGCGGTGGGGACGCGACGTGCTGCACTGCCCGTACTGCCACGGACACGAGGTGGCCGACCAGGCCCTGGCCGTCCTGGGCTCCGCCCCGGAGTCGGTGAGGTACGCGCAGATCGTCCGGCAGTGGTCCGGTGACGTCATCCTCGTCATGCCCATCGGTATCCTCACCGACTTGCAGCGAACCCAGCTGGAGTCCCGGGGCGTCGAGGTCGTCGAAGGCACCGTGCAGCAGATCCTCGTGGAGAAGGACCGGCTCAAAGGGCTGCAGATGGATGACGGTCGCGTGATGGCCCGGGATGCGGTCTTCGTGCCTCCGCGATTGGTGCCCAACAACGACCTCCTCATGCAGCTCGGCTGCGTCATGGATGACGTGGGCTGGGTCAGCGCGGGTCCGTCGGGCGCCACCAGCGCGCCCGGCGTCTGGGTGGCGGGCAATGTCGTCAACCCGCGGGCCCAGGTCATCACCGCCGCTGGTGAGGGGTCCGCCGCAGCCATCGAGCTCAACGCCGACCTGGTCGGCGAGGACGTGGCGAGGGCCACCCGCGGGTAGCTCCGACCAGTCCGATCCACGGGCCCGAACAGACAGGCCTGCGCCTGAAGGGTGATGGGGTCGCGCGCGCTCACTCGTCGAACGGGGCAAGGGCCACAGCGGCCGTGAACGCGCCGTAACGGCGCAGCAGCCTCGCGCGGCCCGCGGGGACCCGAGCCGCCTCGTCCGCCCAGGCGCGCCTGAAGTACTCCTTGAAGTCCTCGCGCGGGTGGGCCGCGACGGCAGCGACCAGGGTGGAACGGGGCAGGTCCCAGCAGCGCAGGCCGACGACGTCGACACCGGCCCCGGCCGCCAGCAGGTAGGCGACCGGCCCGGCCGCGAGGGTGACGCGCGGGCTGCAGTGCATGGTGATCGCCGTCTGCAGGGTCTCGGTCGCCGCGGTGGACAGCCCCACCTGTTCGGACAGGTCGCGGGCGACGCGAGCGGACGTCAGGGTGAAGTCCTCCCGGCCGCGGGCGAGAACCAGACCGGTGTCGTGCAGCAGCGCAGCGGCATACAGCAGCTCAGCGTCGACATCGACCTCTTCGAGCTCGCCCAGGGCCCTACCGAACACGAAGGTGCGGTGACTGTGGTTCAGCAGGGTGGCAGGAAGGGTAGCCACGGCTGCTTGGTGCGCCGCGCGGGTCAACGGGGAGTCCGGTGGCACCAGCCGCTCGGGCGGTAGGTAGGCGTGCCGTCGCGGGTTCAGGCCGAGGAGGACGCTGAACCGGCCGACGGCGTTGCCGAGGTGCACGCGCGCCAGGTCGGCGACCAGGAGACGGCGTTCAGCGGGTTGGAGTCGCCCGCCGGTGCGGATCGTCCAGTCGATCGTTCCCACCGACGTTGCAGGTCTCATGTCCATCTCCTTGGTCACGGTGCGGTCGTCTCAGACCTTGCCGCAACGGTGTCGGGCTCGCCCCGGTCATCTGACCGGGATCGCGGCGGAGGCAATCCCGGTCATTCGACCGGGGCGACGCAGCTGATCGCCGAGGAGCGTGGGTGCTCCACCCGCTCGTCGCCACCCCCACAGGAGCCCGCCATGACCACGCCCATCCGCATCGACCAGGACGTCGCCTCCTCGTCAAGCACGTCACCCTCCCAGCCGTCGGCTGCGCAGCACCGTCGGGGAGCTCGCCTGGCGGTGGTGGTGGTCGGGTCACTGGTCGCCGGTTTCCTGGCCGCCGTTGCCCTCGTCGCCGCGCCTTTGGTGCCCGCCACCGAGAGTGCCCTCACTGGGGCGGTGCTGTGCGGCTTCGCGCTCGGCTGGGCCGCGTTGGCCGGGTTGTCAGCGCGCTTCACCTCGCAGCCGCAGCAGTGGGCCGCTGTGCCCGCCGTTGTGCTCGGCGCGAGCGGCCTCGCGCTGCTGGCCCTCGGGTCCGCGGCTCATCCCGTCGTCGACTGGGTCTGGCCGCCGGTGCTGTTCGGACTCGCCCTGTGGATGGTGAAGCGAGTCCGTCGCGACGTGAGCGGCAGGGCTGCGCGTTGGCTGCTCTATCCCGTCATCGCCGCCATGGGGATCGCCGCCGTGGGCGGGGTCTACCAGACTTTCGGCACGGCCGCTGACGCATCCGTGGCGATGCCGGGTCGGTTGGTGGACGTGGGTGGACACCGCCTGCACCTCACCTGCACCGGATCCGGCAGCCCGACCGTCGTCGTCGAGGCAGGGGGCGGCGAGCTGGCCGCCAATCTCGCCTGGATCACCACCGCGGTGGCCCGCGACACCACCGTCTGCGTCTACGACCGGGCCGGACGGGGCTGGAGCGAGGATGCCGACCACCCCCAGGACGCCGTCGACATCTCCACCGACCTCGACACCATGCTCCACCGCGCCGAGGTGCCCGGCCCCTACGTCATCGCCGGCCACTCCTTCGGCGGGCTCTACGCGCAGACGTTCGCGGCCCGACACCCCGAGGAGGTCGTGGGCATGGTGCTCATCGACTCCACCGCCCCTCACTACGACCTCGCCGGCGTGACGCCGAGCCCACGTGCCCCCGGGACCTATGACCCCCTGCGCCGGTTCGCGGCGCTGACCTCCTCGGCTGGCAGGATCGGTGTCGGGCGGCTGTTCGCCGCGCTTGCGCCCGTCGACCTGCCGTCCCGAGAGCGGGACGAGGTACGCGTCGGAACCGCGATCCCGAGCACGATTGGCAGCACCATCGAGGAATACCTGCGGGCCAACGACTCGATGCAGGAGGCGGCCTCGCTGAGCGACTTCGGCGGCAAGCCGCTCGTGGTGCTCAGCGCCGGCGTCGGCAGCGCCGCCGACTGGCCCCAGAAGCAGCAGCGACTGGCCGACCTCTCAACCGACGGCATGCACCGTGTCATCGCCGGTGCCAGCCACGAGGCCCTGGTCGCGGACCCGGCGCACGCCGCAACCACCAGCCGGGCCATCCTCGACGTCGTCGAGGCGGTGCGCACCAGAACCCCGCTGTCGCGGTGACAGCCTGACCTCGGCGCGGGGCCCGCCCGGGGGGCCGGGCCCCGCCCCCCGCCAGCGTCTGGTGAGCCGCCGATCGGCCGGGGGCCGCCCGGCCCGAAGG
>JBBQNZ010000002.1:0-76002 GCA_038330415.1 Actinomycetales bacterium | reverse complement strand
GCCACCGTGCTCACGCACCGGGATGGCATGGTCGGCGTGCACGATCGGCGCCTCACACCACGGCGTGGTGCACACGTCATCACGCAACACCAGCATCCGCCGCAACAACCCACCGAACAACCGCCGCCGCGAGTCCATCGCCACCAGGTCCCGCCCGTCCGCGGAGGTGTACAACCGCCGCACCCACACCCGCGCGGCCTTGCCATCAGCGGCTGGGACGTCACCAGGAAGCGGGCCGGCACCTCGCCGGGCACCGGGAGCCAGTTCCGGTAAGCCAGCGCGGGCTGCGGGTTCGACCTCGGTGACCGGGTCATGCGACACGGCACTTCCTGGCAGATCGTCCAGGCCTTCACGCAGCCACGCCCGGGCCACGGGGGCCGGCACACTGCCGTGGCCCGGGATACGGGCCGGCTCGAACACCGACCGGTCGCCGTCCCCGGTGCCTAGCAGGGCCCGGTCGGTCATCACCCGGTGCACCTCCACCGGCTGCAGCTGACCCGCCGCCCGCCCGGACAACAGCCCCAACGCGGTATCGGCCGCGACCGCCCCCACCCCACGACCCTCCGGCGCCTGGTCCGGGCACAACCCACCCACCACCGCCTTGGAATGGGCCTGCAGCGCCGCGTGCGCCCCCACCACGTCCTTCAGCGGGCCCAACACGGACAGGTACGCCATCCCGTCCGGAGCCGGGCGCACCGTCACCCGACGGCTCTTCACCGCCGCCTCCATCCGCGCCACCACACTGGCCGCGTCCAGCTCGGCCGCGACCCGCACCGCCGCCCGACCCGCCTGCTTCACCCCCAACCCGGTGATCACCGGCCCCAACCGGCGATCCACCTCGGCCCGGTCCTCGAGCGACAGGCTCGCTGTGCCCTGGACCACCGCGACCGCTACCCGCTCACTGATCGCCCCGTCGGTCAGCGCGGCCATCGTGTGCGGCATCTCGTGCACCAACGCCCGGCTCAACCCCACGAACCGATCCCCCAACCGCGGCGACTCCCGCCGCGCCAACGCCACCACCGACCCCACCGACCGGGCCACATCCCGCGGCGCCACCACCTCACGCGAACACCGCAACGCATCCGTCGCCCGCGCCTGCGCCGCCGACGCCGCCCCCTTCACCGACTCCAACCCCGCGACCAGCTCCACCCGCTCCCGATCAGACAACGAGGCCGGGTCGACCGTGGCCAGCCACTCCCGGAACCGGTCAACCAGGCTCACGGCATCCACTGACGTCACCGAACCGAGCTGCAGCGCAACAGAACCCGAGTCCACGACCCGGTCCGTGCGCTGCTCTCGTCTCATGTGCTAATCGTACACATGTCCACCGACCCTCGCCCGGCACTGCACACACCTGTGGACAACTGCCCACGCCCACGGTGCGTGTGGACCAATCGACTCGGTCGACGGCAGCGGTCGCGTCAGCCGTGTCCCCGAAGGATCCGAGCGATCTCCCCGAACCCCAGCCGCCCGGCATGGTCCAGCGCCGTCACCCCCTCGCGGTCGGCGATCGAGGCATCGGCACCAGCGCCGAGCAGGATCCGCACGATCTCCTGGTGCCGCGCTCCCCCGTCGCCCAGGAGCACCGCCTCAAGCAACGCGGTCCACCCCAACCGGTTCACGTGGTTCACGTCGATCCCCGTCGAGACGACCCGCCGCACGTACTCCACGTGTCCCCGCTCGCTCGCCGGGATCACCGAGACCCCACCGAACCGGTTGACCACCCCGAGGTCCGGTCACGCCGGCAGCAGCGCCTCGAGCATCCCCACACTCCCCGTCACCCCGGTGACCAGCCACGGCGTGTCGTGCTGGTCGTCGAGGGCGTCGGGGTCGGCCCCCAGGGCCACAAGAACCCGCGCCGCCTCGACGTGGTCCCCCGCAGACGCCAGCAGCAACGCCGTCCGCCCCGATGAGTCACGCGCCTCCAACCGCGCCCCGTCGCGCAACGCGAGCGCCACGGCATCCGCGTCGCCAGCCCCGGCCGCCGCCAGCAGCGCAGCATCGGGGTCGGGCGAGCGCCGGTGGCCCTCGGCAGCACTCAGCACGCGTTCGAGGGTGCGATAGCCCCGTTCACGCGCCATCTGCAGCGGCGTCAGACCCTCGGTCACTGACGGCCGCCCCAGCTCGACCCCGCCCGCCACCAGCACCTGCACGGTCGCCACCTCCGGCGGCGCGTCGGCCCCGAACCACACCGCCTCGTGCACCGCTTGGTAGCCGATCCGGTTCACGTGGTCCTTGTCGATGCCGGCCCGCAGCAAGCGCCCGACCACGAGGTGATGCCCTCGCTCTGCGGCCCGGATCAGGCCCGTGCCGTTCCACGAGTCCTTGTCGTCGACCTCGGCGTCTGACGCCAGGGCGAGCTCGAGCAGGTCGAGGTACCCCTCGCTCGTGGCGATCAGGTAGGCCGACTGCTGCGTCTCGTCCTGGGCGTCGACGTCCGCCCCCCGCGCCACCAGCCCACGCGCCGTCGCCACGTCGTTCGCCCAGGCGGCGTCGCGCAGCGCCGCGTCGAGCGAGGCCTGAGCGCTCCCCGACGGTCGCGCCGTGGGACCGGGCTCCCCACCCACCGTGCACCCGACGAGCAGTGCCACGACGACGGATGCCGTGACGAACCCGCCGCTGCGACGGAACCGGCGCGCTCTCATGCCACCATCATGACCGCGGGGTGGCTTGGCGGCGAAGCCACTCAGCGAGCCGGACGCCCGTCGGCACGGACGCCGCCCCCTCGGGTTCGACGTGTCCGTGCCGATGGCGGTCCGTCGGCGGACGACTGCCGCCGGGCATGGACCGCGTGGTGCGGTGGCTCGTCCCCTGAGGACTCACCACCGCGGGACCAGAGTGCGCCACCGATGGGTGGCACCGCCACCGTGTTGCGAGTTCTCGCAATGATGGCGACGTCACGGTGCCGGATGTGCCGGGCCTCCATCGGCGCACGCTGGTGTGCGGCGCTGCCCGCCCAGGTGTGACAGTTGCACCCACCGAGCCCGTCACCTGCGCGGATACACTCACGGAGCACGTCCACGACGCCCGGACATGCCCACGAGTCGAGGGGGCAGGTCGCATTCCGGTGGACCCGATGAGCCAGGCCGACTCCCCTGAGGTGACCCTCGCCTTCTTCTCTCACGTCCGCTCTCTCCTGGCCGGTCGGGACGCCTCGATGCGGTTCCTGGGGATGACCGGGGATGGTGGTCGGGCCTTCGCGGGCCTCACGGACAGCACCCGGGTCTCCGTGTGGAACAGGCAGCGGGTGATGAGCTTCTACGCGGTGCGCGACAGCCGGGAGCACACCGAGGGGCTGCGTCGGCGGGGAGTCTCGATGCGACTCGTGGTCGACCCCGCCAGCCTGAGCTTCTGCCCGATCCTGTCGAGCTATGACCCGTCACTGCGGGTCGGGTCGAACCCCGGCCCGCTGATGGTCATGGAACTCCGCGCTCGTCGTCGTGCCCGGCACGGACGGCGACTCGATCTGGACCTCGACCGAACCGGACGTGGTGGACTTCGGCAGCTCCGAGCGCACCGTGTCGGCCGAGGTCCGCGAGGTCGGCCGTCGGCTCGGCGGGTCGAACCACGCGCACACCATCGCCCGGATCTGCGGCGCCCCGGCCTGACCGCGTCGCCGCGGCGGCTCAGAACCCCAGCCGGCCGAGCTGCTTGGGGTCGCGCTGCCAGTCCTTGGCCACCTTCACGTGCAGGTCGAGGTGCACCCGCTGGCCGAGCAGCTCCTCGATGCCGGCGCGCGCGTTGGTGCCCACCTCACGCAGGCGTGACCCGCCACGGCCGATGACGATCGCCTTCTGCGAGTCGCGCTCGACGAACACGTTGACCCGCACGTCGAGCAGCGGCTTGCCCTCGCGGCGCCCCTCGCGCGGCACGATCTCTTCGACGACGACGGCCAGGCTGTGCGGCAGCTCGTCGCGAACCCCCTCGAGGGCGGCCTCGCGCACCAGCTCGGCGATCATGATGAGCTCGGGCTCGTCGGTGAGCACGTCGTCGGGGTAGAGCGGCCCCGGCGAGGGCGGCAGGTGCTCGGCAAGCACCGACGCCACCTCCTCGACCTGGTCGCCGCGGGTGGCCGAGCACGGCACGATCGCCGCCCAGTCGCCGAGCTGGTCGATGGCGATGAGGTGCTCCGCCATCCGGGTGCGGTCGACCTTGTCGGACTTGGTCGCCAGCGCGACCACCGGCGTGCTCTTGCCGCGCTTCAACTCCGCGAGCTCGCGCGCGATGAACTGGTCGCCGGGCCCGATCCGCTGGTCGGCGGGCAGGCAGAAGCCGATGACGTCGACCTCGAGCAGCGTCTCGCGGACCAGGTCGTTGAGCCGCTGCCCCAACAGGGTGCGCGGCTTGTGCAGCCCCGGGGTGTCGACGAGGATCAGCTGGCTCGTGGGCCCGGTGACGATGCCGCGGATGGTGTGCCGCGTGGTCTGCGGCTTGCTCGACGTGATGGCGACCTTGCTGCCGACCAGCGCGTTGGTCAGCGTCGACTTGCCGGCGTTCGGCCGCCCGATGAGGCACGCGAAGCCCGCGACGTAACCCGACCCGTGCTCGCTCATCCGGCTCGCTCCTCCATCTCCGGCGCACCCTGCGCCGGCTCGACCCGCTCGACGACCACGGTCGCGATCCGGTGCCGGCGGCCCGACATCCGCTCGGCGGTCAGGCGCAACCCTGCCACCTCGCAGGTCGAGCCGAGGATGGGCACCCGGCCGATGGTCTTGCCGATCAGCCCGCCGACAGTGTCGACCTCGTCGTCCTCGAGCGCGATGTCGAACAGCTCGGCGAGGTCGTCGACGTGCAGCGTGGCAGCGACCCGCAGCCGCCCGTCGCCGAGGTCCTCGACCTCGGGGGTCTCGCGGTCGTACTCGTCGGTGATCTCGCCGACGATCTCCTCGAGGATGTCCTCGATGGTGACCAGCCCGGCGGTGCCGCCGTACTCGTCGACCACGACCGCGAAGTGGGTCTGGTCGCGCTGCATCTCGCGCAACAGGTCGTCGACCGGCTTGCTCTCGGGCACGAACGGCATCGGTCGCATCAGCTCGCGCACCGGCACCGCGCCGGCCTCGGGGGCGGCGTTGAGCCGCCGGATGACGTCCTTGAGGTAGAGCAGCCCGACGACGTCGTCGACGTCCTTGCCCAGCACCGGGATCCGGGAGAAGCCCGACCGCAGGAAGAGGGTCATCGCCTGCCGGCAGACCCGGTCGTCGTCGATGGAGACCATGTCGGTGCGGGGCACCATGACCTCTCGGGCGAGGGTGTCGCCGAGCTCGAAGACGGAGTGGATCATCTCGCGCTCCCCCGCTTCGATGAGGGCCGAGTCACGCGCCATGTCGACGAGGTCGCGCAGCTCGCTCTCGCTCTCGAACGGGCCGTCGCGGAAGCCCTTGCCGGGCGTGACCGCGTTGGTGAGCGCGATGAGCAGCCTGCTGAACGGCCCGAGCAGCCGCCGCAGCCACACCGTCGTCGGCGCAGCGGCCAGCGCCACCTGCGAGCTGTGCTGTGCCCCAAGGGTTCCCGGTGACACGCCGACCACGGCGAAGGAGATCAGGGCCATGATCGCGATGGCCACGAGGAACGGCTGCCAGGTGCCCTCGACACGGTCGACGACGGCCAGCGTGATCATCACGGCCACCGTCGACTCGGCGATGACCCGCAGGAACGACAGCACCGACAGGTAGGCCGCGGTGTCGCCGACCACCTTCACCAGCGCCGTGGAGCCGGGGCGACCCTCCTCGAGCAGCTCGTGGGCACGGGTGCGCGACATCCGCGAGAAAGCGGCCTCCGCGGTGGAGATCAGGAAGGCGACGAGGGTGGCGATCACTGCCGCCGTGACGAGTCCGGTCATGGTGCGGCCGGCCGGTCAGGCGGTCGGGCGGCCGCGGGTGGCGAGGAAGGTGAGCAGCAGCTGGCGCTGCAGCTCGAACATCTCCTTCTCCTCCTCGGCCTCCGCGTGGTCGTAGCCCAGCAGGTGCAGGATGCCGTGCGTCGTGAGCAGGAGCAGCTCCTCCTCTGTCGCGTGGCCGGCTTCCTGGGCCTGCCGCTGGGCGACGCTCGGGCAGAGCACGATGTCGCCGAGCACACCCTCCTGGGGCTCTGACCCCTCGCGGCCGGGTCGCAGCTCGTCCATCGGGAAGCTCATGACGTCGGTGGGCCCGGGCAGGTCCATCCACTGCACGTGCAGGGTCTCCATCGCGGGCTCGTCGACCAGGCGCAGGCACAGGTCGGCCTTGGGGTGCACCCGCATCTGGGCCATGACGTAGCGGGCGCAGGACACGAGCTCGAGCTCGTCGAGCCGGAACTCGGTCTCGTTGAGGACGTCGATGCTCACCGGCGGGGGCCCTTCGGCTGCTTCTCGTCCCAGCGGCCGTAGGCGTCGACGATGGCGCCGACGAGGCGGTGCCGCACGACGTCGACCGCGGTGAGCTCGGCGAAGTGCACGTCGTCGAGGTCGGTGAGGATGTCGCGCACGACCTTCAGGCCGCTGGTGCCCCCGGGCAGGTCGACCTGGGTGACGTCGCCGGTGACCACCATCTTCGAGCCGAAGCCGAGGCGGGTGAGGAACATCTTCATCTGCTCGGCCGTGGTGTTCTGGGCCTCGTCGAGGATGATGAACGCGCTGTTCAGCGTGCGACCACGCATGTATGCCAGGGGCGCGACCTCGATCGTGCCGGCGGCCAGCAGCCGCGGGATGGACTCGGGGTCGACCATGTCGTGCAGCGCGTCGTAGAGCGGGCGCAGGTAGGGGTCGATCTTGTCGTTGAGGGTGCCGGGCAGGAAGCCGAGCCGCTCCCCCGCCTCGACCGCGGGGCGGGTGAGGATGATGCGGTTGACCTGCTTGGCCTGCAGCGCGGCGACGGCCTTGGCCATCGCGAGGTAGGTCTTGCCGGTGCCGGCCGGGCCGATGCCGAAGACGATGGTGTTCTGGTCGATCGCGTCGACGTAGCGCTTCTGACCCAGCGTCTTGGGGCGGATGGTGCGCCCGCGGTTGCTGACGATGTTCATGGTCAGCACGTCAGCGGGACGCTCGACGGTCTGGGCGCGCAGCATCTGGATGGACCGCTCGACGGCGTCGCGGTTGAGCGGCTGGCCGCCCTCGAGCACGTCGAGCAGCTCGTCGATCAGCCGCTCGACGAGCGCGACCTCGGCGCTCGGCCCGGACACGGTGAACTCGTTGCCGCGCACGTGGATCTCGACCCTGGGGAACTGGCGCTCCATCGTGCGCAGCAGCTCGTCGCGCGGGCCGAGGAGCGTGACCATGTCGACGTCGTCGGGGACGACCACGGTGTGCTGGCGGACGTGGGGATGGGTCTGGCCGGAGGCCGGGTCGTCGGCCGCGGGCGGGGCGGTATGGGCGTCAGTCATCGTGGGACGAGTCTACGAGGCCGCACCGACCTCGGGCACACGAGAATGCCGGCTCACCCGGGAGGCCAGCTGAGGGGGCGGCCGCCGATGACGTGCAGGTGGGCGTGGAACACGCTCTGCTGGGCCGCCTCGCCGGTGTTGGCGACCAGCCGGTAGCCCGGCAGGCCCTCGGCGGAGGCCACCTGCGCGGCGAGCGTCACGGCATCCGCCAGCTCGTCAGCGGATGCCGTGGCGAGGCCGGCCAGGTCGCTCACGTGCCGGCGGGGCACGACGAGGACGTGCGTGGGTGCGGCGGGCTCGAGGTCGCGGAAGGCCAGTGAGTGCTCGGTCTCGGCCACCACCTGCGCGGGGATCGCGCCGGAGACGATGCGGCAGAAGAGGCAGTCCTGGCTCGGGCTGGGGCTCATGCCCCGAATCTAGGGCCAAGGTCAACCAAAGCGGTGGGCTGGGCGTCACAACGGCATGACAATGACCGCTATGGGCGAGCACCGCGGCGCGCACCGCTCGGCCGACGAGGCGGTGACCGAGCTGTACGCAACGCACTGGCTTTCACTGGTCCGGCTGGCGTGGCTCCTCCTCCACGACGCCGGTGAGGCCGAGGAGGTCGTCCAGGACGCCTTCGTGGCGCTGCACGCCCACTGGTCGGGGCTGCGCGACCCGGCGGCCGCGGCGGCCTACCTGCGCCGGGCCGTGGTCAACCGGGCCTGCTCCGCGCTGCGGCACCGAGGGGTCGAGGAGCGCTGGGCCGCCTCGGTGCGCGGCGGCCCCGACGACCCCGGGACCATGGTCGGCGTCAGCGCCGAGGAGGTGGCCGTCGCCGACCTCTCCCGCGAGTCGGTCCTCGCCGCGCTCCAACGGCTCCCTGCGCGGCAGCGCGAGGTGCTCGTCCTGCGCTACTACCTCGACCTCGCCGAGGCCCAGATCGCCGATGCCCTGGAGATCTCGCCGGGTTCGGTCAAGACCCACGCGAGCCGGGGTATCGCGGCACTGCGCAGTGAGATGGAGCGGACATGAACGACGACGAGCGCACGGTTCGGGCCCTGCGGGTGGCGATCGACGAGCGGGCGGCACAGATCGAGCCGGGAGACCGGCTCGAGGAGATCCTCGAGGAGGCCCGGCGCCGGCGGGTGTCGGGAGCGTCCCGCTGGTGGATGCCGCTGGCAACCGCCGCCGCGGTGCTGGCCGTCGTCGCCGGCCTGTGGCTCGGCCTGCCGGACCGGTCCGCGCCCGTGCCCGTCGGCAGCGACCGTCCGCTCACCTCGGCGAGCCCGTCCGACGGCCCCCCGGCGAGTGCCTCACCCACGCCCAGCGCCTCCACCCCGACACCGGTGGCGTCCGGGGCGCCGGCAGCCCTCCCGGTCTACTACGTCGCGCCGATCGGCGACGCGCGCCGGGCTCGGCTCTACCGGGAGTGGCTCACCGTCCCCGGGGTCACCCGGGATGCCGACGACCGGCTCCGGGCCCGCGCCGCCGTCGGGCTGGCGATGTCGGCCGTGCCGCCGGGGACCGACGGGTACCTGCGCTCGTGGGACGGGGTGGATCTCCTGGACGTCACCGTGACGGATGCGCTGATCACCCTCACCCTGTCCGGCCCGGGCGGTACGGGTTTCCCCGAGGACACCGAGCGGGTCAGCGTCCAGCAGCTGGTGTGGACCGCCCAGGCGGCGGTCGGCCGGGGCACCATCCCCGTCCGCTTCGTCCTCGCCGACGGCTCCGACGCGATCTTCGGCACCCAACGCGTCGACCGTACGTACAACCGCCCCGCGTCGCGAGACTCGTACGACGAGGACCTCGCGCCGATCTGGGTGACCTCCCCCACCCGTGGGCAGGAGCTCGCCGGCGGTCCGGTCACCGTGACGGGCGAGGCCTGCGTCTTCGAGGCGACGGTGTCGTGGCAGCTCCTCCGCGACGGGGCCGTCATCGACGACGGGTTCGTCACGGCCTCCGTCGGTGCCCCCGGCCGCGGCACGTACGAGATCCCCCTGGGCACCTTGGCGGCCGGGTCGTACTCCGTGCGGGTCTACGAGCTGAGCGCGGGGGACGGGCGGGTCTCCGCCGAGACGACGATGCCCTTCACAGTGCGCTGAGCTCCGGGGCGACACCCCCCGGCGTGCACCCTTCGTCGGTGGCGTCTGTCACGATTCCACGGTGACCACCGACCATCGCGACACCGACGCCTTCCGGGGCGCCACCTTCCGGCGTGTCGACCTCTCGGGCGCCTCGTTGCGCGAGGTCGACCTGTCCGGGGCCACCATCCGCGACTCCGACGTCACCGGGCTGCGCATCGTGGCCTCGGTGGTCGACGACGTGCACCTGTCGGGTCACGAGGGCGTGGGCCGGGTGTGGGTCGACGACGTCGACGTCACCGCCTACGTGCGGGCCGAGCTCGACAGCCGCTACCCCGAGCGGGTGCTGGTGCGCGCGATGCGCACCAGCGACGAGGTACGCCGGGCCTGGGCCCGGGTCGACGAGCGGTGGAACGACGCGGTCACGCACGCGGCGACCCTGCCCGAGGAGCTGCTGCACGAGCGGGTCGACGACGAGTGGTCGTTCCTCGAGACGCTGCGCCACCTGGTCTTCGCCGACGACATCTGGGTGGGGCGGATGCTGAGCGACGTGCCGGGCTCCTTCCACCCCCTCGGCGTGCCACCCACCGACACCACGGATGCCGGCGCCGCCGAGATGGGCCTGACCCTCACCGCCCGCTCGCCGTTCGTGGAGGTGGCGGCACTGCAGCAGGACCGCCGCCGGCGCTTCACCGCCCTGCTCGACGGCATCGCCGACGCCGACCTGTTCGAGGTGCGCACGGCCGTGCTCGCCCCGGACTGGGGCGAGGAGTCGTTCACCGTGCTGGAGTGCCTGACCGTCGTGGTGCGCGAGCACGTCGAGCACCTGCGGTTCGCTGAGCGCGACCTGGCGGTGCTGGGCGCCCGGTCAGCGCCAGCGTGACGTCGCGCTGAGCACGGCCAGCGCGGCCGGCCCCGCGCTCGACGAGCGCAGCACGGTGCGGCCGAGCCGCACCAGCACCGCCCCGGCGTCCTCGAGGGCGGCGAGCTCTTCGGGCGCGATGCCGCCCTCGGGCCCGACGACGACCAGCACGTCACCGGCACCTGGCAGGGTGACGCCCGCGAGCGGCACGGTGGCGTCCTCGTGGAGCACGAACGCGGCCGCGCACCCGCGCACCCGCGCGGCCACGTCGGCCGTGCTCGCGGTGGGGGCGAGCACCGGTCGCCGGGTGCGTCGCGACTGCTTGGTGGCCGCCACGAGCACGGCGTCCCACTTGCGCCGAGCCTTCTCGCCGCGCTCACCGCGCCACTGCACGACGCTGCGCGACGCCTGCCATGGCACCACCTCGTCGACGCCGCACTCGGTCGCGGCCTCGACGGCCTGGTCGTCGCGGTCGTTCTTCGCCAGCGCCTGCACCAGCACCAACCGTGGCGCCGGCTCGGGGTCGCTGCCCACCGACACCACGCGCAGGTCGAGCGTGCCCGGCCCCACCGCCACGACCTCGGCCTCGACGCGCAGCCCCGCGCCGTCGGTGAGCAGCAGGTGCTCGCCCACCCGGGTGCGTCGCACGGTGGCGGCATGCCGGCCCTCGGGACCGTCGAGCACGACCATGTCGCCGACCCCCCGCCCCGCCAGGGCCTCGGGGGCCAGGAGGTGCAGCGGCAGGGTCATCGCGCCTTGAAGGCGTCGCGCAGCTTGCCGAAGATCGAGCCATCGGCCGGGTTGGCGACGCGACCCTCGGGGCGCTCCTCGCCGCGCGCGGTGGCGAGCTGGCGGAGCAGCTCCTCCTGTGCGGCATCGAGCCTGGTGGGCGTCTGCACCATGGTGTGCACGACCAGGTCGCCGCGACCGGTGCCCCGCAGGTGGGTGACCCCGAGCGCGCGCAGCGTGATGGAGTCGCCGGACTGGGTGCCGCGGCGCACGTCGAGGTCGCGCGGGCCGTCGAAGGTCTCCATGGGCAGCGTCGCACCGAGGGCCGCTGCGGTCATCGGCACCTCGATGGTGGCGTGCAGGTCGTCGCCGCGCCGCTGGAAGGTGGGGTGCCGGTTGACGGCCACCTCGACGTAGAGGTCACCGGCCGGCCCCGCCCCGTGCCCGACCTCGCCCTCGCCGGCGAGCTGGATGCGCGTGCCGGTGTCGACACCCGGCGGCACCTTGAGGGTGAGCGTGCGCCGGGTGCGCACTCGGCCGTCGCCGGAGCACTCGTAGCAGGGGTCGGTGATGATCTGGCCGAAGCCCTGGCAGGTCATGCACGGGCGCGTGGTCATCACCTGGCCCAGGAAGCTGCGCTGCACCTGCTGGATCTCGCCCCGGCCGGCACAGACGTCGCAGGTGCGCGTTGCGGTGCCCGGCTGCATGCCCGCACCGTGACAGGTGGAGCAGGCGACCGCGGTGTCGACGGTGAGGTCCTTCTGGGCCCCGAACACGGCGTCGCCGAGGTCGATGTCCAGGCGCACGAGGGCGTCCTGGCCGCGGGTGGTGCGCGAGCGCGGCCCGCGCCCCGCCGTGCCGGCCTGGCCGCCGAAGAAGGCGTCCATGATGTCGCTGAACGAGAAGCCCTGGCCGAACCCGGCGGCGCCCGAGCCGTAGGGGTCTGAGCCGTGGTCGTAGGCCTGCTTCTTGTCGGGGTCGGACAGCACGTCGTACGCCTGGGAGAGCTTCTTGAACTGCTCCTCGGCCTCCGGGCCGGGGTTGACGTCGGGGTGGTAGCGGCGGGCCGACTTGCGGTAGGCGCGCTTGATGTCCTCCGCGGTGGCGTCGCGGGCGACCCCGAGGTCGGCGTAGTAGTCGTTCACAGGGAGGTTGGTCCTTACTCCGCGAGGATGCGCGAGACGTAGGTGGCGACGGCCCGCACGGAGGCCATCGTGGTCGGGTAGTCCATGCGGGTGGGGCCGACGACCCCGAGGCCGGCCACCAGGTCGGCGCCGGCGCCGTAGCCCGAGGTGACCATCGAGGTGGTCTGCAGCCCGGCATACGGGTTCTCGTGGCCGATGCGCACGGCGATGCTGCCGCCCTGCTCGGCGACGGTGCCGAGCAGCTTGAGCAGCACGACGTGCTCTTCGAGGGCCTCGAGCACCGGGCCAAGGCTCATGGTGAAGTCGGGCCCGACCCGCGCCAGGTTGGCGGTGCCGGCGAGCACGACCCGCTCTTCGCGCTCCTCGACCAGGGAGTCCTCGAGGGCGGTGCTGACGGCGCGCACGAGGTCGCGCACGGCGGGGTCGAGGCGCTCGGGCACCGCCGACAGCTCGTGGGCCGCCTCGGCGAGGGGGCGCCCGCTCGCGGCGCGGTTGAGCTCGGTGCGCAGCGTCGACAGGGTGCCCTCGCCGTCGCCGGAGAGCAGGTCGGTGCCGACCTCGATGACACGCTGCTCGACCCGGCCGGTGGTGGTGATGAGCACCACGAGCAGCCGGTCGGTGCTGATCGGGACCAGCTCGACGTGGCGCACCGACGAACGCGCGAGCGACGGGTACTGCACGACGGCGACCTGACGGGTCAGCGAGGCGAGCAGGCGCACGGTGCGGTCGACGACGTCGTCGAGGTCGACGGCGCCCTCGAGGAACTGGGCGATGGCGCGCTGCTCGGCCGCGCTCATCGGCTTCACGGCCGAGAGCCGATCGACGAACAGGCGGTAGCCGGCGTCGGTGGGAACGCGCCCGGCGCTGGTGTGTGGGGCAGCGATCAGCCCCTCCTCCTCGAGCGCGGCCATGTCGTTGCGCACGGTCGCGGCCGACACGCCGAGGTGGTGGCGCTCGAGCAGCGCCTTGGAGCCGACCGGCTCGGAGGTCTCGACGTAGTCCTGGACGATGGCGCGCAACACGCGCAGCCGGCGGTCCTCACTCATCATGTGGTCACCTCCGGGACGTCTGGAACGGACGGCAGGCGCGCATGCTGGCACTCTCGCGCGTCGAGTGCCAATTCTAACGGCCCGGGTCCGACCCACGCGAATGCCGGGAACCACCCTCGACGTCGCGTAGCCTTCCCGCCGTGACGAACGGGTACGGCAGCGACGTGCTGGGGGGCGACTGGCGGCGGCCGCCGCGGGGACGCTCGGTCGAGCTCCCCGCCGAGCCCGGCACCGTGGTGGAGGACGTCGAAACCGGCTGGGTGGGCGCCGTGGTGCGCGTGGAGAAGGCCGGCGGCGTGCGCGTGGTGCACCTCGAGGACCGGCACGGCCGCACCAAGGGCTTCCGCCTCGGGCCTGGTTTCCTCGTCGACGGCGCACCGGTCACCCTCACCCCCCCACGCGCGACAGCGGACGCCGAGCTGGAACGGGCGCGGGCGGCATCCGCACGCACCGCCAGCGGCTCGCGCACGGTGACCGGGCAGCGGGCCCGGGTCGCCATCGGGTCCCGCCTCTACGTCGAGGGCAAGCACGATGCCGAGCTGGTCGAAAAGGTGTGGGGCGCCGACCTGCGGGTCGAGGGCGTGGTGGTCGAGCTGCTCGACGGCGTCGACGACCTCGCCGGGGCGATCCGCGACGTCGCCCCCGGTCCGGGGCGTCGGATGGGCGTGCTCGTCGACCACCTCGTGCCCGGCACCAAGGAGTGGCGGGTTGTGCAGGAGGCGCGGGCCGTGCAGCCGTATGCCGCCCACGTGCTCGTCGTGGGCCACCCCTACGTCGACGTGTGGCAGTCGGTGAAGCCGCAGCGCCTCGGGATGCAGGCCTGGCCGGTGATCCCGCGCGGGACCTCGTGGAAGGCGGGCATCGCCGCGCACCTCGGCTGGCCGCACTCGACCCAGGCCGACCTCGCGCTGGCCTGGCGCCGCATCCTGGCGTCGGTCGAGACCTACGCCGACCTCGAGCCCGAGCTGCTCGGCCGGGTCGAGGAGCTGATCGACTTCGTCACGGCGCCGGGCTGACCGAGGCGCGGGCGGCCGCTGCCCCGCGGTCGAGCCACTCGTGGAGCGCGGTGTCCTCGGCGACGACGTGGGGGTCGACGTGCACCCACCCCCGGCTCGTGCGCCCACCCTTGACCATCGGCCCCACACCGTTGCGTTCCAGCAGAGCGGCCTGGGCGTCCGCACCGACCCGCACCAGCAGGCCACGCTCGCTCGCCGAGCAGGCGAGGGCACCGTCGACCATGAACCCGGTGCCGCCGAACATCCGCTTCTCCTCGGCGGTCGGCAGGTGGGCGCGGACGCGGTCGACGAGCTCCATGCCGCTCAGCGTGGCATCCACGGTGTGTGCCAGCCACCGACGCCGGCCGTGATTGCGTTGCCGGCCTCCGGCCCCCAGCTGCCCGGCGCGTAGGGCAGCACCGGTGGTGGCGCGTCGAGCAGGGGCTGCATGACCCGCCAGGTCTCCTCGATGCCGTCCTGGCGGCTGAACCTCGTGCTGTCGCCGACCAGCGCAGCGTGGAGCAGCACCTCGTAGGGCGTCGCTCCCTCGCCACCCTCGTCGGCGAACTCCATGTCGAGCTCGATCGGGCCGATCCGGCCCAGGTCGGTGCGCTTGGCATCGACCTGGAAGCGGATGCCGGTGGCGGGGTCCATCTTGATCACCAGCTGGTTGGGCTCGGGGTCGTGGTCCTTGGGCCAGAAGCCCAGCCGGGGCGGCCGCTTGAAGACCAGCCGCAGCTCGGTCTGGGTCATCGGCAGGCGCTTCCCGGTGCGGATGAAGAAGGGGACGCCGGCCCAGCGCCAGTTCTCGATGTCGAGGCGCAACGCCGCGTAGGTCTCGGTGGTGGAGCCGGGCGCGACCCCCTTGATGTCCTGGTAGCCGTCGTACTGGCCGCGCACGTAGTGGGCCGGGTCGGCCTCCTCGACCGCGCGGAACAGGGAGACCTGCGACTCCTTGACGGTGTGCAGGTCACCGCGCGAGGGCGGCTCCATCGCGGCCGCCGCCACGAGCTGCATGAGGTGGTTGACCACGACATCGCGCAGCGCCCCCACCGGGTCGTAGAAGCTGCCGCGGTCGTCGACGCCGAAGCTCTCGGCCATGGTGATCTGCACGCTGTCGAGGTACTGGCGGCTCCACACCGGCTCGAGGATCGCGTTCGCGAAGCGCAGGTGCAGGATCTCCTCCAGGCCCATCTTCCCGAGGTAGTGGTCGATGCGGAACAGCTGGGCCTCGTCGACGTGCTGGTGCAGCTCGGCGGCCAGGTCACCCGCTGACTGCTGGTCGTGCCCGAACGGCTTCTCGATGACGAACCGCGCCCCGGTGTTCAACCCCGCCCCGGCCAGCCCGGCCACGACCTTCGCGAACAGGAAGGGCGGGATCTCGAGGTAGAAGACCGGCGTGCGGGCACCGCCCATCGCCTCCGCCACCCGGCCGTAGGTCGCGTCGTCGGCGAAGTCGCCGGACACGTAGGAGAGCCGGTCGGTGAACCGCGCGAAGACCTCCTCGTCGATGGTCTCGCCGGTCGCCGCGATCGAGGTGCGGGCCCGGTCGACCAGCTGCTCCATGCTCCAGTCGTCGGCCGCGACGCCCACGATCGGGCAGTCGAGCAGGCCGCGGGCCTCGAGCCGGTACAGCGACCGGAAGGTCATCACCCGGGCCAGGTCACCGGTGATACCGAAGACGACCAGGACGTCGCCCGGCCGTGGTGTCGTGCTGTCGACGCTCGTCGTCATCCCGAAACTCCCCTTTCGTGCCGGCCACGATGCCGGGTCCGGTCGTCACGATGCCGGGTCGGTGCGGCCGCGGCAATCGCCCGGGTGGGGTGATCCCCCCTCCACGGCGGTGACCGGTAGGGGTCGGCCCTGACCCGACCCTGAGAGCGACCCCGGCCACACCCCGGATCGGCGGCCGTCGGTGCCGCACCGGGTGTTTCATTGACGTAGACCCACCAGATCGAGGAGTTCCGATGAGCGACACCACACCCCGCCCCGACGAGACGCCGGGCGACCCCACTGCTCCTGCACAGCCCGCGGATGTCGAGGTGACCGAGTTCGTGCCCGTCGCGGAGTCGGCCACGCCCCCGCCCCCACCGGCCTTCGAGCAGCCGCAGTACGCGCAGCAGCCGCCGCCGCCGTACGCGCAGCCGCAGCTCCCCCCGCCGGCCTACCCCGGTGCGACCCCCGGGACGGCTCTCGCCCCGCCCAACCCGATGTCGCCGGCCGACGAGCGCACCTGGGGCACCATCGCCCACGGCGGCACGCTGGCCGCCACCATCCTGTCCGGCGGCACGCTGGGCTTCGTGTGCGCCCTGGTGATCTACCTGATCTACAAGGACCGCGGCCCGTTCGTGCACCACCACTCGGCGAACGCCCTCAACGTGCAGATCACGGCCGGCATCGCCTTCATCGTGGGCATCATCTTCTGCATCACGATCATCGGCCTGATCATCGGCATCCCGCTCATCATCGCCGCTGGCCTCTACGCGATCATCGTCCACCTCGTCGGCGCCATCAAGGCCAACAACGGTGAGTGGTGGGACCCGCCGATGACCCCGCACTTCGTCAAGTGAGCTGACGCGCTGGTTCGCGACGAGACGCGGCCGCCGGTCCTCCGACCGGCGGCCGCGCCGTCGTTCACACCCCCAGCAGGCGGCGCACCACGGTGTCGGCCAGCAGGCGGCCACGCAGGGTGAGCACGACCCGCCGGTCCCCCACCGCCGCCCGCCCGTCGACCAGGCCGTCTGCCACCAGCCCGGCCACGGCCGGGCGCCCGGCCGCCTCGAGCACGTCGACCGGCAGCCCCTCGCGCAGCCGCACCCCCAGCAGCACCTCCTCGTCGTGCCGCTGCTCGGCCGTGAGGGTCTCGCGACCGGCGGCCGGCGACGCACCCGCGGCCAGCGCGGCGGCATACCGGCGCGGGTGCTTCACGTTCCACCAGCGCACTCCCCCGACGTGGCTGTGCGCGCCCGGCCCGACCCCCCACCAGGCGTCGCCCCGCCAGTAGCCCTCGTTGTGCCGGCAACGCCCCGAGGCGTCACGCGACCAGTTGCTCACCTCGTACCAGCCGTAACCAGCCTGTGCCAGAACCGAGTCGGCCAGCTCGTACTTGTCGGCCTCGTCGTCGCCCTCGGGCATCGCCACCTCGCCGCGCCGCACCTGCGCCGCCAGCTTGGTGCCCTCCTCGACGACGAGCGCGTAGGCCGAGACGTGGTCGGGCTCGAGGGCCACGGCAGCGTCGAGGCTGGTCCTCCAGTCGGCGAGGCTCTCGCCCGGCGTGCCGTAGATCAGGTCGACGCTCGTCGCCAGCCCGGCCGCCCTGGCACCGGCCACCGCGGTCGCCACCCGCGCCGGGTCGTGGGTGCGCTCGAGAGTCCGCAGCACGTGCGGCACCACCGACTGCATGCCGATCGACACCCGGGTGAACCCACCATCCGCCAGCACCGCGAGGTCGGAGGCGGTGACCGAGTCGGGGTTGGCCTCGGTGGTCACCTCGGCGTCGGGGGCCAGCCCGAACCGCTCCCGGATGCCGGCCACGCACCGCACGAGGTCGGCCGCCGGCAGCAGGGTGGGCGTGCCACCCCCGACGAACACGGTGTCGACCAGGCCGGCCCCGGGGCCCAGCACCCGGGCCGCGACGTCGAGCTCGGTCAGCGCCGAGTCGACGAAGGTCGAGGTCGAGGCGCCCGGCCCGAGCTCGGTCAGCGTGTAGGTGTTGAAGTCGCAGTAGCCACAGCGCACCGCGCAGAACGGCACGTGCACGTACATCCCGAGTTTCGACCCGGCCAGGGTGGCGAGCGCCTCGGGCGGCAGCTCGCCCGTCTCGGGCGCGGGGTCGCCGTCGGGCAGTCGGGGCACCGCGCCATTCTCCCCCGGACCCCCGACCTAGGATGACACGGTGACGGACCGGTGGATCGAGCTCGACGGCATCGTCAACATGCGTGACCTGGGGGGACTGCCGACGCGCGGTGGCGGGCACACGGCATCCGGGCGCCTGATCCGCTCCGACAACCTGCAGGACCTCACCGAGGCCGACGTCGAGCACCTCGTCGAGGCGCTGGGGGTCACCGACATCGTCGACCTGCGCACCGGCACCGAGCTTCACCTGGAGGGCCCGGGGCCGCTGCAGCGGGTGGAGTCACTGACCCACCACCACCACTCCCTGATGGTCGAGCAGGTGCCCGACGAGAGCGCGGAGGCGGTCGGTGCCCGGGCGCTACCGTGGCGCGGTGACGACCCGGTGCGCGATGCGTCGTTCTGGGCCGAGCACTACCTCGGCTACCTGGCCCGCCGCCCCGACTCGGTCGCCGCCGCCCTCGAGGTGGTCGCGACCGCCGAGGGCGCAGTAGTGGTGCACTGCGCCGCCGGCAAGGACCGCACCGGCACCGTGGTCGCGATGGCGCTCGACGTCGCCGGCGTGCCGCACGACGAGATCGTGGCCGACTACGTGCTCACCGGCGAGCGCCTCGAGCAGATCGTCGGGCGGCTGATGCCGCGTGAGGCCTACGGTGCGGCGCTGGCCCAGCAGAAGCTCAGCGACCAGCTGCCCCAAGGGGACTCGATCCGCGCCATCCTCACCGCCGTCGACGAGGGCTGGGGCGGGGCGGCGGGCTGGCTGGTCGCCCAGGGGTGGAGCGAGGCTGACGTCGAGCGGCTGAGCCGGCGGCTCACCGAGCCGGTCTCTCGCTGACGTAGATCGTGATGACGCCCTCGACGACCACGACGCCGTCGGTGCGAACCGCCTTGACCCGCACCGGTACGTCGCCGACCTGCGCCCAGTCGGTGGGGTCGGTCTCGGCGACGCAGAGCAGGTCGGTCGTCGACTTCGCGAGGTAGGCCACCTGCATCCCCTTGGGGATCCAGCGCCGGTCCTCGGGGGTCGTGGCCTCGGCGAGCAGCCCCATCGCGGCCTCGAGCCCGTTGCAGACCGCGATGGCGTGCAGCGTGCCGATGTGGTTCTGCACGGCCCGGCGCTTGCGGATGCTGAGCTCGGCGTGGTGCGGGCGCACGTCGCGCACCTGCGGTCGCACGGTGCGGAAGTAGGGCGCCTTGCTGGCAAAGAGCAGCGAGAAGGCCCGCTTGCCGAGCGGCTTGGCGGACATCGACCGGTAGAGCGCGTAGGTGTCGGGCACCCGTTGATGTTACCCACGGGTAGGGCGGACCGGGTTAGCGTGTGGCGGTGTCGTCATCCCCGCTCCCCGGCCAGCCCGGCTTCGTCGTCCCGGCCCCCGAGGACCGGCCCCGTTATGCGCGCCGTGCTGTGCGGGTGCTCGTGCTCGACGAGGCCGACCGGATGCTGCTCTTCCTGGACTCCGACCTCGGCCTGGACCCGGTCACGCACTGGTGGATGACGCCCGGCGGTGGCGTGGACCCCGGCGAGAGCGACCTCGAGGCGGGCGTGCGCGAGCTGTGGGAGGAGACCGGCCTGGTCGTGACCGGCGCCGACCTCGTCGGCCCGCTGCTGACCCGCACGGTCGTGCACGGCTACAGCGACAAGGTCGTGGACCAGGTCGAGGTGTTCTACGTGGTGCGGGTGCCCGCCTTCGAGGTCGACACGGCGGCCCACACCGAGGAGGAGCAGCTGACGGTGGCCGACATCCGGTGGTGGACGCTCGCCGACGTCGCCATGACGACGGATGACGTGTGGCCCCGTGACGTGCTGGACGTGCTCGAGCTGGCGGCCCATCCCCAGCGGTGGCGGGACGGCCCGGTCACGGCGCCCGCCGTGGAGGAGTCGAGCGTCCCCGCCGGATGACAGGCTGGGCCGATGGACGCGACATCGACGGCATGGAGATACCTGCAGGGGCTGCGCGAGACGGTGCTCTGGAAGGTCGAGGGGCTCAGCGAGCGTGACCAGCGGATGCCGCTGACCCCCACGGGCACGAACCTGCTCGGGGTGGTCAAGCACCTCGCGGGGGTGGAGGCGGAGTACTTCGGCGCCTGCCTCGGGCGGCCGTGGCCCGAGCCGATGGCGTTCTGGGCCGACGACGCCGAGCCCAACGCCGACATGTGGGCCACGCCCGACGAGTCGCCGGCGGAGGTCCTCGACCTCTACCGGCGGGTGACCGCGTTCGCCGACGCGACGATCGAGTCGCTCCCGCTTGACGCCCCGGCATCCGTGCCGTGGTGGCGCACGCCCGACACCGACCTGCACACGCTGCTGGTGCACATGGCGGTCGAGACGGCGCGGCACGCCGGGCAGCTCGACATCCTGCGCGAGCGTCTCGACGGCGCGCGCGGGATGCGCGAGGGGGGCACCAACCTTCCCGACGTCGACGAGGCGTGGTGGGACGCCTACGTCGCGAAGCTGCGCGGCATCGCCGAGCAGTCGCCCGGCAGGGGCTCCACGACCGGCGGCTGAGCCGCCCGGCTGGCCACAGGGTTTCCCCAAGGTCGAGCTGGCCTCCTTGTGACTCCAGGCCGGTGCCGGCCAGAGGGAGCCACGCCATGCGAACGACCCGAGACGCCGACCACGACCTTGGCACCACGATGAACCTCACCAACACCGGCACGCCCACGCTGACGATCAGCTCGGTGACCAGCACGGACGCCACGAACTCACCCACCCTGCGGGTGACCGCGACGGTGCGCTGACCGGCCCCGGCCGAGCAACGCACCGCGCGACCGGCCCCCGGTGGACCTGCATCCACCGGGGGCCGACACGGTGCCGGCGGGCGGGGCGACACCCCGGCATCAACCGTTCGGCCCCCCCGGTATCACCCGATCGGGCCCCGTCACCTGCAGGGTCGGATGACCCCCTTCCTGCGGCTACCCGGCATCCATGCGATGGCCGAAAGTTGGACCAGATCGCGGGCCGGCAGGGGAACGCGACGGGCACCGTGCAGGGGTGACCATGTTCGACATCAGGCTTTTCGGGACCACAACGGTCCGCAGCACCACGACCGAGGTCGTGGGATCACAGCTCGGCGGCATCAAGCCGCGTCAGGTCCTGGAGGTCCTGGCCCTGGCCGGAGCAGCACCGGTGACCAAGGACCGGCTGGTGCAGATGCTCTGGGGCGACAGCCCGCCCGCGTCCGCGGTGGCAACCCTCGAGTCCTACGTCTGCGTGCTGCGGCGCTCCATGGGTGCCGGCAAGGGCACCAGCTCCCCCATCCTCACGACGTCCGCGGGCTACCGGCTCGACGCTGAGCGCGTCTCGATCGACGTGAACCGGTGCCGGTCGATGCTGACCCGGGCCGCCACCGCCGACGACACGCTGGCCCTGACCCTCACCCGTCGGGCGCTGCGGATCTGTGAGCAGCCGCTGCTGGCCAGCGAGACCCGCGCCGGCTGGGCGGACCAGACCCGCGAGGAGTTCCGGCACGAGCTGGCCACGGCCTGCGGGCGCGCCTCACGCGCTGCCCTCGCCGTGGGTGAGTACGACGAGGCGGTGCAGCTCGCCACGCGCGGGACGACCCTGGAGCCCTACGACGAGGCGCTGACCCGCGACCTCATGCGCGCCCTGTGCGCCGCCGGTCGCCGGGCTGCTGCCCTCAGCGCCTTCCTCGACCTGCGCCGCCGGCTCGTCGAGGAGCTCGGCGTGGAGCCGGGCCCCCAGACCCGCGCCCTCTACGTGCAGGTGCTCAGCGACGAGTCCCCCACGGGTTCGGACGCCATCCCCACGCGGGTGGAGGTGCGTGGCCTGGTCGAGCTGCTGCGCGACACCCTGGCCCGGATGCCGGGAGTCGACGTCGTGTCCGTGGACCGGGCGCTCGCCCAGGTGACCGGGCAGGCCCTCGGTCTACGCTGACCCCCGTCCACGACCTTCGACGACGTGACCGACTCGAACCGTCCATTTCCGGTCAACCTGCGGACAGGCCCGCACCCCGCGGTCCACACTGACGGGGTGAGCGACCACCCGCAGGGGGTTACCGACTCGCCGGTCACGGTTGTGGTGGTCGATGACCACCGGATGTTCGGTGAGCTGCTCCGCCGCGTCATCTCCACCGACCCCGGGATGGCCTGCGTCGGCACGGCCGACAACCTCTCGGACGGGTTCTCGATGATCGACGCCCTGCGGCCGGACGCCGTCATCATGGACGTGCAGGTCGGCTCGGAGGACGGGATCGCCGCGACCGCCGAGCTGGTGCGCCAGCACCCCGGGCTGCGGGTCGTGGTGCTGACCGCGTTCTCCACCGAGCCGCTCCTGCGCCGGGCGGTCAGTGCCGGCGCCAGCGCGCTGCTGGCCAAGGACGGCGCGGTCGAGGACCTGCTCGCCGCCCTGAAGCCCGCCGGGCCGGACGAGTTCAACGTCGACCCGGCCCTGCTGCGCCGGCTGCTCACCACCCGGCGGGAGCAGGGCGGGCGGGCGATCATGCTGACGACGCGCGAGGACCAGGTGCTCCACCTGCTCGCCGAGGGTCTGGACACCACCGCCATCGCCGCGCGACTCGGCATCTCGCGCAACACCTGCCGCGGCTACGTCGGCGCCCTGTTCGGCAAGCTCGACGCGCACTCACAGCTCGAGGCGGTCGCGGTCGCCAAGCGCAAGGGACTCCTGCGTGAGTCGAGCTGACCACGGTCGCCTGGGTCGCCCGGGCCGCCCCGACGTCGACAGCACCACCGCCGCCGCCACCCGCACGGCCTTGGTGCGCTTCGTGGCCCTCAGCGTCGCCACCTTGCTCCTGCTGGCCGTGGGCGCCGTGGTCGTCGGCGAGCGGATCGCGAAGCAGTGGGCGATCGACGACGCCCGGCTGCGTGGGGCCGCCGTGGCCACCGTCATCGCCGGCTCCCTCGTCGACCAGAAGGTGCGCGCCGGGAACCCGGAGGCACTCGGCCGTCTGGGCACCGTGCTGCGCGGCGCGATGGCGCACGGCGGCATCGAGCACGTGAAGGTCTGGACCCCCGAGGGGCAGGTCCTGTGGTCGGACGAGGACGCCGTCACCGGCCAACGCTTCCCGCTCGACCCCGTCGTCGAGCGGCTGTTCGGCACCGATGGCGTCACGGCGGAGCTGTCGACCCTCGACAAGGCGGAGAACACCGCCGAGCGCGCCGAGGGCGAGCTCCTCGAGGTGTACGCCGGAGCCGCCGATGCCGCCGGTGTGCCGCTCGTGGTGGAGGCCTACCTCACCACCCAGCAGCTGCGGGCCCAGCAGCGCGCCCTGCTGGTGACCCTGCTCGCCCTGGCCCTGGGCATGCTCATCGCCTACTTCCTGGTGGTCGTGCCGCTCGCCGTGGGCCTGGCGCGCCGGGTCGAGCGGGGTCAGGAGCACCACGCACAGGTGCTGCGGCGGTCGCTGCTGGCCACGCACCGGGAACGGCTGCGCATCGCCCACGACCTGCACGACGGCGTGGTGCAGGACCTCGCCGGCCTGAGGTACGCCATGCCACTGGTCGCCAACCAGCTGCCGCCGACACCGGACGCCTCGATGGCCCGGCAGACGGTGGCCGACGCCTACGCCATGCTCGGGCGCGACATCGAGGCGCTGCGCTCGCTGATCATGGACATCCACCCGCCCGACCTCGAGGGGCCCGGCCTGGCGGAGGCGGCCCGCGACCTCACGACCCGGGTGGAGGCCGCGGGAACCGCCGTCGACCTCGACGTGCCGACCGACCCGGACTGGTCGGTGGGCACCTCGCGCCTGGCCTACCGGGTGCTGCAGGAGGGTTTGCGCAACGTCGTCGCCCACTCGGGCGCCGCCCGGGCGGCCATCACGGTGCGCCGCGAGGGCGGCGAGGTGCACGTCGAGGTGAGCGACGACGGCCGGGGCCTGGACAGCAACGTCGAGCCCGAGCCGGGGCACGTCGGGCTGCAGCTGCTGCGCGAGAACCTCCTGGACTTCGGCGGCTCGCTGAGCCTTCAGTCGCGTGAGGCGGGCGGCACCACGCTCGCCGCCACCATCCCGGTCGACGTCTTCGACGGCTGAGCCGACTCCGGCGCCGGGCGGGCTACTTCTTGGTCGCCTGGGCCCCGGCGCCGTCGGAGGTCAGAGCGGCGATGAAGGCCTCGGGCGGCACCTCGACCGAGCCGATGTTCTTCATCCGCTTCTTGCCGGCCTTCTGCTTCTCGAGCAGCTTGCGCTTGCGCGAGATGTCACCGCCGTAGCACTTGGCCAGGACGTCCTTGCGGATGGCCCGGATGTTCTCGCGCGCGATGACCCGGGCGCCGACGGCCGCCTGGATGGGCACCTCGAACTGCTGGCGCGGGATGAGCTCCTTGAGCTTGCCGGCCATCATCACGCCGTAGCCGTAGGCCTTGTCCTTGTGCACGATCGCGGAGAACGCGTCGACCGTCTCGCCCTGCAGCAGGATGTCGACCTTGACCAGGTCGGCGGCCTGGTCGCCGTCGGGCTCGTAGTCGAGGCTGGCGTAGCCGCGGGTGCGCGACTTCAGCTGGTCGAAGAAGTCGAAGACGACCTCGGCGAGCGGGAGGGTGTAGCGCATCTCGACCCGCTCGGCGGAGATGTAGTCCATGCCGAGCAGGGTGCCGCGCTTGCCCTGGCAGAGCTCCATGATCGCGCCGATGAACTCGCTCGGCGCCAGGATCGTGGAGCGCACCTTGGGCTCGCGCACCTCGGCGATCTTGCCGCCGGGGAACTCGCTGGGGTTGGTCACGGTGATCTCGGTGCCGTCGTCCATCGACACCTCGTAGACGACGTTGGGCTGGGTCGAGATCAGCTCGAGGTCGAACTCGCGCTCGAGCCGCTCGCGCACGATCTCCAGGTGCAGCAGGCCCAGGAAGCCGCAGCGGAAGCCGAAGCCGAGCGCCACGGACGTCTCGGGCTCGTAGACCAGCGCAGCGTCGTTGAGCTTGAGCTTGTCGAGGGCCTCGCGCAGGTCGGGGTAGTCGGAGCCGTCGAGCGGGAACAGGCCGGAGAACACCATCGGCTTGGGGTCGCGGTAGCCGCCGAGCGCGGTGGATGCCGGCTTGCCCAGGTTGGTCACCGTGTCGCCGACGCGGCTCTGGCGCACGTCCTTCACGCCGGTGATGAGGTAGCCGACCTCACCGACGCCCAGGCCCTTGCTGGGCACCGGCTCGGGGCTGATCACACCGATCTCGAGCAGCTCGTGGGTGGCCCGGGTCGACATCATGATGATCCGCTCGCGCGGGTTGAGGTTGCCGTCGATGACCCGCACGTAGGTGACCACGCCGCGGTAGGTGTCGTAGACCGAGTCGAAGATCATCGCCCGCGCTGGGGCGGCGGGGTCACCCGAGGGCGACGGCACCTGCCGGACGATCTCGTCGAGCAGCGGCTCGACGCCGGCGCCGGTCTTGCCCGACACCTGGAAGCAGTCTTCGGGCTCGCACCCGATCAGCTTGGCGAGCTCCTCGGCGTACTTCTCGGGCTGGGCCGCCGGCAGGTCGATCTTGTTGAGCACCGGGATGATGGTGAGCTCGTTCTCCATGGCGAGGTAGAGGTTCGCCAGGGTCTGCGCCTCGATGCCCTGCGCCGCGTCGACGAGCAGCACGGCGCCCTCACAGGCGGCCAGGCTGCGGCTCACCTCGTAGGTGAAGTCGACGTGCCCGGGGGTGTCGATCATGTTGAGCACGCGGTGCTCGCCGTCGAGGTCCCACGGCATCCGCACGGCCTGGCTCTTGATCGTGATGCCGCGCTCGCGCTCGATGTCCATCCGGTCGAGGTACTGCGCACGCATCGACCGGTCGTCGACGACGCCGGTGATCTGCAGCATCCGGTCGGCCAGGGTCGACTTGCCGTGGTCGATGTGGGCGATGATGCAGAAGTTGCGGATCGCCTCCTGCGGCGTGGCGTGCGGCTGCAGCGCGATGCGGGCGCGGGGGGACACGAGCGGGTGGGTTCCTTGCGTGGGAGGGGTTCAGGGCACTGTGCCCCAGTCTCCCATGATCCGCGGATGCCGTTCACGCGCCCGCGCGCGCCCGCTCAGTCGTGCCGGGCGTCGACGGTCATCAGAACGAGCATCACCAGGCCGGCGACCACGGCGGCCTCGGCGGCGGCCGACGGGCCGACCAGCAGGCCGAGAACGAGCCCGACCACCCCCACCGAGGCGACCGCGGCGCCGAGCACTCGGAAGACCGGCGCCCGGAAGGCTGCGGCGAAGGGCAGGAAGTGCAGGCCGACGGCCATCGCGACCAGGGCCGGCCGGAGGTCGGCGTGCCCGGTCGCGCGCAGCAGCGCTGACCCGGCCGGCGATGAGCCCGAGCATGCCCACGACCGCCGCGAGGTAGACCGCGCCAGCCCGGGGCGAGGGCCGCTCGAGGTCGGGCAGCACGCGCGGGCGCAGCAGCGCGACCCAGACGAAGGCCACCAGGGCGAGGATCCAGAGGACCAGCGCCACTGTCGGCCAGGGGTCGGCGAGCCGGGTGCGGTTGACCAGCACGAAGACGCTGGCTCCGACCGCTCCGACGATGCCGCCGAGGACCTGTGGGTGCATCGGGGTCGCCAGACCCGGCCGTCGGGGGGTGCCCGACCGGTCCGGTTCGGTCTCGGTGCCGTGCTGCGTCGCCGGCGAGGGCGGGGTCATGTCTCTCCCGGGGTCGGGCCGGCATCCCCTCTGCGCCGGCGCGTCCGGCGATCCTAGACGCGCAGCTCCTCACCGCCCGAGAACGTGGCGGCCGGGGTGAGCACGCTGCGGCACCGAGCAGTACTTCGAGCGGCTGGCGCGCCGCATCCGCACCCCCGGCGGCGCGGCATCCGGGCACACCGGCGCGCTGCTGCAGGCCGTCGCCGACCTGCCCGACGGGCGGCCGGGCGACCCACGGCGCTCGGTGCTGGTCGGGGTCTACCGGTCCGCTGGCCTGGGCTGAGCCCCGCTCCGTCACGGTTCATGGCATCGGTGCGGGTGCCGCGTCGCAATAGGCTCCTCGGGTGGCCACCGACCCCTCGACCTCCCGCCCTCCCGGTCTCCTGCGCACCGCCACCGCCGCGGTGCGCCGGTGGCTCGCCGCGCGCTCGGCGGCGCCCACGACGGCATCCCCGACCGGATACCCCGGCGACTTCACCGGGAGCCTGGTGCCGGCCTACTCCCCCAAGCCCGACGGCCGGCCCGACCCCGGCGAGATCGTGTGGACCTGGGTGCCGTTCGAGGAGGACCACCGCCAGGGCAAGGACCGACCGGTGCTGCTCGTCGGCCGCGACGGGCCGTGGCTGCTCGCCCTGCAGCTCACCAGCAAGGACCACGACGGGTACCCGAGGGGCGCCGGTCGGCCGCGCTGGGTCGACATCGGGTCGGGCGCCTGGGACCGCCAGCGGCGCCCGAGCGAGGTGCGGGTCGACCGCGTCGTCCGGGTCGACCCCAAGGCCGTGCGGCGGGAGGGCGCAGTGCTGCCCCGTCCCCAGTTCGACACCGTCGCCCGGGCGGTGGCCGACCTGCACCCGTGAGCGTGTGGCGGCTCCGTCGCCGGACGTGCGAGGGGGCCCGTCACCACAGTGGGTGACGGGCCCCCTCGGGGTCGCGGACGATCAGAGACCGGCGGCCTTCTTGGCCATCGAGGACTTCTTGTTCGCGGCCTGGTTCTGGTGGATGACGCCCTTGCTCACGGCCTTGTCGAGCTTGGTGGAGGCCACCGCGAGGGCAGCCTTCGCCTCGTCGGCGTTGCCGGAGTCGGCGGCGTCGCGGAACTTGCGGATCGCCGTCTTGAACTCGGACTTGATCGCCTTGTTGCGCTCGGTCGCCAGGCGGTTCGTCTTGATCCGCTTCAGCTGGGACTTGATGTTTGCCACGTGTGAATGCTTTCTCTGGGGTCGGTATGCCGTTAGAGGGCGGCAGTCGCGGGTCGGGACCGGACGTGGGGACATCCGTGGTTGACCTGCGCTGGGTGGTGCTGCGTTGCGCGCACGACCTCAAGCGCGCACGCAATTACCAAAGTTACCAGTGGGGCGCCTCCCCCACCAAAACGTCGGATGCCGTCTGCCCGCCGTGCCCAGTGCTGCCGAACGCGCGCCATCCCGCGCCCTTGGCATCCCCTCCAACGCAGCCGGCCACCGGGGGCCAGGCCACACATCCCCCCAGTGCTGCCGAACGCGCGCCATCCCGCGCCCTCGGCATCCCCTCCAACGCAGCGGGGGCGCTCAGGCGCGGTTGCGGGCGTGCTGGTTGGTGATGGTGAGCACGCACCGCTCGACGGCGTACACCGGGTCGCGCCCGCCGCCCTTGACCTCGAAGTCGGCCGCGGCGATGGCGGTGACGCAGGTGGCGAGCGCGTCGGCGGTCCAGCCGCCCAGAGACCGGCGGGCCTTGTCGACCTGCCACGGTGCCATGCCGAGGTCGCGCGCCAGGTCGGCCGAGCGACCACGACCGGCCGAGCCGACCTTGATCAGCTGGCGCGCCTGCTGGGCCAGCACGGCGACGATCGGCACCGGGTCGACCCCCACGGCGATGGCGTGCCGCAGCAGGCGCAGCGCCTCTCCGGTGTCGCCCGCCATGGCGGCGTCGGCCACCCGGAAGCCGGTCGCCTCGACCTTGCCCCCGTGGTAGGTGAGCACCACCTGCTCGTCGATGACCCCGGTGGTGTCGTCGACCAGCTGTTGGCAGGCGGCCGACAGCTCGCGCAGGTCCTTGCCGACCGCCTCGACGAGGGCGTGCACGGCCTCGCCGGTGGCCTTGCGCCGCCTCCGGCGGAACTCGTGGGCGGCGAACTCGGCCTTGTCGCGGTCGGTCTTGATCGCCGGGGCGTCGATGACGCGGGCACCGGACCCCCTGAGGGTGTCGAGCACCTTCTTGGCGCGCGACCCGCCTTTGTGCATCACCACGAGGGTGAGGTCGGGCTCGGGCTCGCCCGCGAGCGCTGCGAGCAGGTCGGCCTGCAGCTCGTCGTCGGCCTCGTCGAGGTCGTGCACGACGATGCACTTGGCGCCACCGAACAGGGATGGGCTGGCGTGCAGGATGAGCTCACCGGCGGTGTAGGCGGCGGCGTAGAGCCGGATCACCTCGAGCTCGGGCTCGGTGACCCTGAGGTCGTCGAGGGTCTGCGCGACCCCCCGCTCGGCGAGCAGCGACTCGGGCCCGGACACCAGCACGTAGGGCGGCACCCGGTGGTGCACCGCGACCTCGTCCGACATGGCGGTCACTCTGCCACGCACGGCGGACACCGCGTGCCTAGGATCACCCGGTGCTCGTCGACCCGCCACGCGACCTGACCCGACACCATCGCATCGTCCTCCACGGTGTGACCGGTTCGGGCAAGTCCACGCTGGCCGCGCGACTCGCCGCGTTGACGGGCGCGCCCCACGTCTCGGTCGACGACCTGATGTGGCGACCGGGCTGGGTGCAGCTCACGGCAGACGAGCAGGTCGAGGCGATCCGGCCGTTCGCCGGGCAGCCGGCCTGGGTGATGGACTCGCTGTGGTCGGCGACGCGCCCCGTGGTGCTGGCGCGCGTCGACCTGCTGGTGACGCTGGACTACCCGCGCCGGGTCAGCCTGGGCCGGTTGGCGCGCCGCACCTGGCGACGCCTGCGCACCCGAGAGCAGTTCTGCGGCGGCAACACCGAGTCGCTGTACCGGGCCCTGTCGAGCGACTCGATCGTTGCCTGGCACTTCAGGTCGTTCGAGCGCAAGCACGACGAAGCCGAGACCTGGGCCTCGGATGCCGGTGGGCCGCCGGTCGTGCGCTTCACCTCACCCCGGCAGGTCGACGCCTGGCTCCGCACCCTCGAGCGCGCTCGCGCCTGACCGGCGCGAACGCACTAGTCGAAGGTCAGGGTCGGGCCGCTGCCGGCCTCGAGCCCGAGCCCGCCGAGGCGGGACGAGACGGCCTCGAGCGGCAGCTCCATCGACTCGGCGAGCTCGTCGAGGGTGAGACCCAGCTCGATGCCGTCGCGCAGCTCCTCGTCCTCCTGCTCGGTCCACGCGTGGCCGTGGGTGACGGCGGTGCGCGACGACTCCGGCGGCGGCGGGTCCTCGGCGACCGGACGCGCCACCGGCACGGGCGCCACGGCATCCACGCCGCGGTCGGTGTCGCCCACCGGTGCTGCAACCGCACCGGTGAGCCCACGGAGCGCCGGCTCGGCCACCGGCTGCGGCGGCTCGGCCGTCTCGTCGAGCCGCTTCAGCGCTGCCAGCACCATCGCGCGGTCGGCGGTGGGCCAGAACGGCGGCAGCGAGCGCTGGAGGAACCCGGCGTAGCGGGCGGTCATCATCCGGTTGTCGAGGAACGCGACGACCCCGCGGTCGTCGGCCCGCCGGATGAGCCGGCCCGCGCCCTGGGCGAGCCGCAAGGCCGCGTGCGTGGCCGACACCGCCATGAAGCCGTTGCCCCCCATCCGGGCGATGGCCTGCGAGCGCGCCGAGGCGAGCGGGTCGTCGGGGCGCGGGAACGGGATGCGGTCGATGATGACGAGCTGGCACGACGAGCCGGGCACGTCGACGCCCTGCCACAGCGACAGGGTGCCGAACAGGCAGGTGCGGGGGTCGCGGGCGAACTGCCGCACCAGCGTGCTGATCTGGTCCTCGCCCTGGCACAGGAACGCGATCTCGCCCTCGGCGTCGGCGAAGCGCTCACGCATCGCCTCGGTGGCCTCCTTGGCGGCGCGCATCGACGAGAACAGGCCGAGCGTGCGTCCGCCCGCGGCCCGCACCAGCGCCTCGATCTCGTCGAGCGTCTCAGTGGCGAGCCCGTCGCGTCCGGGCGCCGGCAGGTGCCGGGCGACGTAGGCGATGCCCTGCTCGGGGTAGGCGAACGGGCTGCCGACGTCGAGCCCGCGCCACGTCGGTGCCCCCTCGCCGCGCAGCCCGATGGTGCCCGCGACGGCATCGAAGGACCCGCCGAGCTCGAGCGTCGCGGACGTGAGGACGACAGTGCGCTCGGAGAACACCTTGTCGCGCACCAGCATCGCCACGCTCATCGGGGCGACCCGCAGCACCGCCCCGCGGCGCGGGTCGCGGTTGAGCCACACCACGTCGAACTCGCGCTCCTCGAGGATGCGCGAGGCGTTCTCGAACACCTCGTCGACCGCGGCCCGAGCCACCTGGCGCCCGCCGTCGGGCTCCTCGCCCTGCTGCGGCTTGAGCTCGCTCTGCACGGCTCGGGCGGTGTCGCGCACCCGCCCGAGCGCCATCGCCAACGAGTCGGGGATGCCGGTCAGTCGCCCCTCGGGGGCCGGCTCGAGCACCGACTCCAGCAGGTCGGCGGCCTCGTCCATGGTCGAGCTCGAGTCGGCCTGTCGCCCGGCCCGCTTGGCCGCCGCGCGCACCATCGCCGGCGTCACCTCGTCGGTGATCGTGGAGGTGACCCGGTCGACGAGCTCGTGCCCCTCGTCGACGACGAGCACGTCGTGCTCGGGCAGCATCTGGCGGCCCTCGAACGCGTCGATGGCCATGAAGGAGTGGTTGGTCACGATGACGTCGACGTCGCGCGCGGCCTCGCGCGAGCGCTCGACGTAGCACTCGGACACCATCGGGCACCGGCCGCCGAGGCACTCGTGGGCCGACACCGACACCTGCCGCCAGGCCCGCTCGGACACCCCGGGCACGAGCTCGTCACGGTCACCGGACTCGGTGACCTCGGCCCAGTCGCGCAGCCGCACCACCTCGGCGCCGAGCCGCGACGCCTGCTGGTCGACGGCGCCGACGGACATCAGCGTGTCGGCGTCGTCGTCGGGGAAGCCGCCCTCGAGCTTGTGGGCGCACAGGTAGTTGCGCCGGCCCTTGACCAACGCGTAGGTCGGGCGGCGGCCGAGCAGCGGGGCGAGCGACTGGGCCAGCCGCGGCATGTCGCGGTCGACGACCTGCGCCTGCAGCGCCAGCGTCGCGGTGGCGACGACGGTGGGGGTGCCGGAGTCCATGGCGTGCTGCACCGCCGGCACGAGGTAGGCCAACGACTTGCCGGTGCCGGTGCCCGCCTGCACGAGCAGGTGTCCCTTGCCGTCGATGGCGTCGGCGACGGCGTGCGCCATCTCGACCTGGCCCGGGCGCTCGGTGCCACCGACCCCGCCGACGGCGGCGTGGAGGAGCTCGTCGAGGGTTGGCACCAGAGCAGGGTATGCCGTGGGCGCACCCCTCGTGTCCGGCCCTCCACAGGTGTCGCATCCCCGGAATTGTCGGTTCCCGAGGGCGGGTGGTGCCACGATGGGGCTCGTGAGCATCGACGTCGACGCACCGGTCCCGTTCCCGTCCGACATCGAGATCGCCGAGGCGGCCGACATCACCCCGGTCGTCGACCTGGCGCGTGACGACCTCGGCATCCCCGCTGAGGCCCTCGTCCCGTACGGCCACACCAAGGCCAAGGTCTCGCTGCCCTACCTGCGGTCCCTCGAGGACCGGCCCGACGGGCACCTGGTGCTCGTCACGGCGATGTCCCCGACTCCGGCCGGTGAGGGCAAGACGACCACCTCGGTCGGCCTGGCCGACGCCCTGCGCCGCCTCGGCCAGAAGAGCATCGTCGCCCTGCGGGAGCCGTCGATGGGGCCGGTGTTCGGCATCAAGGGCGGCGCGGCGGGCGGCGGCTACAGCCAGGTGGTGCCGATGGTCGACATCAACCTGGCGTTCACCGGTGACTTCGCCGCCATCGCCGCCGCCAACAACCTGCTCGCCGCGATGCTCGACAACCACCTGCACCAGGGCAACGCCCTCGACATCGACCCGCGCACCGTCACCTGGAAGCGCGTCGTCGACCTCAACGACCGGGCCCTGCGGGACATCGTCGTGGGCCTGGGCGGCGTCACCAACGGGGTGCCCCGCGAAGACGGCTTCGACATCGTCGTCGCCTCCGAGGTGATGGCGATCCTCTGCCTCGCCACCTCGCTCAAGGACCTCAAGCGCCGGCTCGGCGACATCGTCGTGGGCTACACCCGCGGCAAGGAGCAGGTCAGCGCCCGCGACCTGCAGGCCGACGGCGCGATGACCGTGCTGCTGCGCGACGCCCTGGCCCCGAACCTCGTGCAGACCCTCGAGCACACGCCCGCCTTCATCCACGGCGGCCCGTTCGCGAACATCGCGCACGGCTGCAACTCGGTGATGGCCACCCGGGCCGCCCTCAAGCTGGGCGACTGGGTGATCACCGAGGCCGGGTTCGGCGCCGACCTCGGCGCCGAGAAGTTCGTCGACATCAAGTGCCGGGCCAGCGGCCTGCGCCCCGAGGCCGCCGTCGTCGTCGCGACCATCCGCGCCCTGAAGTTCCACGGCGGCGTGCCGGTGGGCGACGTCGACCGCGAGGACCTCACCGCGGTCCGTGCCGGCATGACCAACCTGCGCCGCCACCTCGAGAACGTCCGCGGGGTCTTCGGGCTCACCCCGGTCGTCGCGGTCAACCGCTTCCCCAGCGACACCGACGCCGAGATCGACCTCGTGGTGCGGATGTGCTCGCACGAGGGGGTCCGCGCCTACGAAGCCACCCACGTGCGCGACGGCGGGGTCGGCGCCGAGGCCCTGGCTCGCGGCGTCGTCGAGGCCGTGCGGGAGGGCAAGAGCGACCTGCGGTTCGTCTACGAAGACCACCTCTCCCTGGAGAAGAAGGCCGAGGCGGTGTCCACCCGGGTCTACGGGGCGGCCCGCGTCGCCTTCGAGCCCAAGGCGCGGCGCCGCCTCGACCAGATCGAGGCCGCGGGCTACGGCCACCTGCCGATCTGCATGGCCAAGACCCAGTCGTCGTTCTCGACCGACGCCACGCAACGCGGCGCGCCGTCCGGGCACACGGTGACCGTGCGCGAGGTGCGCCTGGCCGCCGGCGCCGGGTTCGTCGTGCTCGTCACCGGCGAGATCATGACGATGCCGGGCCTGCCCAAGGTGCCTGCCGCGCACCGCATCGACGTCGACGACGAGGGCCGCGTCGTCGGCCTCAGCTGATCACCGTGGCTCCCTGATGACGCTGTGGGCCGCCTACCTGGCGGCTGCCTTCGCCGGGGGGTTCGCAGCTCGCCTGCTTCGCCTGCCGCCCCTGGTGGGGTTCGTGGTCGCCGGGTTCGCCCTGGCGGCTCTCGGCACCGAGGAGCACCCCGCTGTTGAGACGCTGGCCGAGCTCGGGGTGACCCTCCTCCTGTTCGCCGTGGGCCTGTCCTTCGACGTGCGACGGCTGTGGCGCCGCGAGGTCTGGCTGACGGCCACCGTGCACACCGCGGTCATGGTCGCCCTGGGCGCGGCCCTCCTCGGGGCTCTCACCCTCACGAGCCTGGCGGCATTCGCCGAGCTCGAAGCCTCGACGGTCGTCCTTCTCGCCTTCGCACTGTCCTTCTCGAGCACCGTCCTCGTCGTGAAGATGCTCGACGAGCGCAACGAGTCACGATCCCGGTACGGTCAGATCGCCATCGGCATCCTCGTGGTCCAGGACCTCGCCGTCGTCGCCTACGTCGCCCTGAGCCACGGCCGCCCTCCGGGCCCGTGGGCCCTGGTGCTGGTCCTGCTCATCCCGGCCCGCCGCCTCCTCGGGGCCATCTGGGAGCGCCTGGGCCATGGCGAGCTCCAGGTGCTCTTCGGTGTCTTCGTGGCCCTCGTGCCCGGCTACCTGTTGTTCGAGGCAGTCGGTCTCGACGGGCAGCTGGGCGCGGTCGTGATGGGGCTGCTCCTGGCCCCCCACAGGCGCGCCGGCGATCTGGTCAAGTCGCTGTTCTCGGTCAAGGAGCTCTTGCTCGTCGCCTTCTTCCTCTCCATCGGCCTGCAGGGCGTGCCCACCCTCAGCCAGCTCGGTACCGGGCTCCTGCTCCTGGTTCTCCTGCCGGTCCAGACGGCCCTGTACGTCGTGCTCCTGTCCTTGCTCGGAGTCCAGCGGCGCACCTCAGCCCTGACCGGCCTCGCCCTGGCCAACAACTCCGAGTTCGCCCTCGTCGTGGCCGCCACCGCCGTCGGCACTGGAGTACTCGACGCCGGATGGCTCACCACCGTGTCCGTGGCCGTCGCGGCCAGCTTCCTGCTCTCGACAGTGGTGAACCGGCGTGGGGAGAAGTGGGCCGACGCCCTGCAGGCCCGCTGGCCCGAGCACGACACCGAGCGCCTGGACCCGCTGGAGCGCCCGATCCCGCTGCACGACGTCGACGTGCTCGTGCTGGGCCTTGGCCGCGTCGGGGCAGCCGCCTACGCCCGCCTAGAAGAGGAGGGGTTACGAGTTCTCGGCATCGAGCACGATGAGCGGCGCGTCGCCGACCTGTCCGCTCGGGGCATCCAGGTGGTGGCGGGCGACGCCTCCGACAGCGCACTCTGGCGGCGGCTCGTGGCGGTGCGGTCGCTGCGCACCGTCGTCCTCGCGATGCCCTTCCACCGCGCGAACCTGGGCGCCCTCACGGTGGTGCGCGCCCGCCACTTCACCGGGACCGTCGCCGCCGTGGCGCGGTACGACGACGAGGTCGAGGAGCTGCTCGAGGGTGGTGCCGACACTGTCCTGCACATCTACAGCGCCTCAGGGCTCGCGCTCGCCGAAGCGGCCCTGCGCGACCGGGTCACGCTGCGGGCGGCCGAAGCCACCTGGGTCACGCCCGACCATCGGCCACCATCGGCCGGCCATCCAGACGGCGAGGAATGACCACGCTGTCGCGGTCGTCGCCGGGGGCCACCCGTTGCATCGCCGCGCCATCAGCAGCCGCCCGAGGTTGCGCCCCCGCAGGTCGGGCGCGGTCATGATGCGGTAGGCGGTGCGGGTGTGCCCCAGCAGGGCGTTGCGGTCGGCCAACCACAACCCCGGCCCCGCGACGGCTCAGACGGCGTATGCCGTGAGGTCGCCGGCGAGGTCGGGCGTCACCCGCGCGGTGAGCCGGGTGCCGTCGGCCACGTGCTCGCTGGCGAGCACCTCTCCGGTCTCGTGGATGCGGCTGACCAGGTCACCGCGGTCGTAGGGCACGAGCACCTCGACGTCGATGTCGGGCTGCGGCAGCTCGTCGGCGATGAGGGCACGCAGCTCGTCGAGCCCCTCACCGGTGCGGGCGGAGACCACGATCGAGTGCTTCTCGTGACGGCGCAGCCGGTCGATGACCTCGGGATCGGCCAGGTCGGCCTTGTTGATGACGATGACCTCGCGCACGTCGGTGGCGTCGACGTCGGCGAGCACCGAACGCACCGCGGAGATCTGGCCCTCGGGGTCGGGGTGCGAGCCGTCGACGACGTGCAGCAGCAGGTCGGCCTCGGCCACCTCCTCGAGCGTGGAGCGGAAGGCCTCGACGAGCTGGTGCGGCAGGGCGCGCACGAAGCCGACGGTGTCGACGAGCGTGTAGAGGCGGCCGTCGGGGGTCTCGGACCGCCGCACGGTGGGGTCGAGGGTGGCGAACAGCTGGTTCTCGACGAGCACGCCGGCACCCGTGAGCCGGTTGAGGATGGACGACTTGCCCGCGTTCGTGTAGCCCGCGATGGCCACGCTCGGCACGGCGTTGGCCTTGCGGCTGCCGCGCTTGGTGTCACGGACCGTCTTCATCTCCTTGATCTCACGCCGCAGCTTGGCGATGCGGGTGTTGATCCGGCGGCGGTCGAGCTCGATCTTGGTCTCACCCGGGCCGCGCGAGCCCATGCCCTGGCCGCCGGCGGCCTGGCCACCGGCCTGGCGCGACATCGACTCACCCCAGCCACGCAGGCGCGGCAGCAGGTACTGCAGCTGGGCCAGCTCGACCTGCGCCTTGCCCTCGCGGCTCTTCGCGTGCTGGGCGAAGATGTCGAGGATCAGCGCGGTGCGGTCGATGACCTTGACCTTGACGACGTCCTCGAGGGCACGCCGCTGGCTCGGGGCGAGCTCGGTGTCGCAGACCACGGTGTCGGCGCCCTCGGCGATGACGATGTCGCGCAGCTCGGCGGCCTTGCCCTTGCCGAGGTAGGTGGCCGGGTCGGGGTTCGACCGGCGCTGCACGACGCCGGCGAGCACCTCGGAGCCCGCCGTCTCGGCGAGCGCGGCGAGCTCGCGCATGGAGTTCTCGGCGTCGGCGGCGGTGCCCTCGCTCCACACGGCGGCCAGCACCACCCGCTCGAGCCGCAGCTGGCGGTACTCGACCTCGGTGACGTCCTCGAGCTCGGTGGACAGCCCGGCGACGCGGCGCAGCGAGGCGCGCTCCTCGCGGTCGAGCTGGTCGCCGTCGAAGGAGACCTCGTCGTGCAGCACGAAGCCGGCGTCGTCGAGGGTCGCGGTGTCGAAAACGGTGTCGTCGGCGAGCGCTTCGGCCCGCCCGGAAAGGATGTTCTTCGCAGTCATGTTCCCCCTAGGGTCTCACCGCGCAACGCCCCGCGGCCAACGGTTTCTTCCGCTGCTCGGTAGCGTGTGCTCGCGATGGAGACGCCCGACCACTACTTCACGGCCGCTCCGGCCAGCGCCGACGAGCGACGGCGCACCACCGTGCGCCTGGCCGGGCGGGTGGTGGAGGTCGAGGTGGCGCCGGGCATCTTCTCCCCCGGCGGCCTCGACAAGGGCACCGCCGTGCTGCTCGACGAGGCGCCCGACCCCCCCGCCACCGGCACCTTCCTCGACCTCGGCTGCGGCTGGGGCCCGATCGCGCTCAGCCTTGCCCTCCGCTCCCCCGCGGCCACCGTGTGGGCCCTGGACGTCAACGAGCGGGCCCTCGACCTCACCCGCCGCACCGCGGCCGCGCTGGGGCTCGACGGCGTGCACGCGACGACCGCGGACGGCATCCCCCGTGACGTGCGGTTCGACCTGATCTGGTCCAACCCCCCGATCCGGGTCGGCAAGGCGGTGCTCCACGAGCTGCTGCGCACCTGGCTGCCCCGGCTGGCGCCGAGTGGCGTCGCCCACCTCGTGGTGCAGCGCAACCTGGGCTCGGACAGCCTGCAGCGGTGGATCGAGTCAGAGCTGGGGATGCCGTGCACCCGGCTGACCTCGAGCAAGGGCTTCCGGGTGCTCGAGGTGAGGCAGCGATGACCGACTCCACCGTCCCCGCCCTCGGCGTCGTGCTGGTGCCGACGCTGCCGCCGGAGGCGCTGCGCCCGCTCGCCACGGCGGCCGACCGGCACCTCGACGAGCTGTGGCTGTGGGAGGACTGCTTCAAGGAGTCCTCCGTCGCCGCCGCGGGCGCGGCCCTGGCCTGGACCGACCGGGTGCGGGTGGGCATCGGCCTGGCGCCGGTGCCGCTGCGCAACGTGGCGCTGCTGGCGATGGAGCTGGCCACGCTGCACCGGCTCTTCCCGGGCCGCCTGCTGCCGGGCATCGGCCACGGCGTTCAGGACTGGATGGGCCAGGTCGGCGCCCGTGCCGCCTCACCGCTGACCTTGCTGCGCGAGCACGCCGAGGCACTTCGCCTGCTGCTCGACGGTGCGCAGGTCAGCGTCTCCGGCCGCTACGTCACCCTCGACCGGGTGCGCCTGGACTGGCCGCCGCAACCGGGCACCCCGCTGCTCGTCGGTGGCACCGGCCCCCGCACGCTCGAGCTGGCCGGGCGGGTGGGCGACGGCATCCTCATCGGCTCGGTCACCTCGGATGCCGAGCTCGCCGACTCGGTGGCCGCCGCGCACGCCGGTTGGGTCGCGGTGCGCGGCGCTGCCGCGGCCCGGATGCCGGTCGTGACGCACCTGATGGCCGCGACCGGGCCGGGGGCCGAGCAGCGCCTCGAGGACGAGCTGCGGCGGTGGGACCGCACCGACGGTGCCCTCGGCCGCGGTGTGGCCGGCGACGCGTCGACCGTGGCGGATGCCGTGCGCCGCCTCGCGGCGATCGGCGCGACGAGCGTGGTGTTCCAGCCCACCGAGGACGAGCCGGACCTCGAGGGGTTCGTCGAGTTCGTCGGCCGCGACGTCAGGTCGGCACTGGTGCGCTGAGCGCAGCGAGGTCGACGGTGCCGTCGGCCACCAGCACGGCCGGCCCGGCCAGCTCGACGCCGTGGTCGGGCAGCAGGCGCACGGTCAGCCGCCCGCCGGGCACGTCGACCAGCCAGGTGGCCCCGGTGTCGAGGTTCCCGGCCCAGAAGCTGGTGGCGATGGCGGCCGCGCAGGCCCCGGTGCCGCACGACCGGGTCTCGCCGACGCCCCGCTCGTGCACGCGCATCGCGACGTGCCCCGGCCCCATCGGGCGCACGAGCTCGACGTTGGTGCCGTGCGGCGGCTCCGGGCGCACCTGCGGGGCCCGGGTCAGGTCCAGGCCGTCGAGGTCGACGGCCTCGGGCAGCGCGACGACGGTGTGCGGGTTGCCGAGGTCGACGCGCAGCGCCGAGCAGGGGTCGCCGTCGTCGTCGAGGTGCACCAGGGCGTCGAAGCCGTCGCGCTCGGCGGTCACGGGGTCGGTGAGCCGCCACGGGCCGAGGTCGACCGCGAACCCGTCACCGTCGACGCGCACGTGCTTCACGCCGGCGCGGGTGGCGATCGCGAACTCGTCGGCGGTCTCGAGCCCCTCGCGGCGCAGGTAGGCCGCGAAGACGCGCGTGCCGTTGCCGCACATCTCGGACAGGCTGCCGTCGGCGTTGCGGTAGTCCATGAACCACTGGGCGGCCCCGGCCTGGGCCCGCACGGCCGGGTCGTCGGAGAGGTCGGCCGGCACCACCCGGATGACGCCGTCGCCGCCTATGCCGGCGCGCCGGTCGGCCAGCGCGGCCGCATGGCCGGCGGTGAGGCCGAGGGCGCCGTCGAGGTCGGGCACGAGCACGAAGTCGTTCTGCGTGCCGTGTCCTTTGGTGAAGGTGAGCCGGTCAGCCATGCGGCTCATTGTCCCTGCTCGGGCGACGCACCGACCACGGGGCCCCGCTCGACGTGCTCCAGCACCGAGTCGAGCAGGTCGTCCGTACCGAGCTCGAACGGGTCGAACCAGGTCACCCGCGGGTCGGCGCCGAACCACGACTCCTGGCGACGCACGAGCCGTCGGGTTCGCAGCGCCGTGTCGGCGACGGCGTCGGCGGTGCTCATCGTGCCGTCGATGACGGCCAGCGCCTGGGCGTACCCGACCGCCCGGCTCGCGGTGCGTCCGTCGCGCAGGCCGAGGTCGACCAGCCCTCGCGTCTCCTCGACCAGGCCCGAGTCGAACATCCGCTGCGCCCGGCGGTCGATCCGGGTGTCGAGCGCCTCCCGGTCGGTGCGCAGCCCGACGAGCACCGTGGGCCGCACGAGCTCGCGAGCCGGCATGGTCGCGCTGAACGGTCGCCCGGTCAGGGCGATCACCTCCAGGGCGCGCACGACACGGCGGCCGTTGTTCGGCTCGATGGCGGCCGCGGCCTGCGGGTCGGCGTCGCGCAGCTCGGCGAGCAGGGCGGCCACTCCCTCGTGCTCGAGGCGCTGTTGGAGGGCGGCGCGCACCTCGGGGTCGGTCGGTGGGATCTCGAGCCGGTCGAGCGCCGCCCGCACGTAGAGCCCCGACCCGCCCGCGACCACGGGACGGCGTCCGCGCGCGAGGACACCCTCGAGGTCGGCCCGTGCGTCGCGCTGGTAGGCCGCGACGCTGGCCTCCTGCGTCACGTCGAGCACGTCGATCTGGTGGTGCGGCACGCCGGCGCGGTCCTCGAGCGGGACCTTCGCCGTGCCGATGTCCAGGCCGCGGTAGAGCTGCGAGGCATCCGCACCGACGACCTCTCCGCCCAGCCGCAGCGCGAGCGCGATCGCGAGGTCGGACTTGCCGGTGGCCGTCGGGCCCACGACCGCGACCACGAGGTCGAGCCCCTCGGTCGACGGGACGTGCACCGCCGCGTCATCCGGCCGGGACGCGTCCATCAGTCGCTGCGCTCGTCCTCGGGCGTCTCGTCGTCGTGGCCGAACGGGTCGCGGTCCTCACCCGGCATCCACGACAGCCCCGGCACGCCCCAGCCGTACCCCTTGACGGCCTTGCGCGCCTTGCGCGCCCACTTGCCGGTGAGCCGGTCGACGTAGAGGAACCCGTTGAGGTGGTCGTACTCGTGCTGCAGCATCCGGGCGAACCAGCCGGTGGCCTCGTAGCGCAGCTCGGTGCCGTCGAGGTCCTGCCCGGTGAGCGTGGCCGCCTCCCCGCGGCGCAGGGGGTACGACTCGCCCGGCACCGACAGGCACCCCTCGACCTCCTCGTGCGGGTCGGGCTCGCCGACGACCGGCTTGGCCGAGGTGAGGTAGGGGTTGATGACGACGCCGCGCGCCGGGATGCCGTCGTCGTTGGTCAGCTGCCAGGTGAAGATCCGCAGGCCCACCCCCACCTGGGGGGCGGCCAGGCCGACGCCGCGCGCGGCATCCATGGTGTCGAACATGTCGACGACGAGCTCGCGGATGCCGTCGTCGATGACCTCGACGGTCTGGGCGCGCCGGTGCAGGACGGGATCCCCGGTGATGACGACGGGTCGGATGGCCATGCGGGAGATTCTGGCAGAGCCTGCACCCGCACCCGACCGCGACGTCGGGGGCCGCGCGCTCCTACGATCGTGCGATGAACCCCGCCATCGTCCTCGTGGCCCCCGAGCACGCCGCCTTCCTCACCGATGAGTTCGGGCGCTACCAGCGCGACTACGACGTGCTGACGACCACCTCCGTCGAGGAGGCGGAGGAGGTGGCCCGGGGGGTCGTGGCCGACGGCGGCCAGGTCGCCATGTTCGTCGCCGAGTCGCAGCTGCCCGGCTACCACGTGCTCGAGGCCTTCGCGGTCTGGCGAACCGTGGTTCCCACCTCGCGCCGGCTGGTCGCCGCCCACTGGTCGCACTTCCTGTCCGACGCGCCGGCGCTGCGTGGGGGGCTCGCCAAGGGCAAGTACGACGCCTTCCTGCTGATGCCGCGCGGCGTGCGCGACGAGGAGTTCCACACCGCCGTGTGCGAGCTGCTCTCCGACTGGGGCTCGACCGTGGCGGCCCCCGAGGTCGACACCGTGCGGATCGTCACCCCGGCGGCGGACGCCCTGACCCAGGGCATCCGCGACTTCCTCGACCGGATGGGGATGCCCAACCGCACCTACTCCCCGGACAGCGAGCAGGGGCGCGACGTCATCGAGCGCGCCGGTGGCACACCGGTGTTCCCGCTGGTCGAGGCGGTCGACCGCGAGATCTTCTCGCCCACCAGCGTGCGTGACGTCGCACTGCGCGCCTTCGGCACGCCGACCGACATCGAGCTGGATGCCGTGGTCGACGTCGCGGTCGTCGGCGCGGGTCCCGCCGGGCTCGCCGCAGCGGTCTACGCGTCGTCGGAGGGCCTGACCACCGTCGTGCTGGAGTCGGAGGCGGTGGGCGGCCAGGCCGGCACGTCGTCGATGATCCGCAACTACCTCGGTTTCCCCCGGGGCATCTCCGGGATGCGGCTGGCGCAGCGGGCCCGCAACCAGGCGATCCGGTTCGGCACGCGCTTCTTCACCGGGTGGTCGGTCACCGAGCTCGAGGTCGGCACCGACGGCGAGCCGTTCGTGCTGCACACCGACGGCGGGGACGTGCGGGCGCGCGCCGTCGTGGTGTCGGCCGGCGTGACGTACCGCAAGCTGGGGGTGCCGTCGGTCGAGGCGCTCGTCGGCCTCGGCGTCTACTACGGCAGCGCGATGAGCGCGGCCCGCGAGCTGGAGGGCTACGACGTGGTCGTCGTGGGCGGCGGCAACTCCGCCGGCCAGGCCGCCATCCACCTGGCGAAGTTCGCCCGGTCGGTGACCATCCTGGTGCGGCGCGAAGGGCTCGAAGCGACCATGTCGTCCTACCTGATCGGCGAGATCTCGTACAACCCGCTCATCACCGTGCTGCCCTGCTCCGAGGTCGTCGACGGCGGCGGCGAGGGGCGCCTGGAGTGGATCGGCGTGCGCGACACCACCACTGGTGAGGTGAGCCGGCGTGAGTGCCGTGGGCTGTTCCTGCTGCTCGGCGCCGAGCCGCGCTGTGACTGGCTGCCGCCGGCGCTCGCCCGTGATGCGCGCGGCTTCGTGCTCACCGGGCGCGACATCCCCGCATCGCACTGGGTCGACGGGCTGCCGCCGGCCAACCTCGAGACCACCGTGCCCGGCGTCTTCGCCGCCGGCGACATCCGGGCCGGGTCGATGAAGCGGGTCGCCTCGGCCAGCGGGGAGGGCGCCTCCGTCGTGCCCCTGGTGCACAGCTGGCTCGACCCGACCAGCTGACCGTGTCAAAGGGGTGGCGCACACGCCGTTCCTGGCGTCTACTGGAGGGACTCCCCACGGGGAGCCCTGTCCCCGAGCGAGAGGAGGCCGCGTGAGTTTCTTTGACAGCGCCAAGGAGAAGCTTCAAGGGCTGGCCGCAGACCACCCCGACCAGGTCGAGCAGTTCAGCGACCAGGCCATCGAGCGCGGCGGCGATGCCGTCGACAGCACGACTGGTGGCAAGTACGCCGAACAGGTCGACCAGGCGCAGGTGAAGGCCGACGGGGCCATCGGCCAGCCCTGAACCTCCGACGACGCAACCGAGGCCCCCGACCACCCGGTCGGGGGTCTCGGCCGTTGCCGAGGCGGGTCAGGCCGAGCAGGCGGGGGCCGAGGCCACCGAGGACGCCGGCCGGCCGACCGATGGCATGCCGAGCGACACCGCCGGCTTGCCCGGCACCGCGGCATCCTGCAGTGCGGCCCACGCGTCGCCCCCACGGGTGCGGCGCACGGCATAGGCCCCGCCCTGCACACCGCTGTCGGCCACCAGGTGGTGCGGGGCGCCGTAGGTGACCCCGACGGTGACCACGTCACCGGGGCGAGGGCGCTCGGCGCCCTCGGGTACCGCGAAGTGCACGAGCCGGTTGTCGCGGGCCCGCCCGGACAGCCGCGCGGTGGCACCGTCCTTGCGGCCCTCGCCGGGGGCGACGAGCACCTCGACCTCACGACCCTCGACGGTGCGGTTCTCGGCCCAGCTGACCCGCTCCTGCAGCTCGATGAGCCGCTCGAACCGCTCCTGCACCACGGCCTTGGGCACCTGGTCGGGCATCGTCGCGGCAGGAGTGCCGGCCCGGATGGAGTACTGGAAGGTGAAGGCACTCGAGAAGCGTGACGCCTCGACCACCCGCAGGGTCTCGGCGAAGTCGTCCTCGGTCTCGCCGGGGAAGCCGACGATGAGGTCGGTGGTGATGGCGGCATCGGGGATGGCGGCCCGCACCTCGTCGATGATGCCGAGGAACTTCGCGCTGCGGTAGGAGCGGCGCATCGCCTTGAGCACCCGGTCGGAGCCGGACTGCAGCGGCATGTGCAGGCTCGGCATGACGTTCGGGGTCTGCGCCATCGCCGCGATGACGTCGTCGGTGAACGCCGCCGGGTGCGGGCTGGTGAAGCGCACCCGCTCCAGGCCCTCGACGTCGCCGCAGGCGCGCAGCAGCTTGCCGAAGGCGAGCTTGTCGCCGAACTCGACGCCGTAGGTGTTGACGTTCTGGCCGAGCAGGGTGATCTCGACGACGCCCTGGGCGCCGAGCGCCTCCACCTCGGCGAGGATCTCGCCCGGGCGGCGGTCCTGCTCCTTGCCGCGCAGGCTCGGCACGATGCAGAAGGTGCAGGTGTTGTTGCAGCCCACCGAGATCGACACCCAGCCGGCGAAGGCCGAGTCGCGGCGGGTGGGGAGGGTCGAGGGGAAGGTCTCGAGCGACTCGAGGATCTCGACCTCGGCGCGCTTGTTGTGCCGGGCCCGGTCGAGCAGCGCGGGGAGGCTGCCGATGTTGTGGGTGCCGAAGACGACGTCGACCCAGGGGGCGCGCTTGACGATGGTGGCGCGGTCCTTCTGCGCCAGGCAGCCGCCGACCGCGATCTGCAGGTCGGGGTTGGCCGTCTTCGCCGGGCGCAGCTGGCCCAGGTTGCCATAGAGCTTGTTGTCGGCGTTCTCGCGCACCGCGCAGGTGTTGAAGACGACGACGTCGGCGACGGCGGGCCGCTGCGTGGCGGGGATGCTCGCGAGGTCGACGTAGCCGGCCGTTTCGAGCAGCCCGGCGAGGCGCTCGGAGTCGTGCACGTTCATCTGGCACCCGTGGGTGCGCACGTCGTAGGTCTTCGCGGTAGTCATGGCGCCACCAAGGGTACGAGTCATCCCGTCGCGAACGGAATCCCGGCGTCGAGGTCCCGGCAGCCGGTCTGGTACGACGCCGACACCCGGACGGCATCAACGTCGAGGCCGTCTGTCACGCAGGAGGACGGTCCGACTGAACGGAGGGTGCATACTTGCAGAGTTCTGCAACTGTGCAAGGAGATGGCGACGTGTCCGTTCCGCTCTACCAGGCAAAGGCCGAGTTCTTCAAGACCATCGGGCACCCGGTGCGCATCCGGGTGCTCGAGCTGCTTGCCGAGCACGACCGGGCGGTGCACGAGCTGCGGGCGAACATCCACGTCGAGGCCCCGAACCTCTCCCACCAGCTGGCCGTGCTGCGGCTGGCCGGGCTGGTCACCCAGCGCCGGGAGGGCGGCGAGGTGCGCTACTCCCTCGCGCTCCCCGCGGTGAAGGACCTGCTCGCGAGCGCCCGCGCCATCCTCGAGACCAAGGCCGCCGACCAGGGCGGCCTGGTCGACGACATCACCCGCGGCGCCGCCCTGTGAGCACGGTCCCCACCCGCACCGAGGTGCTCCAGGTGCTCCGCACCCGGCTGGATGCCGTGCGACCCCGCACCCGCGACCTGCGCGCCATGGTGCGCCACCCGCGCTCCGACGTGGTCGCCGGCGTGACGGTGGGCGTGGTCGCCCTGCCCCTCGCGCTCGCCTTCGGCATCGCGTCCGGGCTCGGGGCCACGGCAGGCCTGGTCACCGCCATCGTGGCCGGCACCGTCGCCGCGGTGTTCGGCGGTAGCCACGTGCAGGTGTCCGGCCCGACCGGTGCGATGACCGTGGTCCTGGTGCCGATCGTGGCCGAGCACGGTGCGGGCGGCGTGGCCGTCGTGGGGGTCATGGCTGGGGTGTTCCTCGTCATGATGGGGCTCGCGGGAGCGGGGCGCTACGTGCGCTTCATCCCGCTGCCGGTGATCGAGGGGTTCACCCTCGGGATCGCCGCCCTCATCGCTCTGCAGCAGGTGCCCTCGGCACTCGGGGTCACCGGCGCCCAGGGCCACGTCGTCGTGGCAGCGGTCGGTGCGGTGGTCGACTGGTTCTCCTCGCCCGACCTCGCCGCCCTCGCCCTCAGCGCCGGGGTCGCCGTGCTGATCCTGCTCGGCTCTCGGCTGCGCCCCGCGCTCCCGGTGGCCCTGCTGGCCGTCGTCGGGGCCACCGCCGTCGCCCGGCTGGCGCACCTCCAGGTGGCGACGATCGGCGCGCTGCCCGCGCAGCTGTTCACCCTGACCGTGCCGTCGGTGACCTTGAGCGAGCTGCGGGTGCTGGTGGCTCCCGCCGTCGCCGTGGCGGCACTGGCGGCCCTGGAGAGCCTGCTGTCGGCCACCGTCGCCGACGCGATGAGCGTGTCGGGCCGCCACGACCCCGACCGCGAGCTGTTCGGCCAAGGCCTGGCCAACCTCGTCTCGCCCCTGCTCGGCGGCATCCCGGCCACGGCTGCGATCGCCCGCACTGCGGTCAACGTCCGCTCCGGCGCCCGGTCGCGGCTCGCCGCGGTCGTGCACTCGCTCGTGCTCCTGGTCGTCGTGCTCGCGCTGTCGACCGTCGTCGGCTGGATCCCCCTGGCGGCGCTGGCCGGCGTGCTCATCGCCACGGCGGTGCGGATGATCGAGGTGTCGAGCCTGTCTGCCCTGGTTCGCGCCTCGCGCAGCGACGCCTTCGTGCTCGCCCTCACCTTCCTGGCCACCGTGGTGCTCGACCTCGCGACCGCCGTGGTGCTCGGCATCGTCACCGCCGGGGCGCTCGCCCTGCGCCAGCTCGCCAACACCACCGCGCTGCGCGAGGAGCCGCTCGGCGACAGCGCCGGCTCCCGCGAGCACGACTCCGCCGAGGGCTGGAGCGACGACCACGCCGCCGAGGAGCGCGCTCTGCTCGACGAGCGCATCGTCGCGTTCCGGCTCGAGGGCCCGCTCTTCTTCGGTGGCGCGCACACCGCCCTGCTCGAGCTCACCGAGGTCAGCAACGTGCGGGTGGCCATCCTGCGGATGTCGCACGTCACCACGCTCGACGCCACCGGCGCCGCGGTGCTGGCCGACACGGTGCGTGCCCTGGAGTCGCGCGGCGTCACCGTGCTGCTGTCCGGGATGCCGGCCCGCTACGTGCCGCGGCTGGAGGCCACCGGCATCCAGCAGCACCTCACCGCGCTGCACCACGTGTTCGAGCACACTCCCGACGCCATCGCCCACGCGCGCAGGCACGTCGCCCGCGACGGGCACCACCACGAGGCGCAGGTCAGGCCAGCCGGGTGATCGCAACGACCACCTCGAGCGAGGCATTGGCCCGCCCCGAGTAGATGCCCTTGAACGGCGGCACGTCCTCGTAGTCGCGGCCCCGGGCCACCACGACGTGGTCGCGGCCGACCTCGGTGCCGTTGGTGGGGTCGACGGCGATCCAGCCGTCGTCCCAGAACTCCACCCAGGCGTGGCTCTCACCCTTGCTGGTGTCGCCGACGGCCGAGTCCTTCTTCGGTACCAGGTAGCCGGAGACGTAGCGGGCCGGGACCCCGAGGCTGCGCAGCGCCCCGACGGTGATGTGCGCGAAGTCCTGGCAGACGCCGGACCGCTCGGCCCAGGCGTCCTCGCCGCGGCTGTGCACGCCCGTCGCACCGGGCTGGTACTTCATCTCGGCGCGCACCAGGGCACTCAGCTCCTCGGCGGCGGCGCGCGGAGTCGGCAGGCCGCGCCCGGCATCCGCGAGGTCCTTGATGCCACGCCCCGGCCGGGTGCGCGCCGACTGCATCAGCCACTCGTAGCTGCGGTCCTGCACCGCGGGGTCGCGCACGGCGTCCCAGCCGAGCGAGGGCTCGTGCCGTTCGAGGGGAATGCGCTCGACCGTCGAGATCGCCTCGATGTCGAGCCGCTGGTGCTCGGCCAGGCTCTCCATCGCCATCACGTGCGTGCCCCAGTGGTCGCGGTAGACGTGGCTCCAGGTCATCGGCCGGATCCGGATGCGGTTCTCCAGGGTGGTCTGGCCGGGCTCGTTGAGCGGTGTCATCCGCAGCTCGTTGTGCGCGGCCCGCACCCGGCCGTCGTAGGCCAGGGACGTCGTGTGGACGATGCGCCAGCGCCGCACGTCAGAACACCCCGTCCTTGGTCCAGGTCTGCAGCGGGCCGGACTGGAAGTAGCGCTTGGCGATGGCCTGCGAGCTGGCCATGACGGCGCCCTGCACGCGCTGCATCTGGGCGGGCAGGTCGGCGATGACGTCGGAGGTCGCCCGGTACTCCAGCGAGGTGCGGATGCGGCCGAGCTGGCGCCGTGCCTCGTCGGGGACACCGATCCGCTCCTGCTGCGGGGCCAAGGCGTCGAGGCGGCGCTCGGCCTCGGACAGCGCGAACAGCACCGACCGGGGGAACTCGCGGTCGAGCACGAGGAAGGCGGCGGCCCGGTCGTCGCTGAGCAGGCCGCGCTGGCTACGCATGAACGCCTGTTGCGCACCGCAGCTGGACAGCACGACCGACCACGGGGCTCCGCCACGCGGCAGCCCGCCGGTGGCGACGAGCCGGGCGGTCATGTCGGCCCGCTCCAGGCTGCGGCCGAGAACCAGGAAGTCCCACGCCTCGTCGTGCGACATCGTCGAGTCGGCGATGCCGCTGACCAGGGCGGCGCGCTCGCGCACCCACGACAGGTGCCGCTCGGTGGCGACGGTGCGGCCGAAGCCGTGCCACCGGTGCCACGTGGTGTTGATGCCCTCCCACAGCTCGGTCGAGAGGGTCTCGCGGGCGCGGCGGGCGTTCTCGCGGGCCGCGAACCAGGCCCCGGTGATGGAACTGGCGTTGGAGCGGTCGAAGACCAGCGCCGCGCTCACGTCGGCGAACCCCACGTCGCCCTCGAACGGCATCCCCATGATCACCGAGAGCACGGTGCGCGCCGCGGTGGCCTCGTCGGCGCCGGGGTCCTCGAGCAGCTGCAGGCGCAGCACGTCGACGATACGGGCCGTGCCGTCGGCGCGCTCGGTGTAGCGGCCGATCCAGAACAGCGACTCGGCGATCCGGCTCAGCACGGGTCGCTCCCCGCCCGTCGGGCACCCGAGGTCTGCTGCTGCTGTTGCTGCTGCTCGCGCATGCTGTCCTCGTGCGATGCCGTGGGCGCGCTCATGACCACCACCTCGCGGTTGTCGGGCAGCCGGTTCGGCGCGTTGCCCGCGGGACGCCGGTCGGAGAGCACCCAGGTGTCCTTGGAGCCACCGCCCTGGCTGGAGTTGACCACCAGCTCGCCCTCGGGCAGCGCCACCCGGGTCAGGCCGCCGGGCAGCACCCGCACGCGCTCGCCGTCGTTGACCGCGAACGGGCGCAGGTCGACGTGGCGCGGGGCGAGCTTGCCGTCGATGAAGGTGGGCACGGTCGACAGCTGCACGACGGGCTGGGCGATCCAGCCGCGCGGGTCGGCCTTCAGCTGCTTGCGCACCTTGTCCAGGGTGGGGCCGTCGGCCGAGTTGCAGACGACCAGGCCCTTGCCGCCGGAGCCGTCGACCGGCTTGACGACCATCTCGTCGAGGTGGTCGAGCACGTGCTGCAGGGCGGAGGCCTGCTCGCACCGGAAGGTGTCGACGTTGCCCAGGATGGGGTCCTCGTCGAGGTAGAACCTGGTCAGCTCGGGCAGGTAGGAGTAGATCAGCTTGTCGTCGGCCACACCGTTGCCCACCGCGTTGGCGACGGTCACCCGGCCGCTGCGCATGGCCGAGACCAGGCCGGCGACACCCAGCACCGAGTCGCCCCGGAAGTGCACCGGGTCGAGGAACTCGTCGTCGACCCGACGGTAGATGACGTCGACCGGCTTGTCGCCGGTGGTGGTGCGCATCCGCACCTGCCCGCCGACGCAGACCAGGTCGCGGCCCTCGACGAGCTCCACGCCCATCATCCGGGCCAGTAGGGCGTGCTCGAAGTAGGCCGAGTTGAAGACGCCGGGGGTCAGCACGACGACGGTCGGGTCGCTGGCGCCGTCGGGAGCCGAGGCGCGCAGGGCGGCGAGCAGCATTCGCGGGTAGTCGTGCACCGGGCGGATGCGCATCGTGGCGAACGCCTCGGGAAAGACGTTGGCCATCGCCCGCCGGTTGGCGATGACGTAGCTGACGCCGGAGGGCACCCGCACGTTGTCCTCGAGCACCCGGAAGGTGCCCTGCTCGTCGCGGATCAGGTCGACTCCCGCGACGTGCACGCGCACCCCGTTGGTCGGCCGGATCCCCATCACGGCGCGGTGGTAGTGCTTCGAGCTGGCGATCAGCCGCCACGGGATGATGCCCTCGTGCACCGCGCGCGGGATCTCGCCCTCGCGCGAGTAGATGTCGTCGAGGAACGACTCCAGGGCCGTGACCCGTTGCACGACACCGGACTCGATGACCTGCCACTCGTGTGCCGAGATGACCCGCGGCACGGCATCGAGCGGGAAGGGCCGCTCCTCCCCCGCGTAGTCGAAGGTGACCCCTTGGTCGAGGTAGGACCGGGCCAGGGTGTCGGCGCGCTCCTTGAGGGTGCCGGCGTTCATCGCCCGCAGGGTGTGGAAGACCGGCTTGTAGGCGGTGCGCGGGGCGCCCGGCTCGGCCAGCATCTCGTCCCACGCGGCCCCGAGGGTGTAGGAGTCGAACAGGCTGCCCGGGGCATCGGGTCCGGTCTGCTCGTTCACGTGACGAACCTATGGCTATCGCGTGAACCTGTCATTCCACTCGTGTTCCCGCCAGGTTTCGCACCCGGCACCCGCATCGGCCGGCCGTAGGGTTGCCGGGTGGATGTCGCGCTGCCCCGGGTGTCGCTGGTGCCCGTGGATGCCGCCACGTGGCGCGCCGTTGCCGAGCTGCGGGTCGCACGGGAGCAGGCCCGGTTCGTCGCCAGCCCCACGCACTACCTGGCGCTGTGCGCCTACGAGGACGTCTGGCAGCCGCTGGCGGTCACCTCGGCCGACGGCGACGTCGTGGGATTCCTCATGTGGGGCATCGACGACGAGGACGGCAGCTGCTGGCTCGGTGGCGTGCTCGTCGACGCAGCACGTCAACACCGGGGGTTCGGGCGCGCCGCCGTGGTCGAGGCATTGGAGTTGCTGCGGGAGCGGGCGAGCGGCGCGGGGTTCGCGCTGTCCTACCAGCCCGAGAACACTCTGGCGAAGTCGCTCTACGCGAGCCTGGGGTTCGCCGAGACCGGTGAGGTCGACGGCGACGAGGTCGTCGCCCGGCGGCTCCCGACCTGACGGCGGGTCGCTGAGCGGGGCGTGACAGGCTGGTGGTGCCACCCCACCCCGGAAGGACCCGCAGTGCGCACCCTGCTCAACATCATCTGGTTCGTCTTCGGCGGCGTCTGGCTCGCCCTGGGCTATGCACTGGCCGGGGTGGTGTTCTGCATCCTGATCATCACCATCCCGCTCGGCGTCGCGTCGTTCCGGATGGCGCGCTACGCCCTGTGGCCGTTCGGCCGGGCCGTCATCCCCAAGGAGAGCGCCGGAGCGGGCGCGGCGGTGCTCAACGTCGTGTGGATCATCCTGGCCGGCTGGTGGCTGGCCCTGCTGCACCTCACCACGGCGGTCGCGCAGGCGATCACCATCGTCGGCATCCCGCTGGCCATCGCCAACCTGAAGATGGTGCCGATCTCGCTGGTGCCCTACGGCAAGCGGATCGTGCGCACCGACTCGCTGCCCCCCGACCAGCGCCCGGTGCACTCGCTGTAGCCCGGCCCTTCGCTAGTCGCGCTGGTGTTCCGGCGCCTCACGGACCGCCTCGCGCACCACGCGCATCGACAGCTCGGACGGGTAGCCCTTTCGGGCAAGCATCCCGGCCAGCCTTCGGGTCTGCACGAGGGGATCGAGCCCGCTCATCGAGCGCATCTTCTTCGCCACCAGCTCGCGGGCGCGGTCCTCCTCGTCGTGCGGGTCGACCTCGTCGAGCGCAGCCTGCGCGGTCTCGTCGTCGACCCCCTTGCGGCGCAGCTCCTGGGCCAGGGCCCGCCGCGCCAGCCCGCGGCCGGCCTGCTGTGAGCGCACCAGCATGCCGGCGTAGGCGGTGTCGTCGACCAGGCCGACCTCCTCCATCCGGTCGAGCACGGCGGCGGCGACGTCGTCGGGGCAGCCCTTGCGGCGCAGCGCCTGCTCGAGCTGAGAGCGGCTGCGTGGCGCGGCGGTGAGCTGGCGCAGCACGATCTGGCGGGCCCAGTCATAGGGGTCCGGCTCGCTGCCCCGGGTGCGTGGGTCGGCCTCCGGGTCCGGCGGTGGCGGCGGGACACGTGACCCCACCGCAGCCGACTCGACCGCCGGCGACCCCACCGCCGGCGACCCCACCGCCCATGCGGGCGGCGGGGTCGTCGAGTCGGCGAACGGCACGGGAACCAGCCCGGGGAGGCTCAGAACTCGACCGAGATCTCGGGCACGACCGCCACCTCGGGGCGTGGCACCCCGATGCCGAGCTTCTCCTTGATCTTCTTCTCCAGGTCGTCGGCGAGCTCGGGGTTGTCCTTGAGGAACGCGCGGGCGTTCTCCTTGCCCTGGCCGAGCTGGTCGCCGTCCATGGTGTACCAGGCGCCGGCCTTTCGCACGAAGCCCTGCTCGACGCCCATGTCGATCAGGCCGCCCTCGCGGGAGATGCCCTGGCCGTAGATGATGTCGAACTCGGCCTGCTTGAACGGCGGGCTCACCTTGTTCTTGACCACCTTGCAGCGGGTGCGGTTGCCGACTGCGTCGGTGCCGTCCTTGAGGGTCTCGATGCGCCGCACGTCGAGGCGGACCGAGGCGTAGAACTTCAGCGCCTTGCCGCCGGTGGTGGTCTCGGGCGAGCCGAACATGACGCCGATCTTCTCGCGCAGCTGGTTGATGAAGATGGCGGTGGTGCCGGTGGTGCTGAGGGCGCCGGTGATCTTGCGCAGCGCCTGCGACATCAGGCGGGCCTGCAGGCCCACGTGGCTGTCGCCCATCTCGCCCTCGATCTCGGCGCGGGGCACCAGGGCCGCGACCGAGTCGATGACGATGATGTCGAGCGCGCCGGAGCGGATCAGCATGTCGGCGATCTCGAGCGCCTGCTCCCCCGTGTCGGGCTGGGAGACCAGGAGCGCGTCGGTGTCGACCCCGAGGGCCTTGGCGTACTCGGGGTCGAGCGCGTGCTCGGCGTCGATGAACGCCGCGATGCCGCCGGCCGTCTGCGCGTTGGCCACCGCGTGCAGGGCGACGGTGGTCTTGCCCGAGCTCTCCGGGCCGTAGATCTCGACGACGCGGCCGCGGGGCAGGCCGCCGATGCCGAGGGCGACGTCGAGGGCGATCGAGCCGGTCGGGATGACCTCGATGGGGGGGCGCACGTCGTCGCCGAGGCGCATGACGGCACCCTTGCCGTGCTGCTTCTCGATCTGGGCCATGACCGAGGCCAGGGCCTTGTCACGCTCACCGCCGGGGGCAGCAGCGAGGGGGTTGGGGGTGAGGACGCTCCCGCGGGAGCCGTTGGGACCAGCCATGTCGCACCTGTTCTTCCTGTCGTGCAGCGAGCGCGCCCACCGGCGACCACTCTCGCCATCGGTCTTGTCGCGAGGTCTGGTCAGACGCTAGGTGGCGACACCGACAACGGTCACGGACTGCCGTGGGCCTGTGGACGAGTGCCGTCGGAAGCGCCACCTGTGGACGACCCTAGCCGAACACCTGTTCGACGTGGATGATCGTCGCGCGACACGCCGGGCGTGTCTACGCCGCCGGCGCGGAGACACCCCACATGGCCGCGACGTGGCGCGCATCGGTGCCGCAGCAGCCGCCGACGACGTGCAATGCCGGCAGCGCTGCCGCCAGCGCCGCCTGCTCGCCGCCGAGCACCTGCGGGTCGCCGTCGTCGAGCACCTGCGCGGCCTCGAGCTCGGTGTGGCTGAGGGTGGAGGCGTTGACCCGGGTGCCGCCGATCCGCTCCAGCCACGGCCCCGCATCCGCCAGGGCGGCCGCCACGTGCGAGGGGTGCGCGCAGTTGACCACGAACCAGTCGGGGGGTGCGACGTCGTCGACCGCCTCGACGGCGGCCCGCAGCGCCGTGCCGTCCGGCAGCCGCCCGTCGGTCTCGACGGTGAACCCCACCGTCACCGGCAGACCGGCCTCACCGGCGGCCAGGGCCACGCCGATCGCCTCGTTCACCGTGGTGAGCGTCAGCGAGCTCACCAAGTCGGCCCCGGCGTCGGCGAACGCCCGGGCCTGGGCCAGGTGGTAGTCGCGCGCCTGCCACGGGTCCATCGCCTCGCCGGCCAGGTAGCCGTCCCCACGCGGGCCGACCAGGCCGGCCACCACGACGTCCGGCACCTCGTCGGAGTACCGCTCCCCCAGCTCGGCCAGCAGCCGCACGGCATCGGTGTTGACCTCGGCCAGCCCCTCGACGCCGACCCCCAGCCGGGCGCCCCAGTCGTGGCTGGCCCGCCACGTGGGCGTCTCCAGGAACAGCCCGGCCCCGGCCGCCGACGCGATCTGCGCGTACCCCGAGTAGTAGTCGACGAGGAGCTCGCGCCCCTTGGGGTCGACCAGCAGCGGGAAGGCGGCGAAGTGCGTCAGCTCGACACCGTGGTGGAAGACCAGGTCGGTCTCGAGGCCGCCGTCGGTGACGTAGCCCGGCAGCGTCGGGTCGGGCGTCCAGGGGCGGGTTCGGCGTGTGGTCATCGTGCCAGTCTCCGTCGGCGGTGCAGGCCCGTCGAGTACCTGTCGAGGGTGGCCACGATCGCCCCACGCCCCAGATCCTCAGGTGAGCAGCAACGTCGCGATCCGACGCGACGCCCCCACGACGCCGACCACCCCCAGCACCGCGAGGTAGGCCACGTTGCCGAGCAGCGACCACCCCACCTCGCCGAGCATCAGCCCGCGCTCGAGCGCGACGCCCTGGTAGAGCGGCGTCGCGGCCACCAGCCACTGCAGCGACTGCGGGTAGGTCGACAGCGGGAAGAACGTGGCGGAGAACAGGAACATCGGCTGGATCGCCAGCGTGACGTAGTCGAAGTGCTGCCAGCTCGTCATGAAGGTGGTCACGAACATGCCGACGGCCCCGAACGCCAGCCCGATGAGCACGGCCGCGGGGAGCGCCAGCAGGGCCCACCACGACTGCACCAGGCCCGCGAGGAGGGCGACCACGAGAAACATCCCCGAGTAGAGCGCCCCCCGGATGAGCGACCAGGTGATCTCGCCGACGGCGACGTCGCGGGGCCCGAGCGGCGTGGCCAGCATCGCGTCGTAGAGGTGCTGGTACTTCAGCTTGAAGAACACGTTGTACGTGCTGTCGGCGACGGCGCCGTTCATCGCCGACGAGGCCAGCAGCGCCGGCGCGACGAACGCGGCATAGCTCACCGTCGTGCCACCGTCGGTGGTGATGTCGCCGACCAGCGCCCCGAGCCCGACCCCGATGGAGAACAGGTAGAGGACCGGCTCGACGAAGCCGCTGAGCAGGAGCAGCCACGCCCGCCGGAACGCCGTCATGTTGCGCCCGACGACGTGTCGCGCCAGACCCAGCCCGGCCGGGAAGGGCAGCAACCGCGCCGCGCGGGTGGCGCCGGCCAGCCCGCTCACGAGACCAGCCTGCGGCTGAACGAGCGGTGCGCGAGCACCCAGCCCACCGCCACGTAGGCGAGCAGCACCGCCAGGTGCACCGCCCCCAGCGCCCCGGGCGGCGTGCCGGTGGCGGCGTCGCGGGACAGCTCGACCCCGTGCCACAGCGGCGTGACCCAGGCGATGGGCTGCATCCACACCGGCAGCTGGTCGATGGGGAAGAAGGTGCCCGAGAAGAGCATCAGCGGGGTGACGACGAACCGGAACAGGATGCTGAAGCCGTTGTCGTTGTCGAGCCACGCCGCCAGCGCGAAGGTGGGCACCGCGAACGCGAGACCGGTGAGCACGGCGACCGGCACGGCCAGGATCACAAACCACGAGGCGAAGGCCCCGAACGCCGCGGCGACGAGCACGAAGATGGCCGCCCCCGTGAACAGGTGGAAGGCCACCACGCCCAGGTGCCCACCGAGCACCTCGACCACCCGCAGCGGCGTGGCCAGCATCGCGGCGTACATCTGGTTCCACTTGATGTAGCCCATGACGGCGTAGGTCGACTCACCGAAGGCGGTCAGCATCGCCTGCATGGCCAGGATGCCGGGCACGACGTACTGCAGGTAGGGCACCCCGTCGACCCCGCCGGCACTGCTGTCGACCAGCGCCCCCAGGCCCAGGCCCATCGAGAGCAGGAAGAACAGCGGCGACAGGAACCGGCTGATGATCGAGCCGCGCCAGGTGCGCCGGTAGACCAGGAAGTGGTGGGCCATCACCGACCCGACCCGCTCGGCGGATGACGTCGGCCGGCGGGCGCCGAACCCCAGCCGCCCGCTGGGGGTACCCGCGCCGACGCGGTCGGATGCCGTGGTCGTCATCAGTCGACCAGGCTGCGGCCGGTGAGGTGGAGGAAGACGTCCTCGAGCGTGGAGCGGCGCACCAGCGACGACAGCGGCTGCACCCCGCGCGAGTGCACCGTGGCGAGTGCCGCGTCGCCGTCGTGGGCGTAGACGAGGAGCCGGTCGGGCAGCACCTCGAGGCGCTCCCCGACACCGGTGACGGCATCGACGTGCTGCTCCTGCTCGTCGGGGTCGAAACGCAGCTCGAGCACCTCGCGGGTGGAGTGCTCGGTGATGAGCGCGCGCGGGCTGCCCTCGGCGACGATCCGCCCGTGGTCCATGACGACGAGCCGGTCGCACAGCTGCTCGGCCTCGTCCATGTAGTGCGTCGTGATGATGAGGGTGACACCCTCGCGCTTGAGGCGAAACAGCCTGTCCCACAGCACGTGTCGGGCCTGCGGGTCGAGGCCGGTGGTGGGCTCGTCGAGCAGCAGCACCTCGGGGTCGTTCATCAGGCTGCGGGCGATCGTGAGCCGCCGCTTCATGCCGCCGGAGAGCGGCTCGACCCGGTCGTGCCGCCGCTCGGTGAGCTGGGCGAACTCGAGCAGTTCGTCGGCACGGGTGCGCACCTCGTGCCGGCTGAGCCCGAAGAACCGGCCGTAGACCCACAGGTTCTCCTCGACCGAGAGGTCCTCGTCGAGGATGTCGCGCTGCGGGCAGACGCCCAGCCGGGCGCGGATCGCCGGCCCGTCGGCTGCCGGGTCCAGGCCGAGGATGGACAGCTCGCCCTCGGTGACCGGCGAGACGCAGCCGACCATCCGCATCGTCGACGACTTGCCCGCGCCGTTCGGGCCGAGGAACCCGAACGCCTCGCCGCGGCGCACCTCGACGTCGATGCCGTCGACGGCCGTGAAGTCGCCGAACCGCTTGGTCAGCCCCCGAGCGCGGAGCAGGATGTCGTCGCCCACCGGACGGACCCTAGTCGAGCCCGCGGACAGGGCGCCCCTCAGTTTCTGGCGGGCTTGTCCAGGCCGTGTCGGCGGTTCTCGGGCACGTCCATGGCGTCGCACAGCGCCTCCCAGACGTCGCGGGGCGGCACCGCGGCGTCGAGCGCCTCCTGCGCGGTGCGGCCGCCGAGGACCGCCAGGTGCGTGGAGCCCGCGAGCGAGTGGGCGTAGGCAGCACCGAACTCGTCCTCGGCGAGGACCCAGAAGCGGGAGAGGCGCATGCCGGGATGGTATGCCGTGACACCGCTCCTCCCACCACCGGCATACTGACCCGCATGCGCCTGATCACCGCCGCTGAGGTGCCCACCTCGCTCGCCCGCGTCCACGAGCCCACCACACCGCCCGTCCGGGTCGGCCTCGTCCAGCACGCCTGGGACGCCGACGCCGACCGGCTGCGCGCGACCCTGCTCGACGGCATCCGCACTGCTGCCGACGCGGGTGCCCGCATCGTCTTCCTCCCCGAGCTCACCCTGTCGCGCTACCCCGCCGACGCGCTGCCCGAGGGCCGCCCCGACGCGACCGCCGAGTCGCTCGACGACGGGCCCACGGTGGCGTTCGCACGCGAGGCGGCCGCGGCATCCGGGGTGCTCGTGCACGCCTCGCTGTTCGAGCGCGCCCCTGCGCCCGATGGCACCGACGACGGGCTCGGCTTCAACACCGCGGTACTCGTGGCGCCGAGCGGCGAGGTCGTGGCGCGCACCCGCAAGACACACATCCCGGTGACCGCGGGCTACTACGAGGACAAGTACTTCCGGGCGGGCCCGCCCACCGACGCCTACCCGGTCTACGACCTCGCCGACCCGGGCCTGCGCCTGGGGATGCCGACCTGCTGGGACGAGTGGTTCCCCGAGGTCGCCCGCGCCTACGGCCTGGCGGGCGCGCAGGTGCTCGTCTACCCGACCGCTATCGGGAGCGAGCCCGACCACCCCGACTTCGACACCCAGCCGTTGTGGCAGCACACGATCGTCGGCCATGCCATCGCCAACGGTCTGTTCGTGGTGGTGCCCAACCGCTACGGCACCGAGGGGCTGATCACGTTCTACGGGTCCTCGTTCATCGCCGACCCCTACGGCCGGGTGTTGGTGCAGGCGCCGCGTGACGAGGCCGCGGTGCTCGTCGCCGACCTCGACCTCGCCCAGGGCCGCGACTGGATCGAGCTGTTCCCGTTCCTGTCCACCCGCCGCCCCGACTCCTACGCGTCGCTCACCGAGCCCCCGCGCCCCGAGCACCAGCGGGAGGGCTGAGCAGTGGTCTCAGCCGCGCGCTGGCGGATGCCGGCCGAGTGGACGCCGCACGAGCGCACCTGGATGGCGTGGCCGTCGGCCGGCTACACGCTCGGCGACACCGAGGCGGATGCCGAGGAGGCCCGTGACACCTGGGCCGCGGTGGCCCGGGCGGTGTCGCACTTCGAGCCGGTGACCGTCGTGGTCGACCCCACCGACGAGATGCTGGCGCGCGACGTGCTCGGCGACCACATCGACGTCGTGACGACCGCCCTCGACGACGCGTGGATGCGCGACATCGGGCCGACCTTCGTGCTCGGCCCCGACGGGTCGCTTGGCGCCGTCGACTGGGTGTTCAACGGTTGGGGCGCCCAGTCGTGGGCCACCTGGGACAAGGACACCCGGGTGGCGTCGTTCGTCGCCGCCCAGGCCGGGGCGACCCGGGTGCTGTCCGGCCTGGTCAACGAGGGCGGCGGCATCCACGTCGACGGCCTGGGCACCGTGCTGCTCACCGAGACCGTGCAGCTCGACCCGGGCCGCAACCCCGGCCTGGGGCGGGCCGACGTCGAGGCCGAGCTGGCCCGCACCATCGGCGCGACCACCTGCATCTGGCTGCCGCGCGGGCTGACCCGCGACTACGACGAGTTCGGCACTCGCGGGCACGTCGACATCGTGGCGACGTTCGCCTCGCCCGGCGTCGTGCTGCTCCACTGGCAGGGCGACCCCGCGCACCCCGACCACGAGGTGTCGGTCGAGCTCGAGGCGCTGCTGTCGTCGTCGCGCGACGCCCGGGGTGAGCTGCTTGAGGTGGTGCGGGTGCCGGCTCCCAAGAATCTGGAGGACGACGAGGGCCCGGTCGACTGGTCCTACATCAACCACCTCGTCGTCAACGCCGGCGTCGTGGCCTGCACCTACGACGACCCGCAGGACGCCGACTCGCTCGCCGTGCTCGAGCGGGCGTACGCCGGCCGGCGCGTCATCGGCGTCGACGCGCGCCCGCTCTTCGCCCGCGGCGGCGGCATCCACTGCATCACCCAGCAGCAGCCGAAAGCCTGACTGCAGCACCCTCCACCAACGACGACGGGCGCCGGGGCAACTGCCCCGGCGCCCGTCGTCTCACGCTCAGCGGTGCTGCACCGTGCCGGTGACCGGGGTGCCGCGCAGGGTGGGCGGCGTTGCCCGGGGGTCGCCGGTCGCCCGCACCGAGGAGTCCTGGCGCAGGGCAGAGAGCCCCTGTGCCCGCAGCGCCGCGCCGGCGGCCGGGTCGGCCACGGCCGGGTACGCCTCCATGGTGCCGGCGACGTCGAGCACGAGGTTGGTCGTGCCGGACGCGTTGCGGACCTTGAAGTTGTAGTTGATGCCGAGGTCGGTGATCGTCATGTTCGACACCAGCTGCCCCAGGGCCGGGTTGAGGTTGCTGACCCCGGGCTGAGCGGTGTCGGCGTTCCACAGCGTGAGCACCGTGTTGCTGGTCGGCTTGTTGGCCGTGGTGTTGGTGACCAGCGCCATCGAGTTGAAGGTCGTCACCCCGGCGGTGTTGGTGACGGTGCGGGTCTGCCCGGGCGTGAGGGCGGCGGGGATCCCCTGGGCCGCCTTGGTGTTGACGATCCGGGTCGGGCTCGCCAGCGGGCGGAAGCGCCACATGCCGTCGATGGTGTTGTCGTCGTAGACCCCGACGAGGTCGACGATGACGTGCGCGTCGCCGTTCGAGGTGTTCAGGACACCCATGGCCGGCGCGTCCTCGAAACCGGGTAGGCAGTCAGCGCCACAGGGACGCACCGGGACGATCGCCATGTTGGGCACGGTCTTGCCCGCCGTGAAGTTGACCGTCGAGGTGTTCGGGATCGCGGTGTCGTCGCCGTTCCATGCCGTGAGGTAGCCGGCCCCGGTCGGCTTGGTGACCGTGACGTTCACCGCGAAGGCCTTGATGCGGGTGTTGTCGCTTCCGAAGTCGGAGGCCGTGACGGCGTAGAAGTCACGCGGTAGCGCGCCGGGGCCAGCGGGGTCGCGCGTGTCGAGGACGCGCTCGGGCGTGATGGCGGAGTAGCCACCGTAGCCGGCGGTCACGGTGCTCGAGGTGCCGTGGTAGTAGCCCATGACGTCCGCGACGACGTGGGTGCTGCCCGAGGCGTTGAAGAAGCGGACCTTGCCCCCGGTGCCGAGCTTGACGGTGACCAGGTTGGCGCCGATGAAGCCCTTGTTGAAGTTCACCGACGAGGCGACGGGGCGTACGGCACCGGTCGGGTAGAGGGTGACGTATCCCTCGGTGGTGGGCGACACCACGGTGACGTTCAGCACGACCGCGGTGGCTCCGGCGGCCGGGACGCCGAGGCGGTTGCTGACCTGCAGGTCGATGGTCTTGCCGGGGCCGATCGGTGTACGCGTCGTGACACCGGTGGCCTTTCGGGTGTCGAGCAGCCGAGCCGGCGTCAGCGGGGTGTAGGCGCCATTGGCGGTGTCGAAGCCGAAGGCGGTGACCGGGATCTTCCGCCCGGCGCCGCCGTCGGGCAGCGTGATGGTGTCCTGGGCCGGGCCGAAGAAGTCAGGGGTCGCCGTGAGGGTGACCGCGCAGGTGGTACCGGCCGGCCTGAGGCCGGTGCACGTGTTGGCCGTGACAGTCACCTTGGCGTCGGCGCCGGTGCCGATCGGGGTGCCGAACGTCGTGTCGGACGCCCCGACCTGCACCGTGACGACCTCGGACTTCGGGGTGCTGACCGGGGCGCTGAGCACGACGGTGGGCACCGTGGAGTTGAAGCGGATCTCCTGGGCGAAGCCGATGCCCGGCTGGCCGCTGCCGCAGGTGCCGCGCACCGACCCGGCGAAGGCGGTGACCTCGCCGCCCACCAGGGTGATCTCGTGCACGGTGAGGCTGCCGGTAGTGGCCTCGGCGCACTCGATGGGCAGCCCGCCCAGCGAGAGGCCGGCCTGGGTGGCGGTGGCGATCTCGTTGATGTCGTAGGGGCCGACCGCGAAGGACCCCGCGGTGGGGGGCGTGAGGATGGTGGTCTCCACGGTCCCGGCGGCATCGGCGCCCTGCACCAGCACTCCGCCTCCCGCCACGGCCGAGCCGCTGATCGAGGTGGTGGCTTGGAAGCGAGTGCCCCAGTCGACCCCTGCCCGCGGTGCGGTGAAGAAGGCGTACCCGGTCGTCGGGGGGCTGGGCAGCGTCGCCGCCTGGGCCGGTACGGCGAGCAGACCGGCCGCAACAGTGGCGGCAGCGGTCAGGATGACGGCGGTGCGTCGCATGAGATCCCCAACGTGGAGCGAATGTGTCGGGGGGAGCGTAACTGCGGCTTATGAGATTGCGACCACCGTTGCGAGAACTCGCAACCGGATGCTGGTCACACTCGCGTCGCGCGCGGAACCTCGGTGCGCATCACGCAGTTGCGCAGCCCCTTCGCCCGGACGTACTCGAACCCCAGTCGCTCGTAGAGCGCACGGGTGCCGTCGTAGAGCACGGAGGTCCTGCGGTCGTCGCTGGTGTCGTGGGGGTAGCCCTCGACCACGCCGCCGCCCGCCTGCCGGATGAGGTCGAGTGCGCCGCGTAGGGCGGTCTCGGTGACGCCGAGCCGCCGGTGCTTCTTGTCGACGAAGATGCAGGTGACCCGGAAGTCGGCTGCGCGTCGCCGGCCATCTCGTACTCCTTGCGGTGGTAGATGTTCGGCAGCTCCTGCGGGGAGCCGAACTGGGCCCAGTCCACCGCCTCGTCGCCGTCCATCACCAGCGCCGCGTGGGAGCGTCCCTCCTCGACCAGCCGCTGCTTGAGCGCGCGGTTCTCGCCGGCGTCGTAGGTCTTCTCGCCCGCCATGGTGTGGAAGTACGTGCACCAGCAGCCACCGAAGACGCCGTTGTGCCGCTCCATCATCCGCGCGTACGCGTCCCACGTGTGTGCGTTCAGCGCCTCCACCCGGTAGTCCCCCATGGCCCCGCCCCCTGTCTGTCGATCCGGTCCGCCTGCCGACGCATCCTGCCACCGCGCTGTCGGTCGTGGGTGAGAGGCTGACACCCACATGACCAGCGACGTGCTCGACCGCTTCTCGCCCGCCACCGCCGCGTGGTTCCGGGGCAGCTTCAGCGAGCCCACGCCAGCCCAGGCGGGCGCCTGGGAGGCGATCAGCAGCGGGCACCACGCCCTGGTCGTCGCGCCCACCGGCTCGGGCAAGACCCTGTCGGCGTTCCTGTGGGCCCTCGACCGGCTCGCGTCGCAGCCGCCCCCCGACGACAAGAAGGCCCGTTGCCGGGTCCTCTACGTCTCGCCGATGAAGGCGCTCGCCGTCGACGTCGAGCGCAACCTGCGCAGCCCGCTGGTCGGCATCCGGCACGCCGCCGCGCGGCTCGGCGTGCCCGAGCCCGACATCACCGTGGCCGTGCGCTCGGGCGACACCCCCGCCGACGAGCGCCGTGCCTTCGCCCGCACGCCCACCGACGTGCTGATCACCACGCCCGAGTCGCTCTTCCTCATCCTCACCTCGGCCGCCCGGGAGGCTCTCGCCGGCGTCGAGACGGTGATCATCGACGAGGTGCACGCCCTCGCCGGCACCAAGCGCGGTGCCCACCTCGCCCTTTCGCTCGAGCGCCTCGACGCCCACCTCGAGCGCCCGGCGCAGCGAATCGGCCTGTCCGCCACCGTCCGACCCGTCGAGGAGGTCGCCCGATACCTCGCCGGTGGCCGTCCGGTCGAGGTCGTGCAGCCGCCCTCGACCAAGCAGTGGGACCTCAAGGTCGTCGTGCCGGTGCCCGACATGGCCGAGCTCGGCCAGCCGACCGGCGACCTCAGCGGTGCGGCGGCCGGCCAGCAGCAGCGCGCCTCGATCTGGCCGCACGTCGAAGAGCGCATCGTCGACCTGGTGGCCGAGCACACCTCGACCCTGGTGTTCTCCAACAGCCGTCGGCTCGCCGAGCGCCTCACCACCCGGCTCAACGAGATCTGGGAGGAGCGCGTCGAGGCCGACGGTGCCGACACCGTCCAGGCGCCAGGTGCCGTGCCGCGCGCCGCCGTGCTCTCCCGCAGCCCAGCGCAGGTGATGGCTCAGTCGGGGGCCGCGCGCGGCGCCCCCGCCGTGCTCGCCCGGGCCCACCACGGGTCGGTGAGCAAGGAGCAGCGGGCCACCATCGAGGAAGACCTCAAGTCGGGGCGGCTACCGGCCGTGGTCGCCACGAGCAGCCTCGAGCTCGGCATCGACATGGGGGCGGTCGACCTGGTGGTGCAGGTCGAGTCACCGCCGTCGGTGGCGTCGGGCCTGCAGCGCGTCGGCCGGGCCGGCCACCAGGTCGGGGCGGTCAGCCGCGGGGTGCTCTTTCCGAAGTTCCGCGGCGACCTCGTGCAGACCGCCGTGGTCGTCGAGCGGATGCTCGCCGGCCAGATCGAGGCGCTGCACCTGCCCAACACCCCGCTCGACGTGCTGGCCCAGCAGGTCGTCGCGATGTGCGCCCTCGATGAGTGGACCGTCGACGACGTGCTCGCCCTGGCCCGCCGCTCGGCGTCCTACTCCACCCTCACCCGACCGGTGCTCGAGTCGGTGCTCGACATGCTGGCCGGGCGTTACCCCAGCGACGAGTTCGCCGAGCTGCGCGCCCGCATCACCTGGGATCGGTTGTCCGACACCCTCACTGGCCGCCGCGGCGCCCAGCGGCTCGCCGTCACCTCCGGCGGCACCATCCCCGACCGCGGGCTGTATGCCGTGTTCCTCGCCACCGGCGAAGGCCCCGGCCGGCGGGTCGGCGAGCTCGACGAGGAGATGGTCTACGAGTCGCGGGTCGGTGACCTGTTCACCCTGGGCACCAGCACCTGGCGCATCGAGGACATCACCCACGACCGGGTGCTCGTCACGCCGGCGCCCGGGCTTCCCGGCCGGCTGCCGTTCTGGAAGGGCGACTCGCTCGGCCGCCCCGCAGAGCTGGGTCGTGCGGTCGGGGCGTTCGTGCGCGAGGTCGAGGCAATGACCCCCGATGCCGCGCGCAAGCGGGTGCTGGCCGCCGGGCTCGACGACTGGGCCGCCGACAACCTGCTGGGATACCTGCGCGAGCAGCGCGAGGCCACCGGCCACGTGCCCGACGACCGCGCCATCGTGGTCGAGCGGTTCCGCGACGAGCTCGGTGACTGGCGGGTCGCCATCCTGTCGCCGTTCGGCGCGCAGGTGCACGCCCCGTGGGCGCTGGCCGTGAGCGCCCGGATGCGCGACCGGTTCGGGGTCGACGTGCAGGCGATGCACGGCGACGACGGCATCGTGCTGCGCCTGCCCGACCTCGAGCTCGACGAGGTCGACGGCGTGCGCGAGCGCGGGGTGGGGCGCGAGCTGCTCGACCTGGTCACCCTCGACCCCGACGACGTGCGCGCCCTGGTCACCGACGAGATCGGGGGGTCGGCGTTGTTCGCCGCCCGCTTCCGCGAGTGCGCGGCCAGGGCGCTGCTCCTCCCCCGCCGCCGGCCCGACCGCCGCCAGCCGCTGTGGCAGCAGCGCCAGCGGGCCTCGCAGCTGCTCGAGGTCGCCAGCCAGTACCCCACCTTCCCGATCGTGCTCGAGGCGGTGCGCGAGTGCGTGCAGGACGTCTTCGACGTGCCGGGGCTGGTCGACCTGATGCGCGACATCGGCTCGCGCAAGGTCACCGTCGTCGACGTCGAGAGCAGCACCCCCTCGCCGTTCGCCAAGTCGCTGCTGTTCGGCTACGTCGCGCAGTTCCTCTACGAGGGCGACTCGCCGCTGGCCGAGCGCCGGGCCGCCGCACTGGCGCTCGACCCGAGCCTGCTCGCCGAGCTGCTCGGCACCAGCGAGGGTCTGGCGCTGCGCGACCTGCTCGACGCCGAGCAGATCGCCCGCACCGAGGCCGAGCTGCAGCGGCTCACGCCCGAGCGGGCCGCCCGCGACGCCGACGACGTGCTCGACCTGCTCCGCTCGCTGGGGCCGCTGCCGGTCGACGGCATCCTGGCCCGGTGCCGTGAGGGCACCACCGGCGGCGATGTCGAGGGGTGGCTGGCGGGGCTGCACGAAGTGCGCCAGGTGATCGCGGTGCGGGTCGCCGGGGAGCCCCGCTGGTCGGCCATCGACGACGCCTCGCGGCTGCGCGACGCCCTAGGCGTCTCGCTGCCCCCCGGGGTGCCGCAAGCCTTCCTCGAGCCGGTCGCCGACCCGCTCGGCGACCTCGTGGCCCGCTACGCCCGCACCCACGTCCCGTTCCACGCCGCCGAGGTGGCCCGGGCCTACGGCCTGGGCCCGGCCGTCGCCGCCACCGCCCTGGCCCGCCTGGTCTCGTCGGGGCGGGTCGTCGAGGGTGAGCTGCTGCCCACCGGCGGTGGTGGCACCGAGTTCTGTGACGCCGAGGTGCTGCGCATGCTGCGCCGCCGCTCGCTCGCAGCGCTGCGGGCCGAGGTCGAGCCGGTCACGCCGGTCGAGCTGTCGCGCTTCCTGCAGCAGTGGCAGGGCGTCGGCGGCCGGCTGCGCGGGCGCGACGGCCTGGTGCGCGTCATCGAGCAGCTCAGCGGTGCGGTGCTGCCGGCCAGCGCCGTCGAGTCCCTCGTGCTGCCCTCCCGGGTCGCCGACTACTCCCCCGCCCTCCTCGACGAGCTGATGGCCACCGGTGAGGTGCTGTGGTGCGGGCACGGCTCGCTGCCCGGCGACGACGGCTGGGTCTCGCTGCACCTCGCCGACTCCGCGCACGTCACGCTGCCCGGCCCGGATCCCGACAAGGTGCCCTCCCCGGAGGGCCTCGCGGTGCTCGATGCCCTGGCCGGCGGTGGTGCCCACTTCTTCCGCACCCTGTCCGACCAGGTCGGCTCCACCGACGACACGGCCCTGGCCACCACGCTGTGGGACCTCGTCTGGTCCGGCCGGGTCACCGGTGACACCTTCGCGCCCGTGCGGGCGCTGCTCTCCGGCGGCCGCACGGCGCACCGGCGCACGCCGTCGGGCCCCCGTCGCACCCGGTATGCCGGCCGGCGCGGGCCGCTCGGCGGCCTCGGGGCGGCCCCGGCACGGCCCACGCTTCCGGCACGCACCGGGCCACCGCAGGTCACCGGGCGCTGGTCGCTGCTGCCCCCGGTCGACCTCGACCCCACCCTGCGCGCCTACGCCACCGCCGAGCTGCTGCTCGACCGGCACGGCATCCTCACCCGCGGGGCCACGGCGGCCGAAGACGTGCCGGGCGGCTTCGCCGCGATCTACCGGGTGCTCGGCCGGGCCGAGGAGGCCGGCCAGGTGCGCCGGGGCTACTTCGTCGAGGGCCTGGGCGCCTCGCAGTTCGGCACCACCGGGGCCGTCGACCGGCTGCGCAGCGGCACCGGCGCAGTGGGCGCCGTCGGTGCGGCGAGCGGTGAGCGCGGGCACGCCGTCCCGGTCGCGGTGGTGCTCGCCACCAGCGACCCGGCCAACGCCTTCGGCGGCGCCCTGCCGTGGCCCGACCGCGCCGTCGACCCGGCAGCAGGCGGTGCCGCGCGCGACGCTTCCGACGACGCGACACCCGACAAGCGCCGACGGCACCAGCCCGGCCGCAAGGCGGGGGCGGTCGTCGTGCTCGTCGACGGCGACCTCGTGTTCTACGTCGAGCGCGGCGGCAAGACGCTGCTCACCTACTCCGAGCAGCCCGACCCGCTCCGTGCCGCGGCCAGCGCCCTGGCCGATGCCGTGCGCCGCGGCAGCCTGGGGCGCATCACGGTCGAGAAGGCCGATGGTGGCCAGGTGCTCGGGTCAGGCCACCCCGTGGTGGCGGCCCTCGAGGATGCCGGCTTCCACCTCACCCCGCGCGGGCTGCGGATGCGTCGGTGACGGCCGGCTCGGTGCGCGTCACCACACAGCGGGCGGCCCGCCAGGTGAGCACCGCCACGGCGGCACTCACCGGTGCCCACAGGGCACGCTCCGCCACGCTCGGCGACGCAAGGTTCATCACCGCGCCTACGGCGCTGACCCCGCACACACCGCGCAGCAGCAGCCGCTGGGCCCGTGGCGAGCGCGGCCGCTCGGTCGCGATCGGCACCGTTGCCGCCCCCCAGAGCACGGCCGCGACCCCCGACGCCACCCGCAGGTTCGGCGGCAGGGTGCCGTCGTGCGAGCCGCTCCACGCCAGTCGACCCCACGGCGCACCCGCTGCCAGCGCCACCTGGAACGACGTCAGCCCGCCGAGGAGCACGCTCGCGGCGACGCGGTCGGCGGAGCCCGCTCGGTGGTGTCGCTCCACATATCTCACAGATATGTTTCTACCAGATAGCATCGGCTGATGGCCAGACGTTCGCAGACCGAGCTCGCCGTGCTGGGCGCCCTGTCCACCGGCCCGATGAGCGGCTACCAGCTGCGTCGGGCCATCACCGAGGTGCTCGGGCACTTCTGGCACGAGAGCTTCGGTCAGATCTACCCGTGCCTGGCCACCCTCGAGGCGTCGGGCCAGGTGCGCCGCACCGGCCCGGGCCGCACCTCCGGCACGGTGGTCGAGATCACGCCTACTGGTGCGCAACGGCTGCGGGCGTTGCTCGAGGAGCCGCACGACACCCCGCCTGCCCGCAACGGGCTGCTGCTGCGGCTGTTCTTCGGCAGCCACCTGCCCGCCGGCGTGCCGGAATCGCTGCTCGAGCAGGCCCGCGACGGCGCGCAGCGCGCCCTCGGCGAGTACACCGCCGTCCGCGACACGCTGGACGACGACCCGAGCCGCGAGCAGGCGCTGCGCACCATCACCCTGTCGTTCGGCGAGCACATGGCCCGCGCACAGCTCGCCTGGGCGCAGGAGTCGCTCGAGGCGCTCGGGTCGCTCGCTGACCCGGAGGCCGTCGGCACACCCGACGAGCGGGAAGAGGCGCCCCGTGCCCGAGGGTGACACCGTGCACCGCACCGCCGACCGGCTCGACGCCGCTCTGCGCGACGCCGTGGTCGAGCGGGCCGAGCTGCGCTGGCCGTCGGTGCCCGACGTCGACCTGTCGGGGTCACGCACCCTCGAGGTCGTCGCACGCGGCAAGCACCTGCTGCACCGCTTCGACACCGGCGCCACCCTGCACACCCACCTGCGGATGGAGGGCCAGTGGCGGGTCGAGCACCCGGGTGAACGCACGGAGCGGGTGCTGCGCCGCCAGGACCTGCGTGCGGCGGTGCTCACCGACACCTGGTCGGCGTTCGGCCTGCGCCTGGGCATGCTCGACCTCGTGCCGACCGCCCGCGAGGGCGACCTGGTCGGCCACCTGGGCCCCGACGTGCTCGGCCCCGACTGGGATGCCGCAGTCGCGGCGGCGCGCGTCACGGCATCCGATCGGTTCGTCGGCGACACCCTGCTCGACCAGCGGGTGCTGGCCGGGGTGGGCACCTTCTGGGCCAGCGAGATCCTGTTCCTCGAGCGCGTGCCGCCCTGGGCCCCGGCGCGCGACCTCGACCCCGAGCGGGTCACCACGCTGCTGACCCGGCTGCACCGGCTGATGGACACCGCGCGCCGCACCGGGTGGCAGGCGAGCACCGGCATCCACCGTTCCGGCGAGGAGGCCTACGTGCACGCGCGGTCGGGCCGGCCGTGCCGTCGCTGTGGCGACACGGTGCGGGTCGCGAACACCGGCGACGCGCCGCGCCAGCGCACGATGTTCTCGTGCCCCACCTGCCAGGGCGGGTTGGCCCCCACCGACGACGGCCGGCCGCAGCGCCCACTGGGCAGCGGGCGGCGGCGCTACGCCTAGCGGGCGGCGCGCTACGACGAGCGGGCTACGCCGCCGACGCCGACACGGTGTCGGACAGCGCGTGCCCGACGGGCAGCGAGACGGGGGCGGAGAGGGTCTCGATGCGCTCGACGCGCTCGCGCACGAGCTCGAGCACCTCGGACAGGCTCAGCCCCAGACCGGTGCACACGGAGGCGAGCAGCTCGGAGGATGCCTCCTTGGTGCCGCGCTCGAGCTCACTGAGGTAACCGAGGGAGACAGCGGAGGACGACGCGACGTCGCGCAGCGTGCGGCCCTGGTCCTGGCGGATCTCGCGCAGGACCTCGCCCAGCTCGTGCCGAAGCAGGATCACGGTGCCTCCTCTCCTTCATGGATGCGGACCATCGGTCGATCCGCCACGTCAACGGTACCCCGAGGTTCCCACACCGTCGCGGAGGTTCTCCAGAGCCCGTTCCAGGAGGGTCAGCACGGCCAGCACGCTGGCCGCCCGGATCTCCTCCCGGTCGCCGGTCAACGCCAGCCGTTCGACGACGATTCCCCAGGGTCCGCTGGCGCCCACGAACACCGTGCCCACCGGCTGCCCGTCAGCGGGGTCGGGGCCGGCCACCCCGGTCGTCGACAGCCCCACCGCGCAGCCCAGCACCGCCCGGATGCCGGTGGCCAGCTGGGCCGCCACCGGCTCGCACACCGCGCCCTCACGGGACAGCAGGTCCCGGTCGACGCCGAGCACCTGCGCCTTGACCTCGCTCGCGTAGGCCACGACCCCGCCCCGCACGACGGCCGACGCCCCCGGCACGCTGGTCAGCGCCGCGCAGACCAGGCCACCGGTCAGCGACTCCGCGGTGCCGACGGTCAGGCCGCGCTCGACGAGCTCTGGCACGAGGCGCGCGGCGAGCGGCCCGGCATCCGACGGCACCGGGGCGCGGCTCACGGCGTGGGGGGCTGGGTCCTGGCCGCCGCGGCCCGCTCGGCCCGCGCCGCTCGCTCGGCCCGCTTGCGCACCGCCCGTTCGCTGGTGCGTCGCAGCCGGATCGCCTGGTGCAGGTAGTCGATGCCGGTCACCACCGTGACGACGACCGCCGCGCCGAGCACGATCGAGGCGACCCACTCCCACAGCTCGGGGAACGGCAGGGTCCAGCGCGGGATCACGAACAGGCCGATGCCCAGGGTCTGCAGCAGGGTCTTGACCTTGCCACCGCGACCGGCGGCCATCACGCCGTGCCGGATGACCCAGAAGCGCACCGCGGTGATGCCCCACTCGCGCACCAGGACCACGATGGTGACCCACCACCAGACCTCGCCGATCATCGACAGCCCGACCAGGGCCATCGTGACCAGCGCCTTGTCGGCGATCGGGTCGACGACCTTGCCGAAGTTGGTCACCAGTCCCCGGCTGCGGGCGAGGTCGCCGTCGATCCGGTCGGTGATCATGGCCACGGTGAACACCCCCAGGGCGAGCCAGCGGTAGGTGGCTGACAGCCCGTCGTCGACGAGCAGCAGCCACCCGAACACCGGCACGAGGAGCAGCCGCAGCATGGTGAGGTAGTTCGCGATGTTCCACACACTCGGGCCGGTGGCCGGCACGGCGGGGCTGGCGGGGTCGACCCCGACGCGGTACGGGTCGGTGGCGCGTCCCTCGGCGAGCGGGCCGGGGCGCACCGGGCGCAGGGGCTTGTCGCTCATCGGGTCTCCACGACCAGGTCGACACCCACCGAGTCGGCGACGACGCCCTCGACGAACGAGCCCACGACCGGCAGCACGCCGCCGGCACCGGCGCGCAGCAGGCACACCCCGTCGACGTCGGGGCCCTGGTGCTCGGCCCGACCGACGGCCACCGTCGGGTCGTCGTCGTCGTGCTCCTCGACGAGCACCACGACCCGCTCCCCCACCCGCTCGAGCGCCCGCTGCGTGGTGAGCTCCTCGACGAGGCCGGTGAGCCGCTCGACCCGCTCGGCGATCACGTCGTCCGGCAGCTTGCCGTCGAGGTCCTCGGCCTCGGTGCCGTCCTCGTCGGAGTAGCCGAAGACACCGACCACGTCGAGCCGGGCAGCCACGAGGAAGCGCTCGAGCTCGTCGACGTCGGCCTCGGTCTCGCCGGGGAACCCGACGATGACGTTGCTGCGCACCCCGGCCAACGGCTCCCGGGCCCGCACCCGGTCGATGAGCTCGAGGAACGGCTCGGTGCCCCCGAACCGGCGCATCCGGCGCAGCACGGTCGGCGAGGCGTGCTGGAAGGACAGGTCGTACCACGGCATCACGCCGGGCACCGCCGCCATCGCCTCGAGCAGGCCCGGCCGCACCTCTGCGGGCTGCAGGTAGGACACCCGCACCCGATCGACGCCCTCGACGGCGGTCAGCTCGGGCAGCAGCTTCTCGAGCAGGGCCAGGTCGCCGAGGTCCTTGCCGTAGGACGTCGAGTTCTCCGACACCAGGAACAGCTCGCGCACGCCCTGCTGCCCCAGCCAGCGCGCCTCGGCGATGACGTCGGTGGGCCGGCGCGAGACGAACGACCCGCGGAACATCGGGATCGCGCAGAACGAGCACCGCCGGTCGCAGCCGCTGGCGATCTTCAGCGGCGCCCACGGCCGCGCGTCGAGCCGCGAGCGCACGAACTGCTCGCCGTCTCCGTGGCCGGGCAGCGCCACGCCGCCCGCGGCATCCGAGCGGTCGACGGGCGACAACGGCAGCAGCATGCGCCGGTCGGAGGGCACGTGGGATGCCGGCCGGGCGCCACCGAGGATGGCGGTGAGGTGACTCGACATGTCGCGGTAGGAGTCGAAGCCGAGCACCGCGTCGGCATCGGGCAGCTCGTCGGCGAGGGTCTGGCCGTAGCGCTCGGCCAGGCAGCCGACGGCCACGACCGCCTTGGTGCGGCCGGTCTGCTTGAGGTCGGCCGCCTCGAGGAGGGTGTCGATGGAGTCCTTCTTGGCCTGCTCGACGAACCCGCAGGTGTTCACCACGGCGACGTCGGCGTCGGCGGCATCCTCCACCAGGGTCCAGCCCTCGGCGGCGAGGCGGCCCGCGAGCTCCTCGGAGTCGACCTCGTTGCGGGTGCACCCGAGGGTGACCAGCGCGACGCTGCCGCGGCTCGAGGAGGACGCCATGCTGCCACTCTAGTTGCGTCCCGGCTCGCCCTCGCGCAGTCCGAGTAGGGTCACGCGCATGCTCTCGGACACCTCGGCCCGGATCCGCGACCTCCTCGCCGAGCACCCGGTGGTCGACGGGCACAACGACCTTCCCTGGGAGGCTCGTGAGCGGGCCGGGTACGACTGGGACCGGCTCGACATCTCGCGCAGCGACTGCCCGACGCACACCGACCTGCCGCGCCTGCGGGCCGGGGGCGTGGGGGCCCAGTTCTGGTCGGTCTTCGTCCCTGCCACCCTGCAGGGCGACGCGGCGGTGACCGCGACCTTGGAGCAGGTCGACGCCGTGCACGCCATGGCGGCGCGGTATGCCGGTGACCTCGCCCTGGCGACCACCCGCGCCGACGTCGAACGGGCCTGGTCGCACGGCCAGATCGCCTCCCTGATCGGGGCCGAGGGCGGCCACAGCATCGACTCCTCGTTGGGCGTGCTGCGGATGCTGCACGCCCTCGGGGTCCGCTACCTCACCCTCACGCACAACGACAACGTGCCGTGGGCCGACTCGGCCACCGACGAGCCGGTGCTCGGCGGCCTCTCGCCGTTCGGCCGCGAGGTCGTGCGCGAGATGAACCGGCTGGGGATGCTCGTCGACCTCTCGCACGTCTCGGCCGACACCATGAACGACGCCCTGGACGTCGCGCAGGCGCCGGTGCTCTTCTCGCACTCCTCGGCCCGGGCCGTGTGCGACCACCCGCGCAACGTGCCGGATGACGTGCTGGCCCGCCTCGCCGACAACGGGGGGGCCTGCATGGTCACCTTCGTGCCCAAGTTCGTCTCACCCGCCGTGCGCGACTGGGACCTGGAGACCCGGGATGCCGCCGAGCAAGGCGGCGTCGACCGGCGCGACGATCCCGCCTACGACGCCTTCGTCGACGAACGCCGGCGAAGCCACCCCGCGCCGAGGGCGACGATCGACGACGTGGTCGCCCACTGCGAGCACGTGCGTGAGGTGGCCGGGCGCGAGCACATCGGGCTGGGTGGCGACTTCGACGGCGTCGACGTGCAGCCGCTCGGCCTCGATGACGTCAGCGGCTACCCACGCCTGCTGGCCGCCCTGGCCGACCGCGGCTGGAGCGACGCCGACCTGGCCGCCCTGGCCGGTGGGAACGCTCTGCGGGTGCTCGGCGAGGCCGAACGCCACGCGCGCGACGTCGCCCTGACCCGCGGCCCGAGCCTGGCCCGGATCGAAGACCTGGACGGCGTCACTGCTGACGGGCCCGGATGACGGTGAGCGCGACGAGGCGCGAGATGACCATGGCCACGTACATGACGCCGCCGAGCTGCTCCACGGTGCCGAGCGCCCGGGCCTGGGCCCGGATCGGCCCGACGTCGGACAGTCCGACGCTGGTGAGGTTGGCGCCCGAGTAGTAGATCAGCTCCAGCAGGGTGCGCCGTCCCGGGCCGGAGAAGGACGTGAAGGAGTCGGGGTAGATCTCCTGGACGGCCATGAAGAGGTAGGCGAAGGCGAAGACGAGCACGGTGAAGCAGGCGCCGACCGCGAACAGCTCGTCCTTGGTGACCCAGGAGTCCTCGAACATGTACGAGATGAGGGCGTACGCGGTGTAGAAGTAGAAGACGGCCAGGGCCGTGTGGGCCAGGGCGATGATCGTCTGGCTGTGGTCGAACAGGCTCCACACCTCGAACGCCGCCGCCGGCAGGGCGAGGGTGATCGAGAGCCAGGTCAGTGCCGGGGTGCTGCGCACCGTGAAGACCGCCGTGATCAGCGCCGACAGGCTGAGGAGCGAGATGACGGCACGGCCCCACTCCGAGGACTCCAGCGCCGGCAGCAGCAGGATCACGAGGATCTGCACCGCGAGCAGGAAGGCCGACGGCTGCTTGCGCAGGGTGGCCCGCCACCGGGCCGAGCGCGACGGGGGGTCGCGCAGCTCTTCCCACAACAACGGCATGCCCACACCATAGGGGCGACGGTGCCGCCAGACAGAGCGCCGTGCACGCGCCGGGGGCTGACCTGCGTGCCGGTGGTGTCAGCGGTGCCCGGTGAGCTCCCAGGCGTCCTCGCCCGGTTCCTCGTCGTCGTGGTCGACGGCCTGCGGGTAGGACGCGAGCTCGTCGGCCACCGCGTCGGTGCCAGAGCCGAGCCTCGGCACCTCCGAGGTGTCGTCGACCGACGTGTCGGTCACCACCGTCGGCACGTCCTCGCCGCGCAGCAGCGCGAGCGTGGTCGGCAGGTCGTCGGGCTTCACCAGCACGTCGCGGGCCTTGGACCCCTCGGACGGGCCGACGACCCCACGCGACTCGAGCAGGTCCATCAGCCGGCCGGCCTTGGCGAACCCGACCCGCAGCTTGCGCTGCAGCATCGACGTCGACCCGAACTGCGTCGTGACCACGAGCTCGGTGGCCTGCAGCAGCAGGTCGAGGTCGTCGCCGATGTCGTCCTCGACGACCTTCTTGGCGGCGACCACGGTGACGTCGTCGCGGTAGCGGGGCTTGAGCTGCTCGGTGACGTGCCTGACGACGGCGTGGATCTCGGACTCGGTGACCCAGGCGCCCTGCACGCGCATCGGCTTGCTCACACCACTGGGCAGGAACAGCGCGTCGCCCTGCCCGATGAGCTTCTCGGCCCCGGGCTGGTCGAGCACCACGCGCGAGTCGGTGACGCTGGACGTCGCGAACGCCATCCGGCTGGGCACGTTGGCCTTGATCAGGCCGGTGACCACGTCGACGCTCGGCCGCTGGGTCGCGAGCACGAGGTGGATGCCGGCCGCGCGGGCCAGCTGGGTGATCCGGACGATCGACTCCTCGACGTCACGGGGCGCGACCATCATCAGGTCGGCGAGCTCGTCGACGACGATGAGCAGGTAGGGGTAGGGCGTGATGACCCGCTCCGAGCCCGGCAGCGGCTTGATCTTGCCGGCCCGCACCGCCTTGTTGAACTCGTCGACGTGCTTGAACCCGTAGTGGGCCAGGTCGTCATAGCGGGTGTCCATCTCGCGCACGACCCACTGAAGGGCCTCGGCGGCCTTCTTCGGGTTGGTGATGATCGGGGTGATGAGGTGCGGGATGCCCTCGTAGGCCGTGAGCTCGACCCGCTTCGGGTCGACGAGCACCATCCGCACCTCGTCGGGCGTGGCCCGCATCAGGATCGAGGTGATCATCGAGTTGACGAACGACGACTTGCCCGCGCCGGTCGCCCCGGCGACGAGCAGGTGCGGCATCTTGGCGAGGTTGGCGATGACGTAGCCGCCCTCGACGTCCTTGCCGACCCCCATGACCATCGGGTGCTCGTTGCTGCGTGCCACCTGGCTGCGCAGCACGTCGCCGAGCGAGACGGTCTCGCGGTCGGTGTTGGGGATCTCGATGCCGATGGCCGACTTGCCGGGGATCGGGCTGAGAATGCGCACGTCGGCGGAGGCGACGGCGTACGCGATGTTCTTGGAGAGAGCGGTGACCCGCTCGACCTTGGTGCCGAGGCCGAGCTCGACCTCGTAGCGGGTCACCGTGGGACCGCGGGAGAAGCCGGTGACGGCGGCGTCGATCTCGAACTGCTCGAAGACCTGCGTCAGCGAGTCGACCACCTTGTCGTTGGCGGCGCTGCGGGTCTTGTGCGGGGCGCCGGGGGCCAGCAGGGCATGGTCGGGCAGGGTGTAGGTGATGTCGCCCGACAGCTGGAGCTGCTCGACACGGGCCGGGAGGATCGTGGTCGGCGGCGGGACCAGGATCTCCCGGGGGCCGACGGCGGCCGCAGTTCCGGCGGCCGCTGCCCCGGGTGTCGGCGCCGGTGCCACGACGCGGGCTGCTGGTGGCGTGGGGCCGGCCGCCGGGGCGGGACCCACCGGCTGCGTGTCGTCGTGGGCCGGTCGTCGCT
>JBBQNZ010000001.1:0-108718 GCA_038330415.1 Actinomycetales bacterium | reverse complement strand
CACCGCAGACCTGCCCGAGGCGAGCGGCGACGCGATCGCCAAGGAGTTCGAGCGCTACCTGCGCCGTCGCAGCACCGACGAGGGCTGAACCGCACGTCAAAGGCCCACGAACCCGGTGCCGGGTTCGTGGGCCTTTCGTGCTGTCAGAACCTCCGCTGCAGGGGGGACGGTAGTTCCGTATCAAGCACTTTCAGGGTAGCGCTGCGTCCCCGCCTTCGGATTCGGTGTGTGACCCCGGTCGCACGCCCGGTCGCAGCCCGTGCTCAGCGAATCCTCAGGTTCTCGACCGCTCTGGGTCGGTCTGACGGCCCACCGCGGGCGAGCCGCCGGTCGATATTTGGTCGGGCTGCGTTGGCGGACAGTGCCTTTGCGGCTGATGGGTCGCAGACCGACGACGGCTGACCAGATGCCTTTGCGGCGTTCGCGGGCCTCGCAGACTCACTTCTCGCCCGTCCGCCCCAGTCGATCACAGAACGAATTCAGTTGTCCCAGCGCCCAGGTGGGGGCCGCTGTTGTGCGACGCCAGGTGAAGGTTCCGGGCCGTAAAACACGAAGTCCACGAAATCCGGTGTCTCGCCGGGCTTTCGTGGATCTTCGTGTACCTGATCGGAACTTCCGCTGCAGGGGGGTACGGGAGTTCTTGTTCAGGCAAGGCAAACGTAGCGCGACATTCGGGCCTCGCGCGACGGAATCGGCAACCCTCGACGCAGCCTCACTCAGCAGGTTCTCAGCGAGGCCTGACGGCCCACAACCAGCGTCGGCTCAGAGGCGGATGCCGAGCACGGCATCCACGGTGCGGGCCACCAACCCGGGCGCCGCGGCGTCGTCCCACTGACCGGCCAGGGTGCGCTCGGCCCACGCGTCCACAGCGGCCAACGCGCCTCGGGTGTCGAGGTCGGCGGCGACGGCCGCGCGCACCGCGGCGATGGTCGCGGTGGCGTCGGCACCCTGGTTGACCGACAGCGCCTCCCGCCACCGGGCGAGCCTCGCTTCCGCGGTCTCGAGCAGGTCGGGGGTGTACTCCCAGTCGGTGCGGTAGTGCTGGTCGAGCAGCACGAGCCGGATCGCCATCGGGTCGACGCCGTCGGCGCGCATCCGCGAGACCAGCACGAGGTTGCCGCGCGACTTGCTCATCTTCGCCCCGTTGAAGCCGACCATCGCCTGGTGCACGTAGAGGCGGGCGAAGACGTCACCACCGGTGAGGGCGGTGGCCTGCACGGCGCTCATCTCGTGGTGCGGGAACACCAGGTCGGTGCCTCCACCCTTGATGTCGAAGGGGTGGCCGAGGTGCTTCAGGGAGATCGCGGTGCACTCGATGTGCCAACCGGGCCGGCCGGCGCCCAGCACCTCGTCGTCCCATGACGGCTCACCCCCCCGCACAGCGCGCCACAGCAGCGGGTCGAACCGGCCTCGCTTGCCGGCCCGCTCGGGGTCGCCACCGCGCTCGGCGAACACGGCATCCATCTGTTCGGGGGTCCACCCGGAGACGGACCCGAAGGTGGGCGCCTGGCCGAGGTCGAGGTACACGTCGTCGCCGCGGCCCTCGTCTGCGGGGACGGCGACCCGGTAGGCCGTGCCGTCGGCCAGCAGCGCGCGCACCTCACGGATGATCTCGGGCATCGACTCGACGACACCGACGTAGGCCCGGGGCGGGATGACCGCCAGGGCCGTCATGTCCTCGCGGAAGAGGTCGATCTCGGAGGTGGCCAGCTCGCGCCAGTCACGGCCGTCACGCGCGGCCCGCTCGAGCAGCGGGTCGTCGACGTCGGTGACGTTCTGCACGTAGTCGACCTGGTGGCCGGCATCACGCAGCGCCCGGCCGACGAGGTCGAACGTGACGTAGGTGGCGGCGTGACCCAGGTGGGTGGCGTCGTAGGGGGTGATGCCGCAGACGTAGAGCCGGGCCACGGGGCCGGCGTCGACCGGGCGCACGGACCTGCTCTGCGTGTCGAACAGCTGGAGCGGGTCACCGTGGCCGGGCACGGCGGGGACGAAAGGGGCGGGCCACGACTTCACCGGGCAAGACTACGTGGCAACGACTACAGGGCCGGCCACGGGATCGCCGGCCAGCCGGGCCGCGGCTGAGGGTGCCGGCGAGTGCGCAGCAGCGACTCGGTGCGCTGCCGCAGGGCGCGTACCTCGGCGCGGGTCAGCAGCGTCGCCAGCTCGTCGGCCAGCCCCTGGTCGAGCGCGCCGAGCAGGGTCTCGAGCCGGGCCAGGTCGGCCTCCGGCACCGGGTCTCCCGCCCAGCCCCACAGCACGGTGCGCAGCTTCGGCTCCACGGACAGGCTGACCCCGTGGTCGCACCCCCGCACCACGTCGCCGTCGCGCAGCAGGTGGCTGCCCTTGCGGTCGGAGTTGTTGAGCACGGCGTCGAAGACCGCCACGGTGCGCAGGGCCGGCTCGGGGCTGTGCGACACGACCACGGGCCGCCCGCCGGGCGACTCACCCTCGAGCACGACGACCCAGCCGTCGGGCACCTGGCCCGCCGGGGTCACGTCGACCAGCGGGTCGGGCTCACCGTCGACCGGCCCCACCCACAGCTGCACCGAGCCCGGGCCGAGCGGGCCGTTGCGCAGCACAGTCGGGGGAACGACGTCGAAGCCACCGGCGGCGCTGACCAGGTAGGCGGCCCGCTCACGGGCGACGAGGGTGCCGTCGGGGTAGTCCCACAGCGGACGCTCGCTGGCCTCCGGCTTGTGGATGACGAGCACCGGCTCGGCATCGGCAGCGCGGCCCGGCGCCTGGACCGAGCAGAGCAACGCACCGTTGGAGGAGTCGACGATCCGGCCGACCGGGGTGAGGACCCCGCTCGTCAGGAGGTCGACGACGTCAGCGCCGGTATCCGTTGGCACGAGGGCAGATGTGGCCGGTGGGGTCCAGCGGCTGGCCGCAGAACGGGCAGGAAGGTCGGCCGGCGGACACGACCGCACCGCACCGTCGGGCGAAGGCCCGCGCCGCCGTGGGGCTGAGCACGACCCGCAGGGTCTGCACGGTGTCTTCGTCGGCCTCCTCGGCCTCCTCGGGGTCCGAGTCGTGGCACTCGATGACCAGCACGTTGCGGACGGGGTCCCAGGCCAGGGCGAGGGTGTCGACCCGGAACTCGTCCTCGATGGGCGTGGCAAGGGGGTCCGTGTCACCGCCACCGAGCGGCTCGGTGGCGGTGCCCTCTGCGTGCGCGTCGAGCAGCTCGTTGACCCGGTCGGCGAGCACGCTGACCTGGACCTTCTCGAGCGAGACCGAGACGAGCCGCCCCTCGCCGCTCGCCTGCAGGAAGAAGGTGCGGCCGCCGGGCGGCCCGACGGTCCCGGCGACGAATCGCTCGGGCGGGTCGAACACGGTTGCTGGCATGGGCACCACCCTAGATCGAGAACCCGACGGGCAGCTCCAGGCGGTGTCTAGCCATGAGGGCCTGGTCGCCGAGCACCTCGCGGGTGGGGCCGTCCGCGACGACGACGCCCTCCGACAGCACGACCGACCGTTCGCACAGCTCGACCGCGTAGGGCAGGTCGTGGGTGACCATCAGCACGGTGACGTCGAGCGAGCGCAGGATGCCGGCCAGCTCGCGCCGTGACGCCGGGTCGAGGTTCGACGACGGCTCGTCGAGCACCAGGATCTCGGGTCGCATCGCCAGCACGGTGGCGATGGCGACCCGCCGCCGCTGGCCGAAGGACAGGTGGTGTGGCGCCCGGTCGGCCAGGTCGCAAACGCCCACGAGGTCGAGCGCCTCGGCCACCCGCGCCTCGAGCTCGTCGCCGCGCAGGCCCAGGTTGGCCGGGCCGAACGCCACGTCGTCGCGCACGGTGGGCATGAACAGCTGGTCGTCGGGGTCCTGGAAGACGATGCCGACCCGGCGCCGCACCTCGAGCAGGTTCGCGTCGGTCACGGGCAGCCCCGAGACGGTCACGCTGCCGGCGCCCGGCGTCAGGATGCCGTTCAGGTGCAGCACCAGCGTGGTCTTGCCGGCGCCGTTCGGCCCGAGCAGGGCGACCCGCTCCCCAGGGTGCACGTGCAGGTCGACGCCGAAGAGGGCCTGGTGCCCACCGGGATAGGCGTAGGCGACACCGTGCAGGTCGAGGACGGGCACGCTCATCCGACCCGCACCCCCACCGTGACCGCGGCGGCCACGGCCGCGGGCGCCAGCGCCAGCGCCCACTGGGCCGGCGACGCCGCGAGCGGTGCGGTGACCGGCATCCGGCCCGACCAACCGCGGCTGACCATCGCGAGGTGCACCCGCTCGCCGCGCTCGTAGCTGCGGATGAACAGCGACCCGGTGCTCGCGGCGAGCGCCGGCCAGGCTCGCACCGAGCGGGCGGTGAAGCCTCGGGAGGCGCGGGCCACCCGCATCCGGCGCAGCTGGTCGCCGACGACGTCGACGTAGCGCACCATGAACCCGGCGATGGTGACAAGGGTGTCGGGCACCCGCAGGTGCTGCAGGGCGCGGACGAGGTCGCGCGGGCGGGTCGTGACGGCGAACGCCACCGCCACGAGGACACCGCAGGTGCCCTTGAGCAGCAGCGCGACGGCCGCATCGAGGCCGGCCTGCGAGACGGTGAGCGGCCCGAGCGCCACCTGCGGGCCGACGGCGACGAACGGCAAGAGCAGCGCGAACACCACGAACGGCAGCTCCACGGCCAGCCGCGGCAGCAGGAAGCGCGCGGGAACCCGGGTGCTGCCCAGGATGCCCACGGCGACGAGGACCAGGACGAGGAGAGCCAGGTGGTCCTGCGGCGGCACCGAGACCACCAGCAGCACGAAGGCGAGGAGGCCGACCAGCTTGGCGTGAGCCGGCATCCGATGCAGCGTCGTGGTGCCCGCGACGTGCAGGTGTGCCGAGGGGCCCGAGCCCACCTCAGTCCTCGCCCCGCGGCGCGCGGCGCCGCAGGAGGAGCACCAGCCCGGCCATCAGCAGCCCGACCACGGCCAGCCCCACCAGGCCGGCCAGCCCGCCGGACAGCCGGGCGTCGCCGACACCGGACACCGTGTAGCCCGCCAGCGGTGAGCCGGAGGTCGCGGAGCTGCGCTCGGTGTCGGAGAAGCCGAGCGACTGGGCGACGAAGGTGAGGCCGTCGGGGTGACGCGAGGCGTAGAAGGAGACGACCCCCGCGATGAACGCACTGAGGGCGAGGCCGACCAGGACGAGCCGCCGGGTCGTCATGCCACGGGCTTCGGGGTGCGCAGCTCGAGCGCCGGCAGGCGGCGCCGCGCGCCGTAGACCAGGTCGGGCCGGGCTGCGACGACGCTCGACACGGCGAGCACGGTGATGACCGCCTCACCGAGCCCGATGAGGACGTGCCACCCGGTCATGAAGGCGGCCAGCCTGTCGAGCGGGATCGGGGCGGCCCCGCCCAGGGCGTAGAGGCCGACGAACGCCAGGGCCGCTGTCGGCACGCTGACGAAGGCACCGACCCCGGCCGCGATGCTGACGCTGGACAGCCGGCGCGGCAGCACGGCCAGCGCGAGGCGGAAGGCGCCGTAGCCGACCCACACCGCCACCACGCCCATCAGCAGGACGTTCGTGCCGAGCGCGCTGACCCCACCGTCGGCGAAGAGGAGCGCCTGCACGGTGACGACCACGGTGAGGCACAGCGTGGCCGTGGCCGGACCCACGAGCACGGCCGCCAGCACGCCCCCGAGGAGGTGGCCGGACGTGCCCGCCCCGATCGGGAACGTCACCAGCTGGGCCGCGAAGATGAACACGGCCACCAGCCCGGCGAGGGGCGCCGAGCGGTCGTCGAGCTCGTGCCGGGCCGAGCGCGCCAGGCACGCCGCGACGACACCTGCGGAGACGACGGCCGTGGCGACCGAGGTCGGGGCGTCGAGGAAGCCGTCGGGCACGTGCACGTGCTGCTCCTTGCTGCTCGAGGGTGCTTGTTGCACATTATTCGCAACAAGGGCTGTTGTTGCACATTGTTCGCAACAAGGGAACCGGGTCAGCCGGCCCCTCCCCCGACCTCGGAGTCGCCGCTGGGGGCGTGCGCCGGGCGGGCCACCAGCGGGGCCAGGTCGCCCTGCACGGTGTTGCTCGCGAGCAGCACCATGCGGTTCTCGGTGAGGAGCACGGCCGTCAGCGAGCCGGGGTCGACCCGCACCCGCTGCAACCCGGACAGGCCGGCCCCCACGGCCTCGGCCACGACCGCCTTGATCGGGTCGCCGTGGCTGACCGCCACCCACACGGCATCCTTGCCGTGCTCGGCCTCCACCTCGGCGTCGAGCGCGCGCACTCCCCCGACGACGCGCTGCACCATCTGCGCCAGCGACTCGGCGGCGTACACGTCGTCCGGCGGGAAGGTGGCGGCACCGGGGTCGTCCTGCACGACCCGCCAGAGCGGCTCCTTCGCGGCGTCGGCGAGCGAGCGGCCGGTCCAGCCGCCGTAGTGGCACTCCCCCAGCCGGTCGTCGCGGCCCACGTCGTGACCCGCCAGGGCCACGGATGCCGTCTCGAGGCACCGCTGCAGCGGGCTCGAGACGGCTCTGGCGATGGTGAGGGGGGCGAGCCGCTCGGCGACCCGGGCGGCCTGCTCACGACCCGCGTCGGTGAGGCCGACTCCCTCGGTCCAGCCGGCGAGCACTCCCTGCGCGTTGGCGGTGGAGTGCCCGTGCCGCAGGAGCAGGACGATGGCCACGAGAGCCCACTGTAGGGCGCGGCGCGTGACTCGCCGGTCGGGGGTGTCGCCGCTCGGTCACCCGAGGGGGACACAATGGCGCTCGTGATCGTGGACAAGGCCATCTACGTCGATGGGCAGCGGGGCCCCTGTGGCGACCTCAGCGACGAGCTAGCGGTGCTACGCAACGACGGCTCGCCGGGCAGCTTCTTGTGGATCGGGCTGAAGAACCCGACCCAGGCGGAGTTCGACGAGGTGAACGACGAGCTGCAGCTGCACCCGCTGGCCGTGGAGGACGCCATCCACGGGCGGCAGCGGGCCAAGGTCGAGCTCTACGAGAACAGCGTCTTCGTGGTGCTCAAGCCCCTGCGCTACGTGGAGCAGACCTCCGACATCGAGACCGGCGAGCTGATGTGCTTCGTCGGCGACCACTTCATCGTCACCGTGCGCCGCGGCGAGGCGAGTCCGCTGGCGGGTCTGCGGCACCGGCTGGAGGCCGAGCCGGGCCTGCTGCGGCTGGGCCCGATGGGCGTGCTGCACGGCATCGTCGACGGTGTCGTCGACAACTACACCCTCATCGACGGGGAGGTGAACGCCGACCTCGACGACATCGAGACCGGGGTCTTCTCCGGCGCCGACATGGACTCCTCGACGATCTACCGCCTCAAGCGTGAGGTGCTCGAGTTCCGTCGGGCGACGGTGCCCCTGGCCGCCCCCCTGATGGCCCTGCACGAGGATGCGAGCCCGCACGTCACCGACCCCGAGCTGCGGCTGCAGTTCCGCAACGTCTCGGACCACCTCCAGGCGGTCATCGACCACGTGGAGTCGTACGACCGGCTGCTCACCGACGTGCTCGGCGCGCACCTGGCCCAGATCACGGTGCAGCAGAACACCGACATGCGCCGCATCTCCGCCTGGGTCGCCATCGCAGCGGTGCCCACGATGATCGCGGGCATCTACGGCATGAACTTCGACTTCATGCCGGAGCTGACCGCCAGCATCCACGTCGGGGACGGCGAGCTCCGCTACGGCTACTTCGTCGTGCTCGGTCTCATGGCGCTCATCTGTGGTGGCCTCTACCGCGCGTTCAAGCGCAGCGGCTGGCTCTGAGCCTGTGGTCCCTCACGCGAGCTGCGTCACCGACAGGACGTTCCCGTCGGGGTCGGTGAACCAGGCGACCTGGTCGCCGTTCGGCGTGGTCCACACGCCCCGGTCGTCCTGGTCCATCCCCTCGAAGCGGGCGAACTGCACCCCGCGCGGCACGAGGTGGTCGATGGTCGCCGCGACGTCGGCGACGCTCCAGCCGAGCACGGTGTAGCCGGGTTGGGCCACCTGGGCGACCGCCGTCACCCGCAGCTGGGTGCCGTGGGCGTCGAACACACAGGCAAAGGGGGTCTCCTCCACCAACGCCAGCCCCAAGATGTCCTCGTAGAAGGCCCGCGACCTGTCGAGGTCGCAGGAGGCCACGAAGGCGACCAGGTCACTGTCCGTCAGCACGTCGGCTCCCCGAGACTCGTCGAGTGGTCAGATACGCCAGTGTGCCGCACCGCGCGGCATCAGGTCAGGTGGCGGTGATCCACCCCGCGAGCAGGGCCACGATGACGGCGAGGCCGAGGGCGATGCGGTACCAGATGAACGGGCGCAGCGAGTTGGTGGCGACGAAGCGCAGCAGCCAGGCGATCGAGGCGTAGGCCGTGCCGAACGCCACCACGATGCCGAGCAGCATCGGCCCGACGCCCAGGACGACCAGGTCGTCCTTGCCGCGGGCCGCCTCGAACAGGCCGGCGGCCGTGAGCGCGGGGATGGCCATGAAGAACGACAGCTCGGTGGCCGTGACCCGGTTGATGCCTCGCATCAGTCCGGCCGAGATCGTCGCACCCGAGCGGGAGACCCCGGGGATGAGCGAGAAGCACTGCACGAGACCGATGACCAGGCCGTCCTTGACCGTGATGTCGTGCTCGCCGCGCTGGATGCCGCGCTTCTCGAGCACGTCGTGCCGTTGCTCTGCTACCCAGATCACGGCGCTCCACAGGATGAGTGCGAACGCCACCACCCACAGGCTGCGCAGGCTGCTCGAGATGAGGTCGCGCGCCAGGAAGCCCACGACGCCCACGGGGATCGAGCCGACGATGACGGCCCAGGCGAGGGTGTAGTCCTTGTCCGCTCGCGCCTCGGCGGAGGTCAGGCCGCGCGCCCAGGCCATGAACAGGCGGGCGATCTTGCGGCCGAAGTAGATGAAGGTCGCGACGATGGCGCCGATCTGGATGATGGCGGTGTAGGCCGTCACCGCGGGGTCGTCGACCGGCAGCCCGAGCAGCTGCTCGGCGATGGTGAGGTGACCGGTGGAGCTGATCGGGAGGAACTCGGTGAGTCCCTCGACGACACCGAGGACCAGGGCCTGGAAGTAGCTGAGTTCGACGGGCACGAGCCGACAGCCTAGGCGCTGTGGACGCGGTGACCGCACTGGCTCGCGGGCCACGTGGCCGGCGCAAGCGTGGGACGCGAACCCTTGGGATGCCGCCCGACCGGCGGCCGTGAGTCTGCCGTGCGGGGACGTCCGGATGCTTCACCCGGTGAGCCAGCACGCACCATCCAGGGGGTTGCATCGCCAGGTGGACCACCCACGCACCATCCAGGGGGTTGCTTCGCCAGGTGCGTCATGGGTGGCTCATCTGGTGAAGCAACCGGACCTCCCGTAGCGCCTCAGCTCCCCGCGCCCGTCTGCCCTCCCTCGGCGACTCAGGCGCCGCCCGAGGCCTGCGACGCCGTCAGCGCCTGCGCCACCGTGCGCAGCACCTCGGCGCGCCCCTCGGGGGTCCAGGCATGCGGCGCGACGCTCAGCGTGGTCACCCCGGCATCGGCGTACCGGCCGATCCGTGCGGCGATCCGCTCGGGCGAGCCGATCAGCGCGGTGGCGTCGATGAGCTCGAACGGCACGGCTGCTGCGGCGTCGCGCGCACGGCCGTCGAGATAGAGGTCCTGGATGGTCTGGGCGGCGTCCTCGAAGCCCATCCGCCGGGCCAGCGCGTTGTAGAAGTTCTGCTCGCGGCTGCCCATCCCCCCGATGTACAGGGCCGTGTAGGCGGCCAGGGCTGCCCGGCCCGCCTCGAGGTCGTCGGTGACCACGACCGGCACCGACGCGAGCACGTCGAAGCCGGCCATCGGGTCGCCAGGCATCCCCTTGCCCGCGGCCTCGCGCCCGGCCCGCACCGCGGCGAGCTGGTCGGCGGAGTGCTCCGGCGAGAAGAAGATGCCGAGCCAGCCGTCGGCCACCTCGCCCGCCAGGCGCAGGTTCCGCGGGCCGACCGCCGCCAGGTAGATGGGCAGGTCGGCGCGAGGCGGGCGGATGGTGAGCCGGAGCGCCTTCCCGGGGCCGTCCGGCAGCGGGAGCGTGAAGTGGTCGCCGTCGTAGTGCACCTGCTCACGGCGCAGCGCCATCCGCACGATCTCGACGTACTCGCGGGTGCGCGTCAGGGGCGAGCCGAAGCGCACCCCGTGCCACCCCTCGCTGACCTGCGGTCCGGAGACCCCCAGGCCGAGATTGAACCGCCCTCCGCTCAGCGTGTCGAGGGTGGCGGCAGTCATCGCCGTCATCGCCGGTGTGCGGGCCGGGATCTGCATCACTCCCGACCCGAGCCCGATGCTCGAGGTCTGCCCGGCGAGCCAGGCGAGCACGCTCACGGCGTCGGATCCGTAGGCCTCCGCCACCCAGGCCTGCGCGTAGCCGAGCCGCTCCGCCTCCTGCACCAGGTCGAGCGTGTCCGTTCCCAGTCCCATGCCCGCGTAACCGCAGGAGATCGCCAGCCGCATGGCGCCCACGGTAGCGATCGGGCCGGGCGATAGGGTCGCCGCCATGCTGACCCGCCGCCTCGGCACCTCCGGCCTGGCCGTCTCGCGGCTCGGCCTCGGGACGATGGCGTGGGGTACGCGCACCTCCCCGGAGGACGCCCGCGACCTCCTCACGGCGTTCCGCTCGGCCGGCGGCACCCTCGTCGACACCGCGCACGGGTATGCCGGCGGCGCGGCGGAGGACCTGCTCGGCGCGCTCCTCGAGGGCCCCGACCGCGACGAGATGGTGGTCGTCACCAAGTCGGGGATCAGCCGAGCCGGCGGCGACCGCGTCGTCGACTGCTCGCGGCGGGCGATGATGCACCAGCTCGACACCTCGCTGCGCCGGCTGCGCACCGGGCACGTCGACGTCTGGCTCGCGCACACCTGGGACGACCACACCCCGATCGAGGAGACCGTCAGCGCGCTGGTCTGGGCGGTCGAGACCGGCCGGGCCCGCTACGTGGGCGTCTCCAACCACGTCGGCTGGCAGGCGGCGCGCACGATGTCGCTGCTCACGGCATCCGGGGTGCCGATGGTCGCGAACTCGGTCGAGTACAGCCTGGTGGCCCGGACCCCGGAGCGCGAGCTCGTCGACGCCGCGGGCGCCCTGGGCTTCGGGCTGCTGCCCTGGTCACCGCTCGGGCGTGGCGTGCTGGCCGGGCGCTACCGCACGACCGTCTCGGCCGACTCGCGCCTCGCGTCGGAGGAGTTCGCGCGGTTCGCCGGGCACCACGTCGGCGACCACACCCGCGGCGTGGTCGAGGCGGTGCACACGGCGGCGAACGGCCTCGGCGTGGCGCCGGCCGTGGTGGCGCTGGCCTGGGTGCGCGACCGGCCCGGGGTCACGGCGCCGATCCTCGGCCCCCGCACCCCCACCCAGCTGGCGGTGCTGCTCGACGCCGAGGCCGTCGAGCTGCCCGAGCAGATCGTGCAGGCCCTCGACGAGGTGTCGGTCGAGCACACCTGAGCGACGGCTCCGCGGTCAGCGGCGTGGCGTGTCGGGCGAGTCGTCGCTCTCGTCGTCGAAGTCGATGTCGTCGTCGAGCCCGGCGTAGAGCCGGGGCCCGTCGCCGTCCTCGTCGTCGTGGTCGTCGAGCTCGTCACCCACCGAGTCCCCGTCCACGTCCGGGTCGTCCTCGTCCTCGTCGTCGTCCTCGTCCTCCGACTCGTCACCGTCGTCACCGCCGTAGATGTCGAGTGGCGTCATCTCTCCGTAGGCGTCGTAGAGCGCACCGTCGTACGCCTCGAAGGCGTCGGCGAGGTCCTCGTAGGCGGCGACCACCGAGGGGTCGTCATCGCCGTGCCGGGCGCTGCTCGCCTCCAGGTGGCGCTCGAAGGCGGCGACGAGTTGGCTCAGTGCGGCACGCGGATCGTCGCTCATGGTGCTGACGCTACCGGTCGTTGGGCACAATGTGTCGATGGTCGAGTACGAGTACCTCGTCCTCTCCTTCGGCAGAGAGGTCGGGCGCGGCGACATCCGGCGCCGGCTCACGGAGCACGCCGAGTACGGCCGCTGGGAGCTGGAGCGCACGGTCACCTACATGGGCGGCCGCACGCGGACCTGGTTGCGGCGCCGCATCATCCGGCCGCGACGGTCGATGAGCGCGTCGGTCTGACGCCTCAGCAGGTCTGCAGCAGCCGCAGCAGCACGCGCGTGCCGAAGCGCAGGGACTCCACCGGAACCCGCTCGTCGATGCCGTGGAACATCGGCGCGAAGTCGAGGTCGGCGGGCAGCCGCAGCGGCGCGAACCCGTAGCCGGTGATGCCGAGCAGCGACAGTGCCTTGTTGTCGGTGCCGCCGGACAGGCAGTAGGGCAGCACGTCGGCCTCCGGGTCCTCCGTGCGCAGCGCCGCGACCATGGCTTCGACCAGGTCGCCCTCGAAGGGCGCGTCGAGCGCGATGTCCTGGTGCAGCACCTCGACGTCGACGTGGTCGCCGGCGAGGTCGCGGATGGTCGCCATCAGGTCGTCCCGGTGACCGGGCAGGAATCGGCAGTCGACGTTGGCGGACGCGTGCTGCGGGATGACGTTGTGCTTGTAGCCCGCGTCGAGCATCGTCACGTTGCTGGTGTCCTGCAACGTCCCCCGCACGAACCCCTGCGCTCCACCGAGGTGTTCGAGCAGCTCGTCGAGGTCCTCGTCGGACCAGCTGGTGCCGGTGATCTCGGACAGGCCGTCGAGCAGCGTGCGGACCGAGGGGATGAACTCGCGCGGCCACTTGTGCGCCGCGATCCGCGAGATCGCCTCGGCCAGGCGCACGATCGCGTTCTCGTCGTTGGGCACCGACCCGTGCCCTGCGCGGCCGTGGGCGGTGAGCCGCAGCCAGACGATGCCCTTCTCGGCGGTCTGCAGCAGGTAGGTGCGCTTCTCCTGCCCGTCGCGGTCGGTGACGGTGACGCTGTAGCCGCCGACCTCACTGATCGCCTCGGTGACGCCCTCGAAGACCTCGGGGTGCTCGGCCACCATGAAGTGCGACCCCTTCGTGCCGCCGGCCTCCTCGTCGGCGAAGAAGACGACGACCAGGTCCCGGGGCGGCACGGTGCCGGTGCGCGCGAGGTGGCGCACGGCCGCCAGCATCATCGCGTCCATGTCCTTCATGTCGACCGCCCCGCGGCCCCAGACGCAGCCGTCGCGCTCCTCCCCCGCGAACGGGTCGACCGACCAGTCGGCCGCGTTGGCCGGCACGACGTCGAGGTGCCCGTGCAGGCAGAGCGCGCCACGGCCACGGTCGGCGCCGGGCAGCCGCACGGCGACACTGACCCGCCCGGGGTCGCTCTCGAAGGTCTGCGGCTCGAGGCCGACCTCTCGCAGCCGCTCGACGACGTAGGCTGCCGCCGCACCCTCGCCGGGGCCGCTGCCGTCCCCGTAGTTGCTCGTGTCGATCCGGATCAGCTCCTGGCAGATCCGGACGACCTCGTCCTCGGGCCGGGTGACGGTGTCGGTCATGGGCAGCAACTCTAGGCGGACGGGTCGGTGAACCAGCCCGGCTGTGGCGCCTCGTGCGTGGTCGGGTCCGACCCCGCCGGATGCCGGGTGGCCGCCCATCGCGCCAACAGTGCCGCTCCCGTCGCGCCCGGTTCCTCCAGCGTCACGTGCTGCGTGCGTGCGGCGATGCCGTGCCGGCTTGCAGCCACCGATGGCAGGTTGGCCCAGCCGCCGGTGAGGACCACCTCGTCGACCGGCACGTCCACCGCCCGGATCGCGGCCACCTCGGACGCGACGACCTCCCGCGTGCGGGCAAGCACACCCGCCCACGCAGCGTGCGGGTCGGTCCCCTCGGGCCACGAGACGGTGACGTGGTCGTCGGACATGTCCAGCCCCTCGACCGTGACGGCGGCCGGGCGGGCACCGACCGGCATCCCGGCGTCGAACGCGAGCCGCTGCTCGATGGTCGACGCCCCCAGCTCGTCCAGGGCCCGCCCGAGGACCAGCCCGGTCCTCAGCGCGCCGAGCAGGCAGGTGGTCGAGTCGACGACGTGCGGGTAGACCGAGAGACCCCTCGAGACGAGCCCGGCGACGACCCGGGCTGGCGGCGGCACCGCCACGGCAGCGATGAGCGCCTCCGCGGTGCCCATCGAGTCGCACAGGCTGCCCACGCCACCGGCCCCCAGCGCCGCCGCCGCCACGAGGTGGTCGTGACCCGCCACGGTGAGCACCGCCCCGCGGGCCTGGGCGACCGGGTGGTCGGCGCGCACCCTCCCGAGCGCCGCTCCGGCCCCGACCCGCGGGGGCACGAGGTCGGCCCCGACTCCGAGCGCCACCAGTGCCGGCTCGAAGAGCGCCTCGTCGTGGATGTCCCACAGGGCCGTGCGGCCCAGCATCGAGCGCTCGGCGAACCGCCCGGCACCCAGCCCGTGGCAGACCAGCTCGGGAAGGCCGAGCCACTGCAGGCCGGACAGGTCCACGCCTGCCTCGTCGCGCCACCAGAGGAGCTTGAAGAAGGTGGCGACAGCACTGACGGCCAGCCCGGTGCGCGAGGGCAGCACCGCCGCCAGGGCCGGGTCGAGGGTGGCCGCCTGCCGCCCGCCCCGCGGGTCGTGCCAGGCGAGCAACCGGGACACCGGCGACCCACCGGCATCCACGAGCGCCCCGGTCTCGGCGATCGAGCAGAACCCGACCGAGCGCACCTGCACGTCACCGGCGACCCGCACGAGGTCGGCGAGCAGCCGGTCGACGGTGGCGACCGCATCGGCCGGGTCGCGCTCGCACCACTCCGCCCGTGGCCGCTCCCACGGCGTGGGCAGCGAGGCCCGCGCGACCACCCGCCGGACGCCATCGAGCGCCACCGCCTTGGTCACGGTGGTGCCGAGATCGACGCCGACGTCGACGGTCGTGGTCATGTGCTCCGCAACCTAGGGAGGGCGAGGCGCCGCGGTCAACGGGCCGGGCGCGGCGACCTGCGCGATTTCGGTTCCGAGCCGCCGAGCGTGTATCGTTCCCGGTCGCAGGACGGCCTCCCCAAGGCCGCTCGTGCACCACTCGTCCGGGTGGCGGAATTGGCAGACGCGCTAGCTTGAGGTGCTAGTGCCCTTATTGGGCATGGGGGTTCAAGTCCCCCCTCGGACACTCGAATACCAGCAGGTCACAAGCCTGCAGCGGAGCACGGCAACCCATCAGGGTGCGGCTTGGGCACCGCCCCTGGTGCGCGCAGCCCTCGACCCGGCGCCGTTGTCCACAGGCGTTCTCCCCTCGGTGGGCGGCCTGCGCGTTCCGACGCCACGTTTCCCCCGCTGGATCAAGCGCACACGCCGAGGTCACGGCGTACGGCGGCCTCGGCGGCTGGCAGTGGAAGGGCCGGCAGGACTGGGGCGAGACCTGGTACCCCTACAACGGCCACTACCGGGGCGGGACCAAGACCTGACGGAAGGCTACTTCCGCGGCTGCAACAGCATCGCCGGCAAGCAGCTGTGCTCCACGGCCACGCTGGCCATCCAGAACTCCACCCACTACAACGGCACCTACCACATGGGCGGAAGCACCTCCTGAGCGGTGAGCGGGCCCCGCTTCGTACCCGCAACGGGGCGAAGCGGGGCGCCGCCCGTCCTCTCCGGCACCGCACGGTCGTGCCCGTTTCCGGACCTCGGTGGCGGCGGCCGATGCACGAGGACGACAATCAACTCGTGCCCCACACGCAGAACGCTGCCATCAACCTCCGACTGGCCCAGTTGGGCCTGCCCCTGCCGAAGGGGTACGAGGACACCGAAGCCGCCAAGCTGGCCCGGCCGATCCTCGCCCGTCAGCGTGAGCTGAGCAGACGCCTCTCCGACCGGCTGTGCGCGGCGGACCACCGCATCCAGGCATTCCTCGACGACTACCTCGGCGACACCGGGGTGCAGCCGCAGCTGCCCCGCCGGACCCTGGTGCTCGACGAGCCGGGCCTGGCGCGCGAGCTGTCCCTGCCATTCGACGGCGACGAGTTCACCTCGCCGCTGCTGAGCAGCTACCGCCTCGTCAACGGCGTGCTGCACAACCCGGCGAACGACCGGCGCACCACGGCCGGCGTCTTCCACATCGCCGAGGGCGGGCTGCCCATCCCCGACGACAAGCTGGCCGTGCCCGCGGCAACCTTCGCCCGCCTGCTGGCGCTGGCCTTCGAGCCGCCGCAGACCGACATGGTGCTGCCCTACACGGCCAACGAGGCCACCCCGGCCGCCTGCTTCGTCTCGCTGCACCTGCGCCCGCTGGTCTCCCCCGAGGTGCCGGGATCGGTGCGAGAGAAGCGGATGGAGACCCGCTTCATCGTGCCCGGCGGCACCGTCGCCAACCTCGACTTCGTCGAGGGCATCTTCGGCAACGGCGGCGACCCCTACCTCCCCGAGAACGACGCGTCCTTGGCCCCGGAGACCTGGACCGGGCACACCGGCTGCGTCATCCTCGCGCCGCACCTCACCCGGGTGACCAAGAAGCAGGTCGGGCTTCCCCACGTCGGCGAGGCCACCGAGCGCCAGCAGCGCGACGGCATGTGCTGGGACAACGAGGACGAGCTCTACAACGGCGGCAAGGCCTTCAAGGTGTGCGCCCGCGACGCGCGCGGCGTCATCGTCACGGTCATCGCCGACACCTACTTCGGCTACTGCAAGAAGGAGGTCAAGACGCAGATCTCCTACTCCGCCAACCTGTTCGGCAATGCCGAAGAGGAGCACTCCGGCGGCGCGCTGGTGTTCGCCAGCTACAACCTCGGCCAGGAGTACGACGAGAGGTCGTCCGTCGACGGCTACACCCTGGCGGAGGTGCTCGAGCGCGACCCCGGGCGCTTCGCGCCGCAGCCGGCCGGCCACGCCGACGACCGCGAGCAGCCCCACATCGTGCTGGTGCCCGGTGGCGCCCACTACTCGATGCGCGACATGACCGTCACCTGGACGGGCCCCGACGGCGGCACCGGCTCGGTGCCGCTGCGCGCGGACAAGGCCTACCTGAGCCCGAACGGCTACCGCGTCACCGTCGCCCAGCAGCCCCACGACCCGAGCACCTGGACCCTGGTCGGCACCGTCCCCAACGCCACGTCGTGCCACAAGCCTGCCACCGTGTCCGGTGGCGGGAAGTCCGAGATCTCCAAGGCGATCACCGACGCGTTCATCGTCGGCTCGGCGTTCACGGCGAGCTTCGAGACCGACATGGACGCGGTCACGGCGATTCTCGACCGCGACTACTCCCGGCGCTTCCTCGACCCCGCCCGGCACGGCACCGACACCCGCCCGATCCTCTCGCCCGACCGCTCGGTGGGGTCGGTCATCAAGCTGCTCACCCCGTCGCGCTCGGAGTACACGGCCGAATACGACGCCTGGCTCTCGCGCATCCCGCCCTATGTCAAGGAGCTCGTCTACGTCGTCAAGCGCTCCTACCGCCCGGAGTGGGGCGACGACTGGCGCAGCCACTTCAGCGTCGCCGAGATCGACGGCAGGCAGGGCAACTCACTGCACCTCGACGGCACCAAGATCACCCTCAACATGCTGCGCGTCGGCTACAACGTCGACGGCTCGTGGCGGCTGTTCAGCCTGCGACACGACTTCTCGCCCGCGGTGAAGGTGCAGACCCAGGACGACATCACGGCATCCACCGTCGTGCCCGGCGGCCTGCTCGGGCTCGACCCCGACCGGTCCTACAAGCTCGTCGAGAACTGCGAGGACCTGCTCTTCCAGCGCCCCGACGACGCGATCCACCGCGGCTACGACACGGTGGCCGAGCGCGACATCGCCACGCCTGGGACCTTTCTGTCCAACTTCGAGCCGCTGACCCGCGCGGATGCCGTCGCGATGCGCGACGAGGCCGTGTCGTTCACGGCGTTCAGCCCCCCGATGGCGCACCTGCTCAGCACGTTCGCCGACACCCCCACGGGTGACGGGCCGGACTACGTCGTGAGCTCGGCCAACCCGAGGCTGGTCGACGGTGCGCCGTCGAAGAACCCGCGCTACCTCCAGCAGCGGCCCGACCGCACCGACGCCGAGGCGACCGCGGTGGCCGAGCTGTCCGAGCGCCTCGTGCGGCGGGTGCCGGCCGGTGCCCCCCTCCCCCGGCCGGTCGACGTCGTGGCCGCCGGGCGGCGCAACAACCCGCCGGAGGGTGCCGTGCCGGCGTTGTGCTCGTACGGCCCGCTGCACTTCATGGAGGTGCCCGAGCTGTTCATGGAGTTCATCTCGTCGATGACCGGCAAGTCGCCGTCGACGACGGGCGCGGGCTCCGAGGGCGCCCTCACCAAGGGCCCTTTCAACGCGATGCCGGCGATCATCGACCTCAACGCCAACCTGCTGTCCTACGTGCTCACCGGGCACGACGGCTGGCTGTCGGCCGCGGGCTACGTCGGCCCGGACGTGCGGGTCGACCACGACTTCTCGCTGCTCGTGCCCGAGCTGTTCGCGCGGATGACGCCGCAGGAGCGCAACGCCCGCAACCTGATCGCCGAGGGCGCGCTGGAGAAGATCGCCGACGTCGAGCACCAGGGCCAGCGGGTACCCGCCAGCCGGCTGGGCTACCGGATGACCGAGCGGATGGCGACCAAGTACTTCGGCCGGATCTTCCTGCACCCCGACGTCGTCTTCACGCCGGAGATGCTGCGCCCCGAGCTGCAGGACGTCGCCGTCTTCGCCGAGTCGGTCGCGACCATCGCCATGACCCACGAGCGGGTGGCCCGGGCCTACGTCAAGGACGGCACCATCTCGTTGGCGATCCCGCCGCTGCGCGCCCTGCTCGAGATCATGGCCGACGGCTCGACGTCGGAGGGCTGGCAGCTGGAGTCACCGGAGTTCCGCTCCCTGTTCACCCGCGAGTCGGTGCTGGCCTCGAGCTGGTATGCCGAGCGGCTGGCGGCCAAGCAGGCCGCCGCGAGCGGCCGGGCCGCCGCCGGCCTCGCGGCGATCGAGAAGTTCGTGTCCACCCCGGGCAACGAGGAGCCGAGCGCCCGGCTGGGCATGCCCGACCGGGTCGAGGCGGCCCGCGCCGAGGTCGATCGGCTGTCCGGCAGCGAGTTCGCCGAGCAGCTCGTCGGCACCTCGGGCAGCACCCCGCTCTGAACAGGGGCTCGGTGACCTAGCGCTGGAAGACGGCGATGGTGCGCGCCGGCACGGTGAAAGCGCCCGTCCTGCTGTCGTATGCGGCGGTGCGAACCACCGGGTCGGAGCCGGTGGCCTGCACCGGGTGCAGCCGGTACCCGGCGCGGGCCGCGCCCGGCACGCGCTGGGTGGTGGCCCCGTCGGAGGCGTTGAAGACGACCACGAGCCCCTTGCGCCTGGGGTCGACGTCGCGCCCCACCGTGTCGTCGATGCGCATCACGATCACGCCGGGCGTCTGGGTGGGTCCGCCGGTCGGGAAGGTCAGCTTCTGCTGCACCAGCCGCGCGCTGCCCAGGTGGAACAACGGGCTGCTGCGCCGGATCTCGAGCAGCTCGCGCGCCATCTGCTCGGCGCTGACCATCTGCGGGGTGTCGGGGTCGAGGGCAGGGTCGGCGAGCAGCGGGCGCATGTAGTCCCACTTGCTCTCGTTGTCGGTGCGCGGCGGCAGCCCACGGGCGAACCCGTTGGTGCGGTGGCTGTAGTCGAGCACGTTGAACCAGTCGCCGCTGTCATAGCTGTTGCGGTCCAGCGACTTGCTGCGCAGCATCTCGCTGCCGGCCAGCCAGAAGGACACGCCCTGGCCGAGCGCCGTCGTGCCCAGTGAGAGGGTCTGCATCCGGATCCGGTCAGCCATCGAGGTCGACTGCGGCAGCTTGTAGGCCAGGGCGTCGTAGAGCGTCTCGTTGTCGTGGGCGTCGACGTAGGTGATCGCCTCCTGCGGGTCGGCGGTGTAGCCGGCGGGCTGGCCGTTGTAGTCGACCTGCGCGCCCAGCACCCGTGCCCCGGTGCGGTCCTCGAACGAGTAGTCCTTCAGGTTGCCGGTCAGGCCGACCTTGATCAGGTCCTGGGCCAGCAGCAGGCGGGCCTTCTGCTCGTCGAGGGTGCCGTTGACCGGGTCACCGTTGGGGTCGGTGAACAGCCCGCTGCCGAAGCCCTGGACCCTGGGGTTGTCGTCGAACGGGCCACCACCGCGCACGGCGTCGCGCAGGCGGTCGTTGAAGGTGCCGATGCCGGTGCCGGCCATGTTCAGCTGGGTGGCCTGCTCGAAGCGGGCGTCGTTCGCCACCTCACCGAAGTTCCAGCCCTCGCCGTAGAGGTAGACGGCCCGGCCGTCGACCCCGTCGCGCCGCAGGCTCAACCGGTCCAGGCGATGGCGCAGGTCGACCATGGCTGCCTTGGGCTGGTGGCCCATGAGGTCGAACCGGAACCCGTCGACCTTGTACTCCCTGGCCCAGGTGAGCACCGAGTCGATCATCAGCTTGCCCATCATCGTGTGCTCGGTCGCGGTGTTGGAGCAGCACGTCGACGTCTCGACCGACCCGGTCTGCGGGTTGAGCCGGTGGTAGTAGCCCGGGACGATGCGGTCGAGGTCGTTGCGGCCGTTCTGCCCAGCGTCGGTCGTGTGGTTGTAGACCACGTCGACCACGACGCGCAGGCCGGCCCCGTTCAGGGCGGCCACCATGGTGCGGAACTCCAGCGTGCGCTCACCACCCTCGGGGTCGGTGGCGTACGAGCCCTCCGGGGTCGTGTAGTGCAGCGGGTCATAACCCCAGTTGAAACCGTCCTGGCCCGCGACGGCCATCACGCACTCCTGCTGCTGCTCGCCGGCCGGTGGGAGCGACTCCAGGTCGCAGCTGGGGATCTGCTGCTGGGCGCGGCGCTCCTCGATGGTTGCGATGTCGTTGACCGGCATCAGGTGCACCGTCGTCAGGCCCGCCGCGGCGAGCGCGCGCAGGTGCTTCATGCCGCTGCTCGAGCTGACCGCGAAGGCCCCGTAGGTGCCGCGCAGCGCGGCGGGGACGGTGGCGTCGCTGATCGAGAAGTCACGCGGGTGGAGCTCGTAGATCGACTGCGCCTCCGAGCTGGGCAGCCGCGGCTTGCGCAGCGACTGCCACCCGGCCGGCGTGACCGCCCTGCTGTCGAGGTCGACGAGCAGGCTGCGCTCGGAGTTCGTGGACAGGCCGACGCTGTAGGGGTCGGTGACCCAGTTGTGCTCCACCGTGTCGGTCTCGGGCACGTAGACCTCCACCTCGTAGAGGTAGTACCTGTTCTGCCAGCTGCGCTCGCCGGTGACCGACCAGACGCCGGTCGCCGACCGGCGGAGGGGGACGCTGCGCAGGGCCGGGGCATCGCCGCCACCGGCCGCGAAGACGTGCACCGTGACGCTGCGCGCCGTGGGTGCCCACAGCGCTAGGGACGGGGTGCCCCGACGCCAAGCCGGGCCCAGCCGGCTGCGCCGGGCAGCGGCGTAGACCTCGTCGATGACTCCGGGGGTCTGCACGCCGGTGGCGTCGACCAGCGCCCCGGCCGCGTCGTACGCCGCGACGACGAGCTGTCCCTCGAGCAGGCCGGCCACCGCGCGGGTCGACAGACCGGGTAGGCGCAGCGCGTCGAAGGCCGCCAGGTGGGGGAACTCCCGGCGCAACGACCCCGACAGCCCGTCCGCGTCGTGGGTCAGCGGCAGCGCGGTTCCGCCCACCACCTGTCCGTCGCTGACGGTCATTCCACCGTCCGGCGCCGAGTAGAGCCGGTAGGTGCGCGCCTCGGGGTGGTCGCGCAGGTCCCAGGCGATGACCCGCTTCGCGAGCCAGTGGCCACCGGCCTCGGCCCCGAGCGCACGCGGGGCGTCGTCAGTGATCACGTGCGTGCTGTGGTTGTAGGTGAACGTCACCGACCCGCCCGGCGCCCGCAGGGGGATGTCGGACCCACCGGACGCTCCGTTCGCGCCGTAGTTCTCGTCCCAGCTGCTGTTCAGGGCCGCCTTGTAGGCGAAGGTGCCGGCGGGGACGTCGAACGTGGCCCGCCAGAGGTCGGGTGAGCCCGCGACCGGCGCGAGCCGGGTCTGGGTGCACTCCGGCTGCCAGTCGCCCAGGCAGCCGAGCTCCGACTGCAACGACCCGACCAGCGCCACCACCGACGGCGTCGGCGTGTGGTCGGCCACCGCGGCCACCGGCTGCGACAGCAGCGCGATGCCCAGCACCGCGATCAGCGCAGTCACGCGCGCTGCACGGGTTCCGGATGTCCTGTCCCGGCCCCACGCCTGACCCCAACCGCGCATCTGCCCCACCCCTCGACCAGCACCCGTGCTGTTCCCTGCGCCAGACTGTGGTGGAGGGTCGACCCGGTGTCAAACGGTGCGACTCGGCCATGGGCTGTGGCGTGCCCGCCAACGGTTCGGCGTCCTGCTTCTGGTCGAGGTCGTCGGCCGGGGCTGCGCCCGCGTTACGGGGTCGTCGGCGCCGCAGTCGCCGTGTCCGTCGCCGTGGCGGTCGGCGTGTCCGTCGGGGTGGGCGTGTCCGTCGGCGTGTCGGTCGGGGTGGGCGTGTCGGTCGGGGTGGGCGTCGGGGTGGACGTCGGCGCCTCCGTCGTCGGCGGCGCCTCTGTCGTCTGCGAAGGCTGGGAGGTCGTGGGGGTCGGGCTCGGGGTGGTCACCGGGTCGGTGCCGTTGGTGCTCAGCACGTTCCACAGCAGTACGGCGACCGCCGCCGCGGCCACGACGGCCAGCAGCCAGACCCACGGCGACACGCCCCGGCGCTCGGGCGCGCTCGGCGGCAGCGGTGGCACCACGGGTGGCGGCGACACGGCATCCAGCCGCTGGGTGGTGGCGGCCCCGGCGGCCGGCAGCAGCGTCGTGGTCGCGCCGCCGAGGGACTCGCGGGCTGCCAGGGCGGCCGCCACGGTCGCCGCTCCGGCGGGCCGGTCGTCGGGATTCTTGGCGAGCAGGCCGTGCACGAGGTCGGCCAGCCAGTCGGGGGTGTCGGGGCGCAGTGCCTGAACGTCGGGCACCGGGTCGTTGGCGTGCATCATCATCGTGGCCACCGGCGTGGCGCTCTTGAACGGTGGCTGACCGGCGAGCAGGGCGAAGAGCACGCAGCCCAGGGCGTAGAGGTCGGCGCGACCGTCGACCCGGCCCCCCATGGCCTGCTCGGGGGCGAGGTACTCGGCGGTGCCCATGACGGTGTGCGTGGCGGTGAGCGCCTGGGAGCCGGTCGGCTCGGTCAGCTGGGTGATGCCGAAGTCGAGCACCCGGATGCGACCGTCGGCGGCATAGGCGATGTTGCCCGGCTTGATGTCGCGGTGCACGAGCCCGCGGGCGTGGGCGGCGTCGAGTGCGGAGGCCACCTGCCGGCCGACCTCGACGACCTCGTCGACGGGCAGCGGGCCGTCGGCGAGCTCTTCGGCGAGGCTGGGCCCGGGCAGCAGCTCCATGACGATGTAGGCGGTGTCGCCCTCGACCCCACTGTCGTGCACGGTGACGACGTTCGGGTGGCTCAGGCCGGCGGTCGCGCGCGCCTCGCGCTCGAAGCGGGCGGCGCCCGACTCGTCGCGCAGGGAGCGCAGGTCGATGGTCTTGACCGCCACCTCGCGGCCCAGCACCGAGTCGGTGCCGCGCCAGACCTCACCCATGCCGCCGCGCCCGATGGGGGCCTCGAGGACATAGCGCCCGGCCAGTCGTCGCTGCTCGCTGCTCATCCCCGAAACCCTACTGGCACTCCCGTAGCCTGTCGGACGTGCTCGAGACCGTGACCGCGACGCGATTCGTCCTCCCCCTGCGCGAGGGTGGCTCGCTGCCGGGGCTGGTCGAGGCCGACGACCTCGGCACGTACGTCGTGAAGTTCACCGGGGCGGGGCAGGGACGCAAGGTGCTGGTGGCCGAGGTACTCGTCGGCGAGCTGGCCCGGCGGCTCGACATCCCCACGCCGCGCCTGGCGGTCGTCGACCTGCCGAGCGCGATCGCCCGCTACGAGGCCGACGAGGAGGTGCAGGACCTCCTCAACGCCAGCCCCGGCCGCAACCTGGGCGTCGACTTCCTGCCGGGGTCATTCGGCTACGACGGATCGCGTGCCCCCTCCGCGCAGGACGCCGGCGCGATCCTCTGGCTCGACGCCTACACCGCCAACGTCGACCGCACCTGGGCCAACCCCAACCTCCTGGTGTGGCACGGCCGCACCTGGGCCATCGACCACGGCGCCGCCCTGTGGTTCCACCACTCCTGGCCGAGCCGGCCACCGGACGTGCACCGCTTCGTCGGCCAGCCCTTCGACCCCAGCGGGCACGTGCTCGGGGCGGTCGCGGAGCCGGTCGCCCAGACCCACGAGCGCCTCGCCCCCCTCGTCACGGCCGACGTCATCGAGGAGGTCGTCGCGCTGGTGCCCGACGAGTGGCTCGAGCCGACCGCCAGCCTTCCCGACCCGGATGCCGCCCGCGCCGCCTACGTGGAGCACCTCACCCTGCGCCTGGCGAACCCCGCCCCCTGGACGGGCGGTGCGTCATGAGCCACCCCTACCAGTACGTCGTGCTGCGCTACGTGCCGCGCGTCGACCGGGGCGAGTGCCTCAACGTCGGGGTCGTCGTGCACTCGCAGTCGGCCGGGGTGCTCCGCTGCGGCTACCACCTCGAGGACGAGCGGATCCTGGCCGTGGCGCCGGATGCCGACCTCGAGGGCCTGCGCGCGGCGCTCGAGGCGGTCTGCACCATGTGCGAGCGGCCCCCGAGCGAGGTCGACGCGACCCTGTCGACGCAGGGCAAACGGTTCGGCTGGATCAGCGCCCCGCGCTCGACCGTGCTGCAGCCGGGGCCGGTGCACGGCGGCTCGGTCGCCGACCCGGCCGGCGAGGTCGAGCGGCTCATCGACCGCCTGGTCCGCTAGGGATCCAGCAGGACGACCACGTGGGGTGACAGTGCCTGCCGCTGGTCGAGCGGTCATGAACTGCCCAGGAAAGTGGCCGATCCCGGGCATGTCTCGACCCCTCGACGCCTCGCGGTGGCCACAAGGTCCTCCAGAGATCGCGCCGGTATCAGCCCGCTCCGCTGGGGGCGACGGCGGTGAGCACCTGGTCGAGGCGCTGCTGCGGCGAGCCGCCGACCTCCAGCACCTCGCCCAGCGCACCGACGAGCTCGTCGTCATCACAGAGCTCGATCAGGTGCCGGTCCATCGCCTGGCGCAGCTCGGGGTCCTCGTCATCCGGCACCCGGATGCCGTCGGGCGACTCGAGCGGGAGCAGCACGAGCAGGTCGACGTGGGCCATCGCCTCCGCGGTGACCGCGCGCAGGCGATCGAGAGTGTCGGAGCCGAGGGCGCGTCGACCGAGGTGGGCCAGGGCCACCAGGTAGGCCAGAAGGTCGAGCGGGCTGCGCTCGGCCACGACGTCGGCACCGGCGGGCAGCTCGACGAGGCGCTCCGCCGCGACCGCCAGCTGCTGACCGAACGACTCCGCGCCGGCCGGCTCGACGTCGTCGTCGATCAGCTCGTAGGGGTCCGGCAGCTGGGGGTACCCGAGCACGGTGGCCAGGTCGGAGACAAGGGTGCTCTTGCCGCTGGCGTGGGTGCCCGAGACGACGATCCGCACGGTCAGTCCCGCACCCGCAGTGCCCAGGCCGCCACGGCACCGGCAGCCGCCACGTTGAGCGAGTCCACTCCTCCGGCCATCGGGATCCGCACCGTGCGGTCGACGGCCGCGAGCGTGCGCCGCGACAGCCCGTCCCCCTCGGTGCCGAGCACGAGCGCCAGCCGCTCCGGCGGGTCGGCGGCCAGCGCGTCCAGGCCGACCGAGTCGTCCGCCAGGGCCAGCGCCGCCACGACGAAGCCGAGCTCGTGCAGCCGCTCCACTCCCCCGGGCCAGGGGTCGATGCGCGTCCACGGCACCTGGAACACCGCGCCCATCGACACCCGGATGGAGCGGCGGTAGAGCGGGTCGGCGCAGCGGGGGGTGACCAGCACGGCATCCACACCGAGCGCCGCGGCGCTGCGGAACACCGCCCCGACGTTGGTGTGGTCGACGACGTCCTCGAGCACGAGCACGCGCCGGGCACCCTCCAGCACGGCCGCCAGGGTCGGCAGGGAGGGCCGTTGCATCGCTGCCAGGGCTCCCCGGTGGAGGTGGTAGCCGGTGAGCGACTCGATGATGTCGTGCTCGCCGACGTAGACCGGGATGCCGTCAGCCTCCGCCCGCTCGACGAGGTCGGCGAGGTCGGTGAGCCAGCGCGCCGCCATCAGGTAGGACCGCGGCCGGTGGCCGGCCGCCAGCGCCCGGCGGATCACCTTCTCCGACTCGGCGATGTACAACCCCCGCTCCGGCTCCGTGCGGCGTCGCAGCGCCACGTCGGTGAGCCCGACGTAGTCGGTCAGCCGCGGGTCCGCCGGGTCGTCGATGGGAGTCGGCACGCCCGTCAGGCTAGGCCAGCGCCGCGCGCAGGATCACGGTGATACTCGCCAGCGCACAGAACCCCAGCACCCAGCGCCGGAACCGTTCGGGGTCGATCCGCGAGCGCAAGGGGGCGGAGAACGCGTAGCCGAGCAGCCCGAACGGCACCCACACCAGCCCCGCCACCACCTGCTCACGGGTCAGCTCGCCGCCCAGGTACAGGCCACCCATCCCGAGCAGCGACCCGGCGACGAAGAACACCGCCAGCGTCGAGCGCACCCGCTGCGGCCGCTCGTGCTGCAGCACCAGCGCGAGGAACGGGCCCCCGATCGCCGCCGCCGTTCCGGAGATGCCGGACACCGCGCCGGCCACCGCGGCGTTGCGCGGGGTCGCGCGCAGGTCGATGGCCCAGACCGAGAGCGCCACCGTGACCAGGATGAGCACACCGACCAGCGCCGCGATCGCCCGCGGCGAGAACCAGGCGACGACGCCGACCCCGACCGGCGTGAACAGGGTGCGGGCCCCGAGTGCCCACCCGAGCGGCCGCCAGGCGATGTCCCGCTCCCCGGCCGACAGCACGAGCACCGGCAGGGTGAGCGCGGGCAGGAGCAGGGCGGCCGGCATCAGCTCGGGAGCCAGCAGGACCACCACCGGCGCCGCGACCACGGCCAGCCCGAACCCGATGCTCGACTGCACGAACCCGCCGGCGAGCACCGCGAAACCCAGACCGATGACGAGCGGCCAGTCCATCAGGGGAACGCGAGGAGCTTGACGATCGCCACCAGACCGATCACGACGATGACCCCGCGCAGCACCGGCGGCGGCAGCCGGCGCCCGACCGTGGAGCCCAGCACGCCGCCGATGGTCGAGCCGACCGCGATGAGCAGCACCACCAGCCAGTCGATCTGGTCGCGCGCGACGAGGATGAAGACCACCGCGGCGACGCCGTTGACGATCGTGGCGAGCACGTTCTTGTAGCCGTTGAGCCGTTGGATCGGCTCGCTCGACAGGCTGCCGAGCACCCCCATCAGGATGATCCCCTGGGCGGCCCCGAAGTAGCCGCCGTAGACCCCCGCCCCGAAGACCCCGCCCTGCATCGCCCGCTCGTGGTTGGCCTCGTTGGCCGTGCCGGCCGCGCGTCGTCGCTCGGCCCAGGCGTTGATGCGGGGGCCAGTCACCACGAGCACCAGCCCGAGCAGGATGAGCACGGGCACGATGGCGCGGAACAGCTTCGGGTTCAGCACCAGGAGCAGCAGCGCGCCGGTCACCCCACCCAGCAACGACATGGGCGCGAGCCGCCGCAGCGTGGGTGCCGCACCCACCAGCTCCTTGCGGTAGCCGATGCTGCCCGTGAGGCTGCCGGGCACCAGGCCGATGTTGTTCGAGATGTTCGCCGTGATCGGCGGGATGCCGAGCAGCAGCAGCGTCGGGAACGTGATCAGCGTGCCCGAGCCGACGATGGTGTTGATCGTGCCGGCCCCAATACCCGCCAGGACGACGAGGAAGGCATTGAGCACGGACACGCGGACACCCTATGCGGGTGTCCGCGTGTCGTGGCGGGGCGTTCCGCCCCACGTGGTGCGGTGAGACTCAGCGCGGCGCCGGGGGGTCGTCGCCGGTCGGCGGCGCGGGCGGTGCTGCGGGGGCCGGCGGCGGGGGCGGCGGGGGCTGCTCCTCGGAGAACGGCACCGGAGGCGCCGGCGGCACGGCCGGCGCGCTCACCGGTCGCGGCGGCACGGCATCCGCACCGCGCTCGATCGGCGGCTGCACCCGCGAGGCGGGTGCCCCGTGCTCGCCGGCCTCGCGCGCGGCCAGACCGGCCTGGCCGCGGGCCCGGGCCAGCGCCTCGGCGGGGTCCTCGAGGGTGGCGTCCTCGAAGGCGTCGGCGAACCCCTGGCCCGGGTCGACCCAGTCGTCCTCGCCGCCGCCGTCGAAGCCGCCCTGTCCACGGCCGAGCATGCCGCCGATGCCCTTGAGGGCGTCGGTGAGCTCGCTCGGGATGATCCACATCTTGTTGGAGTCACCGCGGGCGATCTGCGGCAGCACCTGGAGGTACTGGTAGGCGAGCAGCTTCTGGGTGGGCTTGCCCCGGTGGATGGCGTCGAAGACCTGCTGGATGGCGCGGGCCTGGCCCTGCGCCTCGAGGATGCGGGCCTGGGCCGAGCCCTCGGCGCGCAGGATCGAGCTCTGCTTCTCGCCCTCGGCGGTGAGGATCTGGCTGGCCTTGCTGCCCTCGGCGGTGAGCACGATGGCGCGCCGGTCGCGCTCGGCCCGCATCTGCTTCTCCATCGACTCCTGGATCGAGTGCGGCGGGTCGATCGCCTTGAGCTCGACCCGGTTGACCCGGATGCCCCACTTGCCGGTGGCCTCGTCGAGCACGCCACGCAGCTGAGCGTTGATCTGGTCGCGGCTGGTCAGCGTCTGCTCGAGGTCGAGCGAGCCGATCACGTTGCGCAGCGTGGTGACCGTGAGCTGCTCGATGCCCTGGATGAAGTTGGCGATCTCGTAGACGGCCGACTTGGGGTCGATGACCTGGTAGTAGATGACGGTGTCGATGCTCACGACCAGGTTGTCGCTGGTGATCACCGGTTGCGGCGGGAACGACACCACCTGCTCGCGCAGGTCGATGTTGGCGCGAACGACGTCGACGAACGGCACGAGCAGGGCCAGGCCCGGTTCGAGCGTGCGGGAGTAGCGGCCGAGGCGCTCGATGATGAGCGCGGTCTGCTGCGGCACGATCTTCACCGTGCGCACGAGCACGATGATGACGAACAGGGCAAGGAGCAGCAGGACGATGAGCGGCAGTAGGCCGTTCGGCATGGGGCAGCCTTTCGCGGGGCGCCGGAGCGCGGGTCAGGTGTAGGGGTCGGTGGTCGTGAACCCGCCGGTGGCGGGGTGGTCGGTGGGCGGGACCGGCGAGACGATGGCGGTGGCACCCTGGATGGCGATGACTCGCACCTCCTCGCCCGGGCCCACCGTGCTGGTGGTGCCCGCAGCGAGGCGGGCCGACCAGGTCTCGCCGCCGAGCTTGACCCGGCCATCGCTGTCGGTGACGGACTGCAGCACGCGGGCCTGGCGCCCGACGAGGCCCGAGGCACCGATCTGGTGGTCGACCTCGCCGTCGAGGAACTGCCGTTTGATGAGGGGCCGCACCGAGAAGAGCAGCAGGATCGCCACCCCGACCGCGATGACGACCTGGATCGGGAAGGAGGCCCCGAGCCCGGCCGCCACGGCTGCGGCCAGCGCACCCCCGGCGAACATGATGAAGACGAAGTCGACGGTCGCCGCCTCGATGGCGGCCAGGACCAGTGCGGCCCCGATCCAGAACAGCCAGACGTTGTCGGTCAGCCAGTCCATCGCCAGACCCCCTTTCCGTGGTGAGTCACCACATCGACGTTTGCCCGGTGTGGGCGGTTCCCACTGCGCCTAACGAGCGCGCGCGGCATATCGGTCCCCTCGGATCTCGAGCTCGAGCGGCATGTCGAAGGTTGCCTCGAGGTTCTCGGCGGTCAGCGTGATCTCGATCGGGCCCTGGGCGACGACCCGGCCGCCGCGGATCAGCAGCACGTCGGTGAAGTGCGGCGGCACCTCCTCCACGTGGTGGGTCACCAGGACCAGGGCCGGCGCCGCGAGGTCGGCCGCGAGCTCGCCCAGGCGGCGCACGAGGTCCTCGCGCCCGCCGAGGTCGAGACCGGCGGCCGGCTCGTCGAGGAGCATCAGCTCGGGATCGGTCATCAGCGCCCGGGCGATCTGCACCCGCTTGCGCTCGCCCTCGGACAGCGTGCCGAAGCGGCGGTCGGCGAGGTGGTCGGCGCCGAGGGCCTGGAGCAGCTCGTCGGCGCGACCCTCGTCGAGCCGGTCGTACGCCTCGCGCCAGCGCCCCACCACGCCGTAGGAGGCGGTGACGACGACGTCGCGCACCCGCTCGTGGCCCGGGATCCGCTCGGCCAGTGCGGCCGACGCCAGGCCGATGCGCGGCCGCAGCTCGAAGACGTCGACGGTGCCGAGCACCTCGCCCAGGATGCCGACGACACCGGTGGTGGGGTGGATGCGCGCCGAGGCGAGCTGCAGCAGCGTGGTCTTGCCGGCGCCGTTGGGGCCGAGGACGACCCAGCGCTGCCCCTCCTCGACCTCCCAGCTGACGTCGTCGAGGAGGGTGGTGTCCCCGCGGACGACCCCCACACCGGCCAACGCCAGGACATCACTCATGCCCAGAACCCTAACTGAGTCAGGGCGTCGCCCCCCGGCGCCTCAGCACGTCGAGGTAGACCTCGTGGGTCTGGTCGCCGATCGAGGCCCAGGAGAACGACTCCACGGCTCGGCGACGCCCCGCCAGGCCCATCCGCTCGGCGCGTGAGGTGTCGCTCACGGCATCCGTGAGGGCGGCTGCGAGGTCGGCGACGAAGCGGTCGGGTTCGACCGGGGTGCCGGTGCCGTCCTGCACCTGGTCGATGGGCACGAGCCAGCCGGTCTCGCCGTGCACGACGACCTCGGGGATGCCGCCGGTCGCCGTCGCGACCACCGGCAGCTCGCACGCCATCGCCTCGAGGTTGACGATGCCGAGGGGCTCGTAGACCGACGGGCAGACGAACACGGTGGCGCTGCTCAGCATCGCCACGACCTCGTTGCGCGGCAGCATGGTCGGCACCCACACCACGCCGTCGCGGGTCTCCCGAAGGGTGTCGATGAGGCTCTCGACCTCAGCCTTGATCTCAGGGGTGTCGGGGGCGCCGGCCAGCAGCACAAGCTGGACCTCGGGCGGCAGCTCGGCCGCCGCGCGCAGCAGGTAGGGCAGCCCCTTCTGCCGCGTGATGCGGCCGACGAAGATGACGCTCGGCCGGTCGGGGTCGACGCCGTGCCGCCGCACGACCTCCTCGTCGCGCCGAGCAGCCCACAGCTGCGAGTCGATGCCGTTGTGCACCACCTTGACGCGGTCGGGGTCGATCGACGGGTAGGAGCGCAGGATGTCCTCGCGCATGCCCGCACTGACGGCGATCACGGCATCCGCCGCCTCGTAGGCGGTCTTCTCGACCCACGACGACACGCGGTAGCCGCCGCCGAGCTGCTCGGCCTTCCACGGCCGCATCGGCTCCAGGCTGTGCGCGCTGACCACGTGCGGGATGTCGCCCATCAGCGCCGCCAGGTGGCCGCCCATGTTGGCGTACCAGGTGTGCGAGTGCACGAGGTCGGCTCCCTCGCAGGCGGCAGCGAGCAACAGGTCGACCCCCAGTGTGGTGAGCGCGGCGTTCGCGCCGGCGAGCTCGGCCAGATCGGGGTGACCGGTGGTGCCTTCCTCCTCACGGGGCTCGCCGAACGCGTGCACCCGCACGTCGAGGTCACCGCGCTCGCGCAGCGCCCTGACCAGCTCGGCCACGTGGACCCCCGCTCCGCCGTAGATCGCCGGGGGGTACTCCTTGCTGAGGATGTCGATTCGCACGAAAACTCACCCTAGTGAGGTTCGCGGCGTCGCGGGGAGGGAGGGACCCCACTAGCGTGTGCCCATGGCGTACCGCAGCGGAGGTCCAAAGGTCCTGGTCATCGTCCTCGCCGGCGGGGAGGGAAAACGGCTGATGCCGCTCACGGCCGACCGAGCCAAGCCGGCGGTGCCGTTCGGTGGCATCTACCGGCTCATCGACTTCGCGTTGTCCAACGTGGTGAACTCGGGCTACCTCAAGGTCGTCGTGCTCACCCAGTACAAGTCGCACAGCCTGGACCGGCACGTGACCCGGACGTGGCGGATGTCGACGATGCTCGGCAACTACGTCGCGCCCATCCCGGCCCAGCAGCGCATCGACAAGTCCTGGTACCAGGGCAGCGCCGACGCGATCTTCCAGAGCTTCAACACGATCACCGACGAGAAGCCCGACATCGTCGTGGTGGTCGGTGCGGACCACGTGTACCGGATGGACTTCTCGCAGATGGTCGAGCAGCACGTCGAGTCCGGCGCGGGGGTGACCGTGGCCGCCATCCGCCAGCCCATCGCGATGTCGACCGAGTTCGGCGTCATCGACGTCGTGCCCGACGACCCCACCAGGATCAGGGCGTTCCTCGAGAAGCCGACCGCCCCCGACGGACTGCCCGACTCCCCCGGCGAGATCCTCGCCAGCATGGGCAACTACGTGTTCGACGCCGACGTGCTCATGGATGCCGTCCACGCCGACGCGACCCTCAAGGGGTCCAAGCACGACATGGGCGGCGACATCGTGCCCGCCCTGGTCGAGCAGGGCGACGCGTTCGCCTACGACTTCAAGAACAACGTCATCCCCGGCGGCACCGAGCGCGACATGGGCTACTGGCGCGACGTGGGGACGATGGACTCCTACTTCGACGCGCACATGGACCTCGTGTCGATCCACCCGGTCTTCAACCTCTACAACTACGACTGGCCGATCTACACGAGCTACGGCCCCTACCCGCCGGCCAAGTTCGTGCACGGCGACCACGGCCGGTTCGGCGAGGCGCTGAACTCGGCCGTCTCCCCCGGTGTGGTCATCTCCGGGGCCCGGATCAACGGCTCGGTCGTCTCCCCCGACGTGCACGTCCACAGCTACACCGAGGTCGACAGCAGCGTCATCCTCGACGGCGTGCAGATCGGTCGGAACTGCCGCATCCAGCGGGCGATCATCGACAAGAACGTGGTCATCCCCGAGGCCACCTCGATCGGCTACGACCCGGCGCGTGACCTCGAGCGCGGCTTCTCGGTCACCGAGTCCGGCATCACCGTCGTCGGCAAGGGCCAAGTGGTCACCCCGTGACCGGGGTCGACCGTCCCGTGCGGATCGGGGTGCAGCTGCAGCCCCAGCACTCCACGTACGCCTCGATCCGGCAGGCCTGCGCCGACGCCGAGGAGATCGGGGTCGACGTGGTCTTCACCTGGGACCACTTCTACCCGCTCTACGGCCCCGCTGACGGCGCCCACTTCGAGTGCTGGACGGTGCTCGGCGCCTGGGCCGAGGCGACCTCGCGGGTCGAGATCGGCGCCCTGGTGACGTGCAACAGCTACCGCAACCCGCAGCTGCTCGCCGACATGGCCCGCACCGTCGACCACATCAGCGACGGCCGGCTGATCCTCGGCATCGGGTCGGGCTGGTTCGAGCGCGACTACGACGAGTACGGCTACGAGTTCGGCACGGCCGGAGGGCGGCTCGACGCGCTCGACCGCGACCTGCCCCTCATCAAGTCGCGCTGGGCCAAGCTCAACCCGGCGCCGACGCGCGACATCCCGGTGCTCATCGGTGGCGGTGGCGAGCGCAAGACGCTGCGCATCGTTGCCGAGCAGGCCGACATCTGGCACGGCTTCGGCGAGCCCGACACGATTGCCCACAAGCACGCCGTGCTCGACGAGTGGTGCGCCAAGATCGGGCGCGACCCCGCCGAGATCGAGCGGTCGTCGGGGGTGTCCCCGACACCGGGGCGGCTTCCCGAGGACGTCGGCGACTACGCCGCCGGCGCCGAGGCGCTCTACGACGTCGGCACCCGGCTCTTCACGGTGGGCCTGAGCGGGCCCGACTACGACCTCGGTCCGGTGCGTGACCTCGTGGCCTGGCGCGACGCCCGCGCTCGGTAACCTGCACGGGTGCCTTCCGCCCCCGTCGACCCATCCGCGGCGCCGCTGCCCGACCCGAACGCCCGCACGCTCCTGCTCACCCTCAACGGCCCCGACCGCCCGGGCGTGACCAAGGTGCTGTTCGAGGCCGCCTCGACCGTGGGCGCCGACGTGCTGGACCTCGAGCAGGTCGTCGTGCGAGGCCACCTGGCACTGTCGGTGCTGCTCTCGCCCGGCCGCGACGAGAACGTGCTCATCGACCGGCTGACCCGCGCCGGGTCGCGGCTCGGGATGCGGGTCGACCTCGTCTCCGGGCGCGGTGACAACGCCCCGCGGCGCACCGGCCGGGCCGCAGTGGTCGTGATGGGCGCGCCCCTCGAGACGCACCACGTGGCGGCGGTGGCGTCCGCTATCACCGACCACGGCGCCAACATCGACCGCATCCGGCGGCTGTCGCGCTACCCGGTCACGACCGTCGAGCTCGACGTCTCGGGCGCCGACGTCAACGGCCTGCGCCACGACCTCGCGTTGGTCTCGCACCAGGTCGGAGCCGACATCGCCGTCGCGCCCGCCGGGCTCGCCCGCCGCGGCGGTCGCCTCATCGTCATGGACGTCGACTCCACCCTCATCCAGGACGAGGTCATCGAGCTGCTGGCCGAGCACGCGGGCCGGGCCGCCGAGGTGGCCGCGCTCACCGAGGCCGCGATGCGCGGCGAGCTCGACTTCGCGCAGAGCCTGCACTCCAGGGTGGCGGCGTTGGCGGGCCTTCCGGTGTCGGTGCTCGCCGAGGTGCGGGATGCCGTGCGCCTCACCCCCGGCGCCCGCACCCTGGTGCGCACCCTCAAGCGCCTCGGCTTCACCGTGGGCGTCGTGTCGGGCGGCTTCCTGGAGGTCGTCGAACCGATCGCTCGCGAGCTCGGCATCGACCACGTGCGCGCCAACCGCCTCGAGGTGGTCGACGGCATGCTCACCGGCCGGGTGGTCGGCGCCGTGGTCGACCGGGCCGGCAAGGCGGCGGCGCTGCGCGAGTTCGCCGCGCTCGAGGGGCTGCCGCTCGCTCGCACCGTCGCCATCGGCGACGGCGCCAACGACCTCGACATGCTGGCCGTCGCCGGGCTCGGTGTCGCGTTCAACGCCAAGCCGATGGTGCGCCGCCAGGCCGACACCTCCCTCACCGTGCCGTACCTGGATGCCGTGCTGTTCCTGCTCGGCATCTCCCGCGAGGAGATCGAGGACGCCGATGCCCACGACGACGCACTACTAGGCTGACCCGGTGCCGCGCTACCCCTCGACCACGCCCACGCTCTTCATCATCGGTGGGGCGGAGGACCGGGTCGGCCGGTCCTCGCTCCTGCGCCAGTTCGTCAAGCTGTCCGGCGGCCGCCGCGCCAGGCTGGTGCTGGTCCCCACGGCCTCGTCCTTCCAGGACGAGGTGGTCAACTCCTACACCGAGGTGTTCACCCGGCTCGGCGCTCCCGGCGTGTCGGTGGTCAACCCAGCGACCCGGCAGGACTCGCACGACCCCGAGCTCGTGGCGCTGGTCGACGACGCCACCGGCGTCTTCATGAGCGGCGGCAGCCAGCTGCGGCTCTCGCAGCTGCTCCCGGGCACCCCGCTCGGCGAGGCGCTGCACCGGGCGCACGACCGCGGCACCGTCATCGGAGGCACCTCGGCCGGCGCCTCGATCATGAGCGACTTCATGATCTCGATGGGTGACGAGGGCATCACGCCGCGCCAGCGCGCCAGCCAGATCTCCGCGGGCCTCGGCCTGGTCCGGGGAGTGGTCGTGGACCAGCACTTCGACCAGCGGTCGCGCTACGGTCGCCTGATGTCCGTGATCGCCCCGTCGCCGCACCTGCTCGGCATCGGGATCGACGAGGACACGGCCATGGTGGTGACCGACGGCCGCGAGTTCACCGTGCGTGGCTCCGGTGCGGTGTTCGTCGTCGACTGCACGACCGCCGTCACCGACGCCCCGGACGCCCGCGCCGGTGCCCCCGTGCTCGTGTCGGGGGCGACGGTGCACACCCTGCCCGCCGGGGCGACCTTCGACCTGCGGGAGCGGCGGCTCACCGCTTTCGTCGAGCAGCACCCCGACCTGCTCGCCTCGGTCGCCTCGGCCAAGGCCTGACCGCTCCCGCGCTCCACCCCGCCCGCCACCCACCGCCCCCCGAGGAGAAGCGCCGATGGACCGTCCCAGCCCGACCGGCCCCGCCGCCCCCGACCTGCGCATCGTCGAGTCGCGCGTCTACCGCGGTGGCAACATCTGGTCCTACAACCCGTCCATCCACCTCGTGGTCGACCTCGGTGTGCTCGAGGGATATCCGACCGACACCCTCCCCGGCTTCACCGACCGGCTCGTCGAGCTGCTGCCCGGGCTCGAGAACCACACCTGCTCCAAGGGGGTCAAGGGCGGCTTCATCGAGCGCCTGCGCGACGGCACCTGGGTCGGGCACGTCGCCGAGCACGTCGCCCTGCAGCTGCAGCAGGAGGCCGGTCACGACCAGCGCCGCGGGAAGACCCGCATGGTCAAGGGCAGCCCCGGCGTCTACAACGTCATCTACAGCTACACCAACGAGGAGGTCGCCCTGGCGGCCGGCCGCCTCGCGGTGCGCCTGGTCAACCACCTGGTCCAGGAGGACCCGGAGTTCGACTTCGGCGCCGAGCTCGAGACCTTCCTGACCCGGGCCGAGCGCACCGCGTTCGGCCCGTCGACCGGGGCGATCCTGGAGGAGGCGGTCAGCCGCGACATCCCCTTCATCCGGCTCAACAGCGGCAGCCTGGTGCAACTCGGGCAGGGCGTGCACCAGCAGCGGATCCGCGCCACGATGACGTCGAAGACCGGCGCGCTGGCCGTCGACATCGCCGGCGACAAGGACATGACCACCAAGCTGCTCGGCTCGGCCGGGCTGCCGGTGCCCAAGCAGGAGACGGTGCGCTCGGCCGAGGGTGCGGTCGCCGCCGCCCGCCGGATCGGCTTCCCGGTGGTCGTCAAGCCGCTCGACGGCAACCACGGTCGTGGGGTGTGCCTGAACCTGGACAGCGACGCAGAGGTCCTCGAGGCGTTCGCGGTGGCCGAGGACCAGTCGCGCGGCGGCTACGTCATCGTCGAGTCGATGGTGACCGGCCGCGACTACCGCTGCCTCATCGTCGGGGGCCGGATGCAGGCCATCGCCGAGCGGGTGCCCGCGCACGTCACCGGCGACGGCACGCACACCGTGGGCGAGCTCGTCGAGCTGACCAACGCCGACCCGCGCCGCGGGGTGGGCCACGAGAAGGTGCTCACCAAGATCAAGGTCGACGCGGCGGCGCTGGAGCTGCTGCGCGAGCAGGGCCTCACCCTGGACGACGTGCCGCCGCTCGACACCATGGTCAAGCTGGCCCTGACCGGCAACATGTCCACCGGTGGCATCTCCATCGACCGCACCTTCGACGCCCACCCCGACAACGTCGAGATCGCCGAGGAGGCGGCCCGGCTGATCGGGCTCGACGTGGCGGGCATCGACTTCATCTGCCCGGACATCGCCTCGCCGGTGCGCGAGGCCGGCGGCGCGATCTGCGAGGTCAACGCGGCACCGGGCTTTCGGATGCACACGCACCCGACCATCGGCGAGCCGCAGTACATCGCCAAGCCGGTGGTCGACCTGCTCTTCCCGCCCGGGGCACCGTCGCGGGTGCCGATCGTCGCCGTGACCGGCACCAACGGCAAGACGACGACCTCGCGGATGATCGCGCACATCATGAAGGGCGTCGGCCGCCAGGTCGGCATGACCTCGACCGACGGCATCGTCATCGACGAGCGGCTGGTCGTGAAGTCCGACGCCTCCGGGCCGCGCTCGGCGCGGATGGTGCTGCAGAACCCGCGCGTCGACTTCGCCGTGATGGAGGTGGCGCGCGGCGGCATCCTGCGCGAGGGGCTGGGCTACGACCGCAACGACGTCGCTGTGGTGACGAACGTCGCGCCCGACCACCTGGGCATGCGCGGCATCGACACCCTCGAGCAGCTCGCCGACGTCAAGGCCGTCGTCGTCGAGGCGGTGCCGCGCGACGGGTTCGCGGTGCTCAACGCCGACGACGCCCTGGTGCGGCGGATGCGGCGGCGCTGCTCGGGTTCGGTCGTCTGGTTCAGCCTCGAGGAGCCGGGAAGCAAGGTGCGCGAATTCATCGACAACCACTGCCGCAACGGCGGCCGGGCGGTGGTGCTCGACCGCACCGACCGCGGCGACATGATCGTCATCCGGCACGGGCGCCGCTCGATGCAGCTGGCGTGGACCCACCTGCTGCCCTCGTCCTTCGGCGGCACGGCGCTGTTCAACGTGGCCAACGCGATGGCGGCCGCGGGCGCGGCGTTCGCCAGCGGTGCGGGGCTGCACGAGATCCGGCAGGGCCTGCGCACCTTCACGACCTCGTACTACCTCTCCCCCGGCCGGATGAACCAGATCAACGTGCACAACGTCGACGTGATCGTCGACTACTGCCACAACGCCCCCGGCATGCGGGTGCTCGGCGACTTCGTCGAGCGGTACGCCGCGATGAAGGCCGGGCAGACCGACCTCGGCAAGATCTCGCGGATCGGCATGATCGCCACCGCCGGGGACCGGCGCGAGGAGGACATGCGCGAGCTCGGTGCCGTCGCGGCGGAGCACTTCGACGTGGTGGTGGTGCGCGAGGACCAGCGGCTGCGAGGTCGGGAGCGAGGGTTCACCGCGGCCGCGGTCGCCGAGGGCGCCCGCAGCCGGGTCGGCGAGCCCGGGGTTCGCTGCCGCCAGGTCGAGGTCGTGCTCGACGAGTCGGAGGCGGTGCGGCACGTGATGGCCCGTGCCAACCCGGGTGACATCGTCGTCATGAGTGTCGACCAGCACGCGGCGGTGATGTCCGAGCTCGAGTCGATGACCCAGCAGGCGCAGCCCGGCAGCCACAACCGCGACGGCGTCGGCGACCCCGACCTCGACTCCGAGACGATGCAGGAGGAGGCCCGCGAGGCCGGCGACACCGCCGCCCGCGACATCGAGCCTGCGCCGCCCACCGGCTGATCAGCGCTCCGGCCGGGGCCTGCCGCCGCGCCAGCCGAGTGGCTAGCCTTCGACGATGGCGTCGAAGGCCTCCGGACGCCTGCGGCCGTCTCGCCTGCGCGCGGCTGCGGGCGCCTTCGCGACGAACTGGCGCAACCCGGGCCTGCGGCGAGCACAGGCGGCATTCTTCGGCGCCTGGACCGCCGAGTGGGCCGTCACCGTCGTCCTCGCCGTCTACGCCTACGGCCGCGGCGGCGCCACGGAGGTGGGTGTCGTGGCCCTCGTCCGGGTGCTCCCCGCTGCCGTGGTGGCCCCGCTGGCCACCCAGTACGCCGACCGGTGGCCTCGGGACCAGGTGCTCGTCGCCGTCTCGGTCGTCCGCGCCGTGTCCATCGCCCTCGCCGGCTGGGCGGTGTTCGCGGACGGTCCCGCGGTGACGGTGTACGCGCTCGTGACGGTGTCGTCGGCCGCCGCCGTGCTCTTCCGTCCGGTCCACTCCGCGCTCCTGCCGTCGTTGTGCGTGACGCCGACCGAGCTCGCGGGGGCCAACGTCGTTCGCGGGGCCCTGGACTCGGCGGCGACGCTGGCCGGACCCGCGATCAGCGCGGTGCTGCTCGCATCGGGCGGCGCGGCCCAGGTGCTCGCCATGGCCGCCGTGGCATCGGCGTGGGCCGGCTGGCTGATGGCGCGCGTCCATCCCGAACCGACTCCGCTCGACGCCGGTGAGCCCGATGACGACGGCCCGCTCGACCGCACCCTCGGCGGGGTGCGTGCCGTGCACGCCAACCGCGACCTGCGACTCCTGATCGCGCTCATCGGGGCGCAGACGTTCATGCGGGGGGCGATCACGGTCCTCGCCGTGGTCGTCGCGATCGAGCTCGTGGATCTCGGGTACCCCGGTGTGGGGGTGCTGAACGCCGCCCTCGGCGCCGGGGCGGTGCTCGCCTCCGCGGCCGCTGCGCTCCTCGTGGGATCGCGCCACCTGGCGGCCTGGTTCGGGCTCGGCGCAGCCCTGTGGGGTGCGCCCCTGGTCGTTATCGGGCTGTTCCCGTCAGCGGCGTCGGCGATGGTCATGCTCGCGGCCGTCGGCGCCGGCAACGCCCTCATCGACGTCGGGGGCTTCACCGTTCTCGCCCGCATCTCCCCCGCCAACGTGCTCGCCCGCGTCTTCGGCCTGCTGGAGAGCGTCGTGGCCGTCTGCGTTGGCCTGGGCGCGTTGCTGACCCCGGTCGCCATCAACGTCCTCGACCTGCGCACGAGCCTGGTCGTGCTGGGGTTGCTCACGCCCGTCGCCGTCGCGCTCTCCTGGCGCCGGCTCGCCGCCCTGGACGCCGTCATCGTCGGGCGCGACGAGGAGCTGGCCCTCCTACGGGGAGTCCCCCTGCTCGACGCGCTGCCCCTACCCGCCCTCGAGACCGTCGCCCGACAGCTCGACCACGTGCTCGTGCCGGCCGGGGAGACGGTCTTCCGGCAGGGTGATGCCGGCGACCGGTTCTACGTCGTGGTCGCGGGCACGGCGGAGGTCGTCGGCGACGGCGAGCCGATCACCCGGCTGGGCCCCGGCGAGTCCTTCGGCGAGATCGCTCTCCTGCGCCAGGTCCCCCGCACGGCGACTGTCCGGGCCGTCGAGGACCTGCGACTGGAGTCGCTGCGGGCCGACCGGTTCCTGGCCCTGATGACTGGATCACCGCGCGGTAGCGCCGCGACCTCGGCGCACGTGGACGAGATGCTGCACCGGTTCGCCCCTCGGCCGGGAACGGAGCCGCCGGCCGTCAACTGAGCACCGGTTCGGGTGGGGGCGCTGCGCTCAGTCGGACAGCTCGGCGGCGTAGGCGGTGAGGGCCCGGCGGTAGCGGACGACATCCGGGTCGGTGCTCGTCGACGCGATCGCGGAGAGCAGCTCGGCCAGGGCTCGGGTCGGAGCACCCGCGTCGTGGTGCACCAGCGCGCGGAAGGCCGCGACGCCCAGGCTGTCCGGATGCCGTGCCGCCACGTCATCGATGACGGCCACCGCCTCCTCGACCCGGCCGACGTTGCGCAGGCTCGACGCCAGCTGCACCTGGGCGCGGTGCCGGTGAGGCTCACGCAGGCCGGCGGCGAGGGCCTCCTCGTAGAGCGCCACGGCGGCCGCCTCGGCACCGGCGCTGTCGTGGGTGCCGGCGTACTCGTACGCGATCCGGGCGTCACCGGGGTGTGCGGCGTAGAGGGCGGCGGCAGTGGCGACGCGCGCCGCGGCATCCGGCAGCTCCCACAGCGCCGCGATCTCGTCCTCGCAGTCGTGCTCGCCGCGGGCGCGCACCACCTTGCGGCGGATCGCGTCGGGGTCGTCGGACGTGGCGCTGCGCGAATGCAGCCAGTCGAGGATCTCGACCCGCTCGGCGTGGCACATGACGGCCACCACGTCACCATCGTCGGCGGCATCCACCAGCGCCTGTAGGCCCGACAGCTCTGTGGGGTAGGACGCGACGTCACCCACGCCCGCGTGGGCGAGCCCGATGCGTAGCTGCGCCTCGAGCTCCTCGACGGTGCGCCCGCGCAGGTACTGCGCCTTGTGCGCCGCCACGACGTGGTCGGCGCGCAGGCCGGCGATCTCGCCGAGTGCCCGCAGGATCTCGTCGGTGCGGTCACCGGCCGTGCCCAGGGCCAGGTGCACCCGGCCCCCCGGCGCCACGAGGCCACGGGCCACGTCGAGCAGCGCCTCGAGCCCGGCCTCGTTGTGCGCGAGGTCGACCACCACGGTGGCGTCTCCGCCCTCGATCGGCACCGTGTAGGTGTTCATCCGGCCCGGGTTGAGCACGTCGTCGGGGCGGAAGGTGCGCAGCCCCTCGACGACGGCATCGCGGTCGATGCCGAGCCCGAGCGCCGCCGCCGCGCCCGCCAGGGCGTTGAGCACGTTGTGGTGCGACAAGCCGGACAGCGCCATCGGAAGGTCGACGACGCGCACGAGCCGGTCGGGTGCAGCGTCGGGTCGCAGCACGGTGAGGTGGTCGTCGAGGACGGTCAGCGCCCGGCCCCCGGCACCCAGGGCCTCGCGCACGGCCGGCGCCCCGGCGTCTGCGGTGAAGACCCACGGACGGGCCCGGATGCCGGTGCGCATCGCCCAGACCCGCGGGTCCTCGCCGTTGAGCACCACCCAGCCGTGCGGCCGGGTCACCCTGGTGACGATGGCCTTGACCTCCGCGAGCTGGTCGACGGTGTCGATGCCCTGCATGCCCAGGTGGTCGGCCGACACGTTGGTGACCACCGAGACGTCGTTGTGGGTGACGCCCATGCCGCGCAGCAGCATCCCGCCGCGGGCCGTCTCGAGGATGCCGATCTGCACCCCGGGCGCCTCGAGCACGGCGCGTGCCCCGGCCGGGCCGGAGTAGTCGCCCGGCTCGATGACCTCACCCTGGACGACGACCCCGTCGGTGGAGCTCCAGCCGGTGGTGAACCCGGCGGTCATGCAGATGTGGGCCAACAGACGGGTCGTGGTGGTCTTGCCGTTGGTGCCCGTCACGGAGGCGACCGGGATGCGGGGCGTCACCAGCCGGGGCCCGTCACCCGGCGCCGTGGCGGCCGCGACCGCCGCGGCGCGGTACGCCACGGCATCCGGGAAGGCATGGCCGTCGAGCAGGTCGCCGAGCACCAGGCCGATCGCGGTACCCAGGGTCTCGGCCCGGGCCCGGTGCCGCCACACGAAAGCGCAGACCACGACGTCGGTCTCGTTGGCCGCCCGGGTGCGCACGCCCAGCCGTCGGGTGCCGACCTCGGCCGCCAGCGAGCGGGCCACCCGCTCGACCAGGCGCAGCAGCACCTGCTGGCGCTGCTCGGAGCCCGGGGCGCCGGTCTGGCCGCGGCGCAGACCGGCGGCGGTCTTGATCGCGCGCAGAGCGTCGTCCGGGGCGTCGAGGTAGCCGGGCAGGGCGAGGGTCACCTTGACGGCCGGGCGGGGGAAGTAGAGGTTCGGACCCTCGAGCAGGCGCACCTCGCGGGTGGTGACGCCGGGCTGGGGTGTCGTCTCGCGGGTCTGGGCGGGCTCGCTGCTCACCCGGGGAGCCTAGTGGTGCAGACCGGCTGCCGTCGTTGCCCGGCGCCCCCCGAGTGGGCTCAGACGCCCATCGCGTGGAAGCCGCCGTCGACGTGCACCATCTCGCCGGTCGTGGCGGGGAACCAGTCGGACAGCAGGGCGATGCAGGCCTTGGCAGCGGGCTCCGCGTCGTTGACGTCCCAGCCGAGTGGTGAGCGGCTGCCCCACTCCTCCTCGAACCGCTCGAAGCCGGGGATCGACTTGGCCGCGGTGGTGCGGATCGGGCCGGCGGCCACGATGTTGGAGCGGATGCCCATCGGGCCGAGGTCGCGGGCGAGGTAGCGGTTGGTCGACTCGAACGCGGCCTTGGCCACCCCCATCCAGTCGTAGACCGGCCAGGCGAACCGGGCGTCGAAGGTGAGGCCGACGACGCTGCCGCCCGGGCCCATCAGTGGCAGGGCGGCCTTGGTGAGCGAGGCGAGCGAGTAGGCCGAGACGTGCACCGCGGTGGACACGTCGTCCCAGCCGGCCTCCATGAAGTTGAAGGCTCCCTGCGGCGCGAAGCCGATCGAGTGCACCACGCCGTCGAGGTGCGGCAGGTGCTCGCGCACCCGGTCGGCCAGCGCGCCGAGGTCGTCGTCGTTGGTGACGTCGAGCTCGACGACCGGCGGGGTCTGCGGCAGCCGCTTGGCGATCGCGGAGGTGATCTTCATGGTGCGCCCGAAGGACGTGAGCACCACCTCGGCGCCCTGCTCCTGGGCGAACCTGGCGACGTGGAAGGCGATCGAGGAGTCCATGAGGACGCCGGTGACGAGCAGCTTCTTGCCCTCGAGCAACATGTGGTGGACCTTTCGGTGGGAGGCGTGCGGTCGTGACGTCGTGCGGTGCTGGTCGGCGTGGTGGGGGTTGAGTCAGTGGCCCATGCCGAGGCCGCCGTCGACCGGGATGACGGCGCCGGAGATGTAGGCCGCATCGTCGGACGCCATGAAGCGAACCACGGCGGCCACCTCCGCCGGGGTGGCGAAGCGCCCCGCGGGGATCGCGGCCTTGTAGCTCTTCTGGGTGTCCTCGGGCAGCGCGGCGGTCATGTCGGTCTCGATGAACCCCGGTGCGACGACGTTGGCCGTGATGCCGCGGCCGCCGAGCTCGCGGGTGATGGAGCGCGCCAGCCCGACCAGCCCGGCCTTGCTCGCGGCGTAGTTGGCCTGCCCCGGGCCGCCGTAGAGGCCGACCACGCTCGAGATGAGCACGATGCGTCCGCGGCGCAGCCGGATCATCCCTTTGCTCGCGCGTCGGGCACAGCGGAAGGCGCCGGCCAGGTTGGTGTCGATGACGGTGTCCCAGTCGTCGTCGCTCATCCGCATCAGCAGGCCGTCCTTGGTGACGCCGGCGTTGGCGACGAGCACCTCGATCGGTGCGCCGAGCTTCTCCTCGGCCTCGGTGAAGGCCGCATCGACGGATGCCGTGTCGGTGACGTCGCAGCGGACGCCCACCAAGCCCTCCGGCGCGTCGCCGGACCGGTGGGTCACGGCGACATGGTCGCCGGCCTCGGCGAACGACCGGGCGATGGCCAGGCCGATGCCGCGGTTGCCACCGGTGACGAGGACGGTGCGGGGCTCACTCATGCCGTCGAACCTAGTGGACTACCGCTGGGTAGCCGGAGCAGCGCGACATACAGTGGACGGGTGCCCACCACCCGTCACGACCACGACGTCCAGTCGGTGACGAGCGCGCCCGAGGCGCGCACCGAGGACCAGGCCCGCAGGCTCAAGCAGTACCTCATTACCATGGCGATCCGCACCGCGTGCTTCATCCTGCTCGTGGTGGTCGACGCGTGGTACCGGTGGATCTTCGCCGCCGGTGCGGTGTTCCTGCCGTTCGTCGCCGTGGTCGCCGCCAACGCCGTGATGCCGCGGGTCAGCGGCCGGGTGCGCCCGGTGCTGCCCGTGGTCGACCAGACCCCGCAGATCACCCGGGCGCCCTACGAGCCGTGGGACCCGCAGGACTCAGCCACCGATCGCTGACATCGGGCGGTCGGGCTGCTCGAAGCCGGCCTTCTCGATGCCGTGGCCCGACTTCTTGGCCCACATCTCGGCGATGACCAGGTCGGCGAGCTCGGTGTCGGTGGCGCCGGCCCGGATGGGGCCTCGCAGGTCGACCTCGCGGCGGGCGAACAGGCAGTTGCGCAGCTGACCATCGGCCGTGAGCCGCACCCGGTCGCAGCTGGCGCAGAACGGCGCCGACACGCTGGCGATGACGCCCACGGTGGCCGGCCCGCCGTCGACGTAGAACAGCTCGGCCGGGGCGCTGCCCCGGTCGGGCACCGGGGTGAGCGCGAAGCGCTCCCCCAGCCGCTCCAGGATCTCGGCCTGCGACACCATCAGCGAGCGGTCCCAGGCGTGCTGCGCGTCGAGCGGCATCTGCTCGATGAAGCGCAGGTCGTAGCCCCGGTCGAGGCACCACTGCAACAGGTCGGGGACGTCGGTGTCGTTGACGCCGCGCATGGCCACGGCGTTGACCTTCACCGGGGTGAGCCCGGCTTCGGCAGCGGCCTTGAGGCCGGCCACCACGTCGTTGAAGCGGTCGCGCCGGGTGAGCCGGCCGAAGTGCTCGGGGTCGATGGTGTCGAGGCTGACGTTGACCCGGTCGAGCCCTGCCGCGGCGAGGGGGGCGGCGAGTCGGTCGAGCCCGATGCCGTTGGTGGTCATGGCGATGCGCGGCCGGGGCTCGAGGGCCGCGATGCGGCCGACGACGTCGACCAGGCTGCGGCGCAGCAGTGGCTCGCCGCCGGTCAGCCGCACCTGGGTGACCCCGAGGCCGACCATCACGGTGACCAGCCGCACCAGCTCGTCGTCGGTGAGCATCTCGGGCTTGGGCAGCCAGTCCAGGCCCTCCGCCGGCATGCAGTAGCTGCAGCGCAGGTTGCACCGGTCGGTGACGGACACGCGAAGGTCACGGCCGGCGCGGCCGAAGCGGTCGAGCAGGCGAGGGGCTGGAAGGTCGGTCATAGGCGACCAATGTACGTCGCGTACCGTGGCTACGTGCTCAGGCGGCTCGTAACACCTCGCTGGCTGGGCGCCCTCCTCCTGGCGGGGCTGGTGGCGTTCACCTGCTACCACCTCGGCTGGTGGCAGTACCACCGGTTCGAGGCCAAGCAGCAGCGCAACGAGCGCCTCGACACCCACTACCGGGCGGCACCCGTGCCGTTGTCGACGGTGCTCACCCCGGCAGGGCTCGACCCGAAGGACGAGTGGACCCGGGTGACGGTCTCCGGGCGGTATGCCGGTGGGCCGGTCTTCGTGCGCAACCGACCCCTCGAGAGCGAGCCCGGCTACGAGGTGCTGTGGGCCTTCCGGCCGAGCACCGGCGGCCCTGATGTCATCGTCGACCGCGGCTGGGTGGCCGAGTCGGAGAGCGGGGCCAGCGTGCTGCCCGAGGTCGCCCCGGCGCCCTCCGGCGAGGTGGAGGTGGTGGGCTGGGTGCGCCCCGGCCAGGCGTCGAGGAACCGCCGGCTCCCCGACAACCAGATCGCCAGCCTCAACCTGCGCGACGCGTCCGGCGTCCTGGGCAACGGCGCGGTGCTGCCGGGCTACGTGCTGCTGCAGTCCGAGACGCTGCCCGACGGCTCCTCGCCGCCACGGCCGCAGGCGCTCGGCGACCCCGACCGCGACCTCGGCCCGCACCAGGCGTACGCGTACCAGTGGTGGCTGCTCATGGTGATGGGCTTCGTGCTGATCCCGTTCGGCATCCGCCGCGAGCTGCGGCTGGAGAACCCCGAGCAGTACCGCGCGAAGCCGAAGAAGACCCGGATCTGGGACGAGGAGGACGAGTAGCCGTCCGCGATGGACGTGGCCTGCTGAGGTGCCGGTCGGGTGCCTCAGGCGCGGGCGTCGAGCACCTCGCCGATCTCGTCGCTGAACTGCGTGCGGTAGAGCTCGCTGTACAGCCCTCCGGAGGCAACCAGCTCGGAGTGGGTGCCGCGCTCGACGACGGTGCCGTCGTCGACGACTAGGATCTGGTCGGCGTGCCGCACCGTGCTGAGCCGGTGGGCGATGACCAGGGCCGAACGGTCGCGCAGGGCGTGGTCGAGAGCTCGCTGGAGGGCCTGCTCGGACTCGCTGTCGAGGTGGGCGGTCGCCTCGTCGAGGACGATCAGCCCGGGACCCTTGAGCAGCAGCCGGGCGATGGCGAGCCGCTGCTTCTCGCCGCCGGAGAGCCGGTGGCCGCGGTCGCCGACCACCGTGTCGAGCCCGGAAGGCAGCGAGTTGACGAGTGACCAGACCTGCGCGGCCCGCAGCGCCGCCACCATGTCGTCTTCGGTGGCCTCCGGCGCGGCGTAGGCGAGGTTGGCGCGGATCGTGTCGTGGAAGAGGTGGGCGTCCTGGGTGACGACACCGACCGCGTCGTGCAACGACTCGGTCTGGGCCTGGCGCAGGTCGAGCCCGTTGATCCGGATGGCGCCGGCCGTGGGGTCGTACAGGCGCGCGACGAGCGAGGTGATCGTCGTCTTGCCGGCACCACTGGGGCCGACGAGCGCGACGAGGCTGCCCGGCTCGACGGTGAAGGACACCTCGTGCAGCACCGGCCCGCTGCCGCGCCGGTCGCCCGAAGCGGTGGTCTCGAGCGAGGCCAGCGACACCTCGTCGGCTGACGGGTAGGAGAACGACACCCCGTCGACCTCGACGCGCACCGGGCCCGCGGGGACCGGGCGCGCGTCGGGCGCCTCCCCCACGAGCTGCTCGAGGTCGAGCACCTCGAACACCCGCTCGAACGACACCAGGGCGGTGAGGATGTCGACGCGCACGTTGGAGATCGCGGTGAGCGGGCCGTAGAGCCGGGCCAGCAGCGCGGTGAGGGCGAGCAGGGTGCCCACGGTGAGGGTGTCGTTGACGGCCATCAGGCCACCGACGCCGTAGACCATCGCGGTGGCCAGCGAGGCGACCAGGGTGAGGGCGACGAAGAAGACCGAGCGGTTGACGGCGATGCGCACGCCGATGTCGCGCACCTTCGCGGCCCGCACGGAGTACTCCTGGTCCTCGACGGCGGGGCGACCGAACAGCTTGACGAGCAGGGCGCCGGCCACGTTGAAGCGCTCGGTCATCCGGGTACCGACCTCGGCGTTCTGCACCATCTGCTCGTGCGCGAGGCTGGCGAGCCGGCGCCCCATCAGCCGCGCGGGGATGAGGAAGAACGGGACGAGGGCCAGGGCGCCGAGGGTCAGCGGCCAGGACAACGTGGCCATCGCGATGATGATCAGCACCAGGGTGATCGCGTTGCTGACGACGCTGGAGAGCACCGAGGTGAACGCCTGCTGGGCGCCGATCACGTCGTTGCCCAGGCGTGTCACGAGCGCACCGGTCTGGGCCCGGGTGAAGAAAGCGACCGGCTGGCGCAGCACGTGCGAGAACACCTGGGTGCGCAGGTCGTAGATCAGGCCCTCACCGATGCGGGCGGAGAACCACCGCTCGACCAGGGTCAGCCCTGCACCGAGAATCGCGATCAGGGCGATGATCAGGGACAGCCGCACGACGACTTCGGAGTCCTTGGGGTAGATGCCGTCGTCGACCAGCGACTTCAGCAGCAGCGGCGAGGCGACGACAAGCACCGACTCGACGACGACGACCCCGAGGAACCAGCCGATCTGCACCTTGTAGGGGGTGGCGTACCTGAGCACCCGACGGGTCGTGCCCGGAGCCAGGCGGCGCTCCTTGACACTGGAGTCCCTGCTCAGGCTGTGCAACGCCTGCCACCCTTGCATACTCACTGGTCGTGCTCCTCAAGTCGTCGTCTGGCCCTGTCAGTCAACCACCGGCTCCCGACAGGTGTTCCTGCCCGTGGGCACCCCCTTGTGCCCGCTGGTGCCCCACCGGAGGATGACGGCGGCGCCGCCACCGGGGCGGACGCCGCCGAGGGAGAGGTATGCCGTGTCCGCACCGCTGCGCCACAAGGTCCTGCTCGACGAGGACGAGATGCCGACGCGCTGGTACAACATCCTCCACGACCTGCCGACCCCTCCCCCGCCGCCGCTGCACCCGGGCACCGGGCAGCCGGTCGGCCCCGACGACCTCGCGCCGATCTTCCCGATGGACCTCATCGCCCAGGAGGTGAGCACCGAGCAGTACATCGACATCCCGCAGGAGGTGCAGGACGTCTACAAGCTGTGGCGGCCCTCTCCCCTCTACCGGGCCCACCGGCTGGAGAAGGCGCTCGGCACTCCAGCTCGCATCTACTACAAGTACGAAGGCGTCTCACCCGCCGGGTCGCACAAGCCGAACACCGCTGTGCCGCAGGCCTACTACAATGCCAAGGCCGGCATCCGGAAGCTCACCACCGAGACCGGTGCCGGGCAGTGGGGCACGGCGCTCGCGTTCGCCTGTGCCCAGTTCGACCTGGAGTGCGAGGTCTGGCAGGTGCGGGCCTCCTACGACGCCAAGCCCTACCGCAGGATCATGATGGAGTTGTTCGGCGGCACCGTGCACCCCAGCCCCTCAGACCTCACCGAGGCCGGGCGCACGATGCTCGCCAGCGACCCCGACTCCCCCGGCTCGCTCGGCCTGGCGATCAGCGAGGCCGTCGAGATGGCCGCCCAGGATCCCACCGCCAACTACGCCCTGGGCTCGGTGCTCAACCACGTGCTGCTGCACCAGACGATCATCGGCGAGGAGGCCCTGCTCCAGCTCGCGAAGATCGGCGAGAGCGTCGACCTCATCGTCGGGTGCACCGGCGGTGGCTCGAACTTCGGCGGGCTGACCTTCCCCTTCCTGCGCGAGAAGCTCGCCTCGGGCACCGGCCCGGTCATCCGGGCGGTCGAGCCGGCCTCCTGCCCGAGCCTCACCCAGGGCACCTACGCCTACGACTTCGGCGACGTCGCCGGCCTGACCCCGATGCTGAAGATGCACACGCTGGGCCACGACTTCATCCCCGACCCGATCCACGCGGGCGGCCTGCGCTACCACGGGATGAGCCCGCTGATCAGCCACCTCTACGAGGAGGACCTCATCGAGGCGATCGCCAAGACGCAGAAGGACTGCTTCGCGGCCGGGGTGCTGTTCGCCCGCACCGAGGGCATCGTGCCGGCTCCCGAGCCGACGCACGCCCTCGCGGCGGCCGTCGACGAGGCGATCGCGTGCATCGAGACGGGCGAGGAGAAGGTCATCCTCACCGCCCTGTGCGGCCACGGCCACCTCGACCTGCCCGCCTACGACGCCTACCTCAGTGGCGACCTCGTCGACCACACCTGGGCCGACACCGAGCTGCAGCAGGCCGTCGCCGAGGCGCTGACCCGGTTGCCCGCCATCCCCGTCTGAGCGTGGCATCGTTGCGCCGGTGACCAGCTGGCAGACCGTGGCTGTACGCGGCTACCTGCGCGCCACCCGCAAGAAGCGCTACCGCACGCGCGAGGCGGGGCTGCGCAGCATGGCCCACGCCCTGCCCGCGGCACCCGCCCCCGACGAGCTCGCCGGGCGCCTCACGACCGAGGCGCTCGGCGGCGGCGAGGTGGTGACGGTGCGCCCGCGGCCGGATGCCGTGCCGGGGTCCGGTGCGCTCGCGTACCTGCACGGCGGCGCCTTCGTCAACGGCATCCAGGCGCAACACTGGTCACTCGTCGCCCACCTCGCCGACACCACCGGCCGCGAGGTGCACGTGGCGCGCTACCCCCTGGCGCCGGCGGCCGACGTCACCGACGCCGAGGCGTTCCTCGCGGTCCTGCACGCTCGCCTCGCGCCACTGTCATCGCTGCACGTGCTGGGCGACTCCGCGGGAGGGACGCTGACCCTGCTGCTGGCGCAGGCCCACGCCGGCGACGGCAGCATCGCCGGGCTCACGCTCATCGCACCCTGGCTCGACCTGTCGATGACCAACCCGGCCATCGGGCCGGTCGAACAGCGCGACCCGTGGCTCACCCGGGCCGGCATGCTGCCGATCGCGACCCACTGGGCGGCCGGGCGCGACCTCACCGACCCCACGGTGAGCCCGCTGTACGGCGACCTGGGCGGGCTACCGCCCACCCTCGTGCTGGTGGGGTCGCGCGACATCTGCCGACCCGACTGCGACCGGCTGCACGGGCTGGCGCCGGCCACGGTCGACCTCACCCTGCACGTGGAGCCGGGCTCACCGCACGACTACCCGCTGCTGCCGACGCCCGAGGGCCGCCGGGCTCGCGACACGATCACCGCGCACGTGCTGCGCACGCTCAGCGGGTGAGCACCAGCTCGTCCGTGAAGGTTCCGCCCGCGACCGGCACGAAGGATGCCGTGAGCCGGTCGGCGGTCACCTGCACGTCGAGCGACCCGAACGACGGGTCGAGGTCCTTTCCGCTGAGTGCGGCGAAGTACTGGCGCTCGGAGTCCGACCCGTGCACGTCCCGCAGCGGCGTGCCACCGGTGCCGATCGTGACGAAGGTGGTGCCGCCGTCGGCCGTGACGCAGGCGGGGTCGTAGCGCCCGGGGCGGATGGTGGGGCAGCCGGCGCCCAGGGCGAGCGCCTTCGTGCGCTGGTAGAGGTGCTCGTGGCCGGTCAGGACGAGGTCGACCCCGGTGTCGAGGAGCAGGTCGACGACGTCGGCGCCGGGGTCACACTGGTAGTTGCCGACCGACAGGCAGGGCTTGTGCAGGCCCACGACGACCCACGGGATCCCGGCCGCGCGCGCCCCGGTGACGGCGCTGCGCAACCAGTCGTAGTGAGGGGTGCCCTTGGCGTAGGACCACTCGCCGTGCCCGAAGTCGAGCGCCGGCGAGATCATCACGACCCGCACGACAGGGTGCGCCGCCGGCTGGTCGACGTACCACTGCCGCCCGTAGCTTCCGGCCAGGCCCGGCAGCCGGTTGGGCAGGCAGCGGGCGAAGCGGTCGATGTCGCCGTTCGGGCCGTCGGACTCGTGGTTTCCCGAGACCAGCTCGAACGGGTGGCTCGCCCCGACGCGGTCGGTGACGAAGCGGCACCAGGCCCCCTCTTCGCCGTCGTCGCCGTAGGACAGGTCGCCCAGCGCGAGCGTGAAGTCGTCGTGGCGGTCGCCGATCGAGTGCAGGACGGCGTCGGACGCGTCGGTCGAGTTGATGTCGCCGAGCGCCGAGAAGCGCACGGATGCCGTGCCGCCGGTCGCGCTCGAGGTCGCGGTGGCCCTCGCCGACGAGCTCGAGGTGGCCGACGCGGACGCCGCCGTCGACGCGGGTGGCGAGGCGGGAGCGGACGGTGGCGTCACGGCATCCGGGCTGGTCGTGCACGCCGTGACGAGCAGTGCGCCCACGGTGAGGAGCGTGGCCGCCATCGCGCGCGAGCTCCTCATGGCCCCATCCTCTCGCGTCGGGCGCGGAGGTCAGGCCAGGTTGACGAGGTCGCGGTAGTCGGCGCTGAAGAGGTCCTCGACGCCGTCGGGCAGCAGCAGGATGCGCTCGGGCTCGAGCGCGTCGACGGCGCCCTCGTCGTGCGTCACCAGGACGACGGCGCCCTCGAAGGTGCGCAGCGCACCGAGGATCTCCTCGCGCGATGCCGGGTCGAGGTTGTTGGTGGGCTCGTCGAGCAGCAGCACGTTGGCCGACGACACGACGAGCAGGGCCAGTGAGAGCCGGGTCTTCTCGCCGCCGGAGAGCACGCCGGACGGCTTGTTGACGTCGTCGCCGCTGAACAGGAACGAGCCGAGCACCTTGCGCACGTCGGTCTCGCCGAGGTCGGGGGCCGCGGACTTCATGTTCTCGAGCACGGTGCGGTCGACGTCGAGGTTCTCGTGCTCCTGGGCGTAGTAGCCGACCTTCAGCCCGTGCCCCGGCTCGACCTGACCGGTGTCGGGGGTGTCGACGCCGGCCAGCATCCGCAGCAGGGTGGTCTTGCCGGCGCCGTTCAGGCCGAGCACGACGACGCGGGAGCCGCGGTCGATCGCGAGGTCGACGTCGGTGAACACCTCCTGCGAGCCGTAGGACCGCGACAGCCCGCTGGCGCGCAGCGGCGTCTTGCCGCACGGCGAGGGCTTGGGGAAGCGCAGCTTGGCGACCTTGTCGTGGGTGCGCTCGGCCTCGAGGCCGGAGAGCAGCCGCTCGGCCCGTCGGGCCATGTTCTGGGCGGCGACGGTCTTGGTGGCCTTGGCGCGCATCTTGTCGGCCTGGGCCATCAGCACCGAGGCCTTCTTCTCGGCGTTGGCCCGCTCGCGCTTGCGGCGCCGCTCGTCGGTCTCGCGCTGGAGCAGGTAGGCCTTCCAGCCCAGGTTGTACTGGTCGAGCTCGCCGCGGTTGGCATCGAGGTGGAAGACCTTGTTGACCACGGCGTCGAGCAGCTCGACGTCGTGCGAGATGACCACGAGGCCGCCGCGGTAGCCCTTGAGGTGGTCGCGCAGCCAGGCGATGGAGTCGGCGTCGAGGTGGTTGGTGGGCTCGTCGAGGAGCAGCGTCTCGGCGCCCGAGAACAGGATGCGGGTCAGCTCGATGCGGCGGCGCTGGCCGCCGGAGAGGGTGCCGAGCTCCTGGCCGAGCACGCGCTCGTCGAGCCCGAGGGCACCGGCGATCTGGGCGGCCTCGGACTCCGCGGCGTAGCCGCCCGCCGCGGTGAACTCGGCTTCGAGCCGGCCGTAGCGGCGCATCGCCTTGTCCTGCTTCTCGCCCGTCTCAGCGGCCATCGACTGCTCGGCGGCGCGCAGGTCGCGCACGATCGTGTCGAGGCCGCGGGCGGAGAGCACCCGGTCGCGGGCGGTGATGTGCAGGTCACCGGTGCGCGGGTCCTGGGGCAGGTAGCCCACGTCGCCGCTGCGCGTGATGGTGCCGGCCGCGGGCTGGGTGACCCCGGCCAGCGCCTTGGTCAGCGTGGTCTTCCCGGCACCGTTGCGGCCGACCAGACCCACCCGGTCGCCCGGGGCGACCCGGAACGACGCGGCGTCGAGGAGCAGGCGGGAGCCCGCGCGCAGTTCGACGGAGGCAGCGGTGATCACGGTGAGACCTTCGGTGGTGGGGGCGGCGGCCCGAGACGGCCACGACCATCCAGAATAGCCGTCCCGCGCGGTCCCTCCGACCGATCACGCGGTCCTCCCCACCTGGCCCACCCCGCCCGATGCCGCCACTAGGGTGGTGCACCCACTGCGCGCCGCACGGGGGCGCCCGCCACGGAGGCCCGGAGATGAGCTTCAACGACAACGTCACCCTCGACACCTCGCAGGTGTCCTCCGGCGGCGGTGGAGGCGGCGCCCCAGGGGGCATGGTCGTCGGCGGCGGCCTCGGTGGCATCGTCATCCTCATTCTCACCCTGCTCTTGAACGGAGTGTTCGGCGGCGACAACGGGGCCACCGCCGGTCTCGACCCGAGCCAGGTCGGCGTCGCGGGCAGCGAGGACCCCAACGCCTTCCAGGAGTGCAAGACCGGCGCCGACGCGAACGCGAACATCGAGTGCCGCATCATCGGCACGGTCAACTCGGTGCAGGCATTCTGGGCCTCCGAGCTGCCCCGCTTCGGCAAGGAGTGGCAGCCGACGAAGACCGTGCTCTACGACGGCACGGCACGGTCGGCGTGCGGCACGGCGAGCAACCAGGTCGGCCCGTTCTACTGCCCGCTCGACAAGAGGGTCTACATCGACGCGAGCTTCTTCCAGATCCTGCAGGACCAGTTCGGTTCCAGCGGTGGGCCGCTCGCGCAGGAGTACGTCGTCGCCCACGAGTACGGGCACGCCCTGCAGGACCAGCTGGGCCTGCTCGGCGAGGCACAGCGCGACCCGCAAGGGGCGCAGTCGGCTGCGGTGAGGACCGAGCTGATGGCCGACTGCCTCGGCGGCGTCTGGGCCAAGCACGCCACGACCGTGCCCGACGAGGACACCAACACCCCGTTCCTCAAGCCGCTCAGCACCCAGGACATCCAGGACGCGCTCTCGGCCGCCTCGTCGGTCGGCGACGACCGCATCCAGCAGGCCACCCAGGGCCGGGTCAACCCCGAGACCTGGACGCACGGCTCCGCGGAGTCCCGCCAGCGCTGGTTCCTGCAGGGCTACAAGACCGGCGACCTCAACCAGTGCAACACCTTCGCGGCCGCCACGGTCTAGTGAGTCAGCCCAGGATCTGCGCCAGTGCGGCTCGGTAGGCCGCCAGCGCCGCCCGCCCGGCGGGCGTGAGTGATGCCGACGTCTGCGCGGTACGCCCCTGCCCGAGGCGCACGGCCTGGACGTAGCCGGCCTCCTCCAGGCGCCGCAGGTGGGTCGTGAGGTTGCCGGCGGTGAGGTCGAGCAGCTGCTGCAGCCTGGTGAACGAGATCGCGTCGCGCTCCGGGACAGCGGCCAGAGCAGCGACGATGCGCAGCCGAACCGGGGCGTGGATGACGGGGTCGAGGATCGCGTCGGCGACCGGGAGGGCCGCGGAACTGCCGGAGTCGTCAGGCGTCACACCCGGCTCCGGCGCGAGAGGCCGGCAGCGGTCGCGAACCCGATGCCTCCGACCACGCCGATGACGAGGGAGGCGGTGCTCGGACCGGTCCACACCCCGACAGCGGTCGCCAGGGCGAGCACGCAGCCGGCGACGAAGAAGGACGCGTCCTCCCACATCGCCGCAGAGACGCAGTAGATGACGGCGACGATGAGCGCCGGCCCTGCGGCACCGAGGAGTCCGGCCACGTCGTCGGGCACACCGGCCGCGGCGACGGCGCCCATGACCGACTGCCACAGCAGGAACCCGACGGCCCAGGTCAACCCGTAGAAGGTGCCCGCCCGGGTCGAGGCGCCGCTGATGCCTGCCGCTGCCCGAGAGATCAGCACGACGGTCACGGCTGCGGCTGCGAGCAGGGCCACGAACAGGGTGCCGTAGGCCCACCCGGCCGGTCCGGTGTAAGGGGTCTGGCCACGGGTTGACCACCAGATCGACAGGTAGCCCACCGCCCAGGCGACTCCCCACGCGGTGAAGAGCAGGTCCCCCCTGACATCCAGGGCTCGGCGCGTCGCGTGGTCGGTGGTCTCCAGCAGCGCCTTCGCGTCACGTGGGTCGAAGGTGTCGGTGGAGCTGGAACCGGTCATGGCGTCATCCTGACTTTGTGGGACAAACCTTTGTATTCATTAGTTTGCACCGCAAACCCAAGCAGGTCAAGGCGTGGCAGACGATCTGCTTCGAGCGAGGCCGTCAGGGCTCGTCGATGGTGACCCGCACCGCGCGACCGCGTTCCAGAGCGCGTTCGAGCACGTCGAGGCGCGGGTCGGGCAGATCGTAGAGCTCGCGGCGCGGCAGGTCACGGATGCCGGCCAGCCGCGGGTCCTCGAGCAGGCTCGCCACGAGTGCCTTGTCGCCACCGAGCACGGCACCCCCGGGGCGGATGCCGGTGAGCAGCCGTACCGCGTGCTCCACCGCGGCGCTGACCAAGCCGTCGGCCTGGTTGGCGCGGCGGCGGGCGAAGCGCTGCTGGCTCCAGCCACCGGCCGCGGTGCGCGACTGCACGTAGCGGCTGCCGACCTTGTGGGCGGTGAGCCGGTCGCCCGAGCCGACCCCCACGGCATACCCGCCTCGGCGCACCAGGACCACGGCGAGCGGGTCGTGGTCGAAACGCGCGACCCCGACGACCCGCTGGGGGCCGTCGGGGTTGTTCGCGGCGAAGCGTTCCAGCCAGCCGTCGAGCCGCGCGGGCGCGACCTCGACGACGCGCTGGGTCACGAGGGGCTGCGGATCAGATGTTGAAGCCGAGGGCGCGCAACTGCTCGCGACCGTCGTCGGTGATCTTGTCGGGGCCCCACGGCGGCATCCAGACCCAGTTGACCCGGTACGAGGCGACCAGGCCCTCGAGCGACTGCTCGGTCTGGTCCTCGATGACATCGGTGAGCGGGCAGGCCGCCGAGGTGAGGGTCATGTCGATGACGGCGTGGTTCTGGCCGTCGACGGTGATGCCGTAGACGAGGCCCAGGTCGACGACGTTGATGCCGAGCTCGGGGTCGACGACGTCGCGCAGGGCCTCCTCGACGTCAGCAACGTTTGCAGGAGTGGTGGTCTCGGTCATGCCTTAAGCTCCTTCGGCCTGGTGCAGGGCATCGGTGAAGGCCATCCAGGACAGGAGGGCGCATTTCACGCGGGCGGGGTACTTCGCGACTCCGGAGAGGGCGACGCCGTCGCCGATCTGCTCCTCGTCGCCGGGGTCCTCGCCCCGGCTGGTGAGCATCGAGCGCATCGCCTCGACCGTCTCGCGCGCGTGGGCGACGGACTCGCCGGTGATCTCCTCGGCGAGGATCGACGCCGAGGCTACGCTGATCGAGCAGCCCATCGCGTCGTACGACACGTCTTCGACGACGGCGTCGTCGCCCGCGCCGGTGATGTGCACGCGCAGGGTGACCTCGTCGCCACAGGTGGGGTTGACGTGGTGCACCTCGGCCTCGAACGGGTCGCGCAGGCCGGCGCGCACGGGGCGCTTGTAGTGCTCGAGGATGAGCTCCTGGTAGAGGTCCATCAGACCGCCACCTCGAGCCCGAACATCGCCGGCACGCGGTCGAGCGCCTCGAGGAGTGCGTCGACCTCGGCGGGCGTCGTGTAGGCGGCGAAGCTGGCGCGGGTGCTGGCCTGGGCCTTGAGCGCCCGGTGCAGCGGCCACGCGCAGTGGTGGCCGACCCGCACGGCCACGCCGCTGTCGTCAAGCACCTGGCCGACGTCGTGGGCGTGCACCCCGTCGACGACGAAGGCCACCGCTCCCCCGCGCTCGCGCAGGTCGTCGGGGCCGAGCACCCGCACCCACGGGCGCAGTGCGAGGCCCTCGAGCAGCCGCTGGGTGAGCGCCTGCTCGTGCGCGTGCACCCGGTCGAGCCCGAGCGCGGTGAGGTAGTCGCAGGCGGCGGCCAGGCCGACGGCCTGGGCCGCGACCGGCACGCCCGCCTCGAACTTCTGCGGTGCCGGGGCGTAGGTGGAGCCCTCCATGGTGACCGTCTCGATCATCGAGCCACCGGTGAGGAACACCGGCATCTCGTCGAGCAGCTCGGGGCGCGCCCAGAGCACACCGATGCCGAGCGGTCCGAACATCTTGTGCCCCGAGAACGCCAGGAAGTCGACGCCGAGGTCGTCGACGGCGACCGGCAGGTGCGGCACCGACTGGCAGGCGTCGAGCACGACGAGCGCGCCGACGGCGTGCGCCCGCTCGGTGAGCTGCTGCACGGGGTTGAGCGTGCCGAGCACGTTGGACACGTGGGTGAACGCGAACACCTTGGTGCGCTCGGTGAGCAGCGTGTCGAGGTCGGTGAGGTCGAGGCGGCCGTCGGGGGTGACCGGCACCCAGCGCAGGGTCGCGCCGGTGCGCCGGCAGGCCTCCTGCCACGGGATGAGGTTGGCGTGGTGCTCCATCTCGGTGACGAGCACCTCGTCGCCGGGGCCGAGGGTGAAGCGGTCGCCGTGCCCACCCCCACCACCGTGGGCGCCGTTGGTGAAGGCGTAGGCCACCAGGTTGATGGCCTCGGTGGCGTTGCGGGTGAAGACGACCTCGCCGGGCCGGGCGCCGATGAAGCGGGCGATGGTCGCGCGGGCCGACTCGTAGGCGTCGGTGCCCTCCTCGGAGAGCTGGTGCGCGCCACGGTGTACCGCGGCGTTGGTGTGCTCGTAGAACCCGCGCTCGGCGTCGAGCACCTGGCGCGGCTTGTGCGAGGTGGCACCCGAGTCGAGGTAGACCAGCGGGTGCCCCCCGCGCACGGTGCGCGTCAGGATCGGGAAGTCGGCCCGGATGCGGGCCAGCTCCTCGACGGGAAGGGGGGCGGCAGCCAACTCAGGCCTCGACGGTGTCGGGGAGGAAGCGGTCGTAGCCCTCGGCCTCGAGGCGGTCGGCGAGCTCCTTGCCGCCCTCCTCGGCGATCCGGCCGTCGACGAAGACGTGCACGAAGTCGGGCTCGATGTAGCGCAGAATGCGCGTGTAGTGGGTGATGAGCAGCACGCCGGCGCCGGTGGACTCCTTGGCGCGGTTGACGCCCTCGGAGACCACGCGCAGCGCGTCGACGTCGAGGCCGGAGTCGGTCTCGTCGAGGATGGCGAACTTGGGCTGGAGCAGCTCCATCTGGAGGATCTCGTGGCGCTTCTTCTCGCCGCCGGAGAACCCTTCGTTGACGTTGCGCTCGGCGAAGGCGGGGTCCATGCGCAGCTGGCCCATGGCGCCCTTCATCTCCTTGACCCAGGTGCGCAGTTTCGGGGCCTCGCCGTCGATGGCGGTCTTGGCGGTGCGCAGGAAGTTGGACACGGTGACGCCGGGTACCTCGACCGGGTACTGCATCGCGAGGAACAGGCCGGCCCGGGCCCGCTCGTCGACCTTCATCGCGAGCACGTCCTCGCCGTCGAGGGTGACGGAGCCGGAGGTCACCGTGTACTTCGGGTGACCTGCCACCGAGTAGGCCAGCGTCGACTTGCCTGACCCGTTGGGGCCCATGATGGCGTGGGTCTCACCGGAGCGGATCGTCAGGGTGACGCCGCGCAGGATCTCCTTGGCGCCCTCCTCGGTGTCGACGGAGACGTGGAGGTCCTTGATCTCAAGGGTTGACATGCAGTGCTCAGCTCTCCTCTGACAGGGCGACGAAGACCTCGTCGCCCTCGATGCGGACGGTGTGGACGGCGATGGGGACGATGGCCGGTGGGCCGGAGGGCTCGCCGGTGCGCAGGTCGAAGCGCGAGCCGTGCAGCCAGCACTCGAGGGTGCAGTCGTCGAGCTCGCCCTCGGCCAGCGAGACGTTGGCGTGGGTGCAGGTGTCGTCGACGCAGCGCAGGACGCCGTCGTCGGTGCGCACCAACGTCACCCGCCTGCCTTCGATCTCGGCGAGAACCGGGCCCTCGGCGGGCAGCTCGTCGAGCCGGCATACCCGCACGAAACCGGTGTCGGTCAGCTGCTCGCTCATGCAGCACCGCCCGCGAGCTCACGCTCGATGGCCAGCATCAGGCGGTCCTGAACCTCGGGGACGCCGATGCGCCCGACCACGCTGGCGAAGAACCCACGCACGACGAGGCGGCGCGCCTCGTCTTCTGGGATGCCGCGCGCCATCAGGTAGAACAGCTGCTGGTCGTCGAACCGGCCTGTGGCAGAGGCGTGCCCGGCACCCTTGATCTCGCCGGTCTCGATCTCGAGGTTGGGCACCGAGTCGGCCCGGGCACCCTCGGTGAGCACCAGGTTGCGGTTGAGCTCGTAGGTGTCGGTGCCCTCGGCACTGGCGCGGATCAGCACGTCGCCGACCCACACGGTGTGTGCGGTGTCGCCCTGCAGCGCGCCCTTGTACTCGACGTTGGAGCGGCACTGCGGTGCGCCGTGGTCGACGAAGAGGCGGTGCTCGAGGTGCTGCCCGGCATCCGCGAAGTAGACACCGAGGCCCTCGAACGAGCCGCCGGGGCCGGCGTAGGTGGCGTTGGTGTTGAACCGGACGATGCCGCCGCCGATCGACACGGCGATGTGCCGCACCGCGGCGTCGCGGCCGATGACCAGGTCGTGCTGGGCCAGGTGGTGGGCGTCGTCGTCCCACTCCTGCACGGTCACCAGGGTCACTTGCGCGCCGTCGCCGGCGACGACCGAGACGACCTCGCCGTACTCGGAGGTGCCGGAGTGCTCGAGCACGACCGTGGCGCGAGCGAACCGGCCGACCCGCACGAGCAGCAGGCCGTGCACGACCTCGTGCCGGGTGCCGGCGAGCCGGATGCGGATCGGCTCGTCGAGCTCGGCGTCGGCGGGGACGTCGAGCACGAGCGCGCCGTCACTGTGCGCGCCGGCGACGGCGGCGGCCCGGTCACCCGGGGCGGGCGCCGCGCTGGCGCGCCACTCGTCGACGCTCACCGTCGACAAGGTGACGCCGTCGGGGAGGTCGTGCGTGAGGTCGAGGCGGCCACCGGTGGCCTCGTCGTGGAACAGCGCCCCGAGGCGGTCGACCGGGGTGAACCGCCATTCCTCCTCGCGCCCGGTGGGCAGCGGGAAGTCGGCGACGGCGTAGGACGTCGTGCGCTCGGCACGCGACTGGTTCGGCACCATCGTCGCGGCGCTGTCGGTGTGCGCGCCCGCAGTGGGGCGCTGGGGGGTCAGCAGCGACATCAGCCGACTGCTCCTTCCATCTGCAGCTCGATGAGGCGGTTGAGCTCGAGGGCGTACTCCATCGGGAGCTCCTTGGCGATGGGCTCGACGAAGCCGCGCACGATCATCGCCATCGCCTCCTCCTCGGACATGCCTCGGGACATCAGGTAGAACATCTGGTCCTCGGACACCTTGGAGACGGTGGCCTCGTGGCCCATCTGCACGTCGTCTTCGCGGATGTCGACGTAGGGGTAGGTGTCGGAGCGGCTGATCGAGTCGACCAGCAGGGCGTCGCAGACGACCGAGCTCTTCGAGCCGTGGGCGCCCTCCATGATCTGGACCAGGCCGCGGTAGGACGTGCGACCGCCACCGCGGGCGACCGACTTGCTGATGATCTGGCTGCTCGTGTTGGGGGCGGCGTGCACCATCTTGGAGCCGGCGTCCTGGTGCTGGCCCTCGCCCGCGAACGCGATCGACAGGGTCTCGCCCCGGGCGTGCTCGCCGAGCAGGAAGACGGCGGGGTACTTCATCGTGACCTTGGAGCCGATGTTGCCGTCGATCCACTCCATCGTCGCGCCCTCGGCGCAGGTGGCGCGCTTGGTGACGAGGTTGTAGACGTTGTTGGACCAGTTCTGGATGGTCGTGTAGCGCACCCGGGCGTTCTTCTTGACGATGATCTCGACGACCGCGGAGTGCAGCGAGTCGCTCTTGTAGATCGGCGCGGTGCAGCCCTCGACGTAGTGCACGTAGGAGCCCTCGTCGGCGATGATCAGCGTGCGCTCGAACTGGCCCATGTTCTCGGTGTTGATGCGGAAGTAGGCCTGCAGCGGGATGTCGACCTTCACGCCCGGCGGCACGTAGATGAACGAGCCGCCCGACCACACCGCGGTGTTGAGCGAGGCGAACTTGTTGTCACCGGCGGGGATCACCGAGGTGAAGTACTCGCGGAAGAGGTCCTCGTGCTCGCGCAACCCGGTGTCGGTGTCGACGAAGATGACGCCCTTCTCCTCGAGGTCCTCGCGGATCTGGTGGTAGACGACCTCCGACTCGTACTGCGCCGCGACCCCGGCGACGAGGCGCTGCTTCTCGGCCTCGGGGATGCCGAGCCGGTCGTAGGTGTTCTTGATGTCCTCGGGCAGGTCCTCCCAGGAGGTGGCCTGCTTCTCGGTGGACTTCACGAAGTACTTGATGTTCTGGAAGTCGATGCCCGACAGGTCGGAGCCCCACGTCGGCATCGGCTTCTTGCCGAACAGGCGCAGCGACTTCAGGCGCAGGTCGAGCATCCACTGCGGCTCGCTCTTGCGCGCCGAGATGTCGCTGACCACCTCGTCGTTGAGCCCCCGGCGGGCGGTCTCGCCGGCGGTGTCGCTGTCGGCCCAACCGAACGCGTAGGTGCCGAGGTCCTTCAGACCGGGGTTGAGCTCTTCGATGCTGCTCGTCATGACGAGGGCCTCTCGGTGGTCGGTGTGGGGACGAAGGTGGTGCAGACGTGGTCGCCGTGGGCCAGGGTGGCCAGGCGCTGGACGTGGACGCCGAGCAGGCGTGAGAACGCCTCGGTCTCGGCCTCGCAGAACTGGGGGAACTCGGCCGCGACGTGCTGCACCGGGCAGTGGCCCTGGCAGAGCTGGATGCCGGTGAGCTGGCCGGCGCCCGCCGGGCCGACCGGGCGGGCGGATGCCGCGTAGCCGTCGGCGTTGAGCGCGTCGACCAGGGCGCCGGCCCGGGCGGCGGTGTCGTCACCGGCGGCGTCGATGCGGTCGGCGTAGCGCTGCTCGAGGGAGGCGACCCGGTGCTCGGCGAACTGGTGCACCGCGTCGGCACCGACGGTGTCGCTCAGGAAGCGCAGGGCCTCACCGGCGAGGTGGTCGTAGTCGCTGACCAGGGCGCGGTGGCCGTGCTCGGTGAGCACCCACGACTTGGCCGGGCGGCCGCGCCGGCGCGGGCCGGTGGCCTCGCGGGACTCGACCAGCCCCTCGGCGTGCAGCGTGTCGACCTGGCGGCGGACGGCGGTCTCGGTGAGGCCGAGCCGCTCGACGAGGGTGGTGATGCTGACCGGCCCCTCCTGGCTGACGACGCGCAGCACCCGGTCGCGGGTGCGCGACTCCAGGACGTGTGCATCGGTATTAACCACACACCCATGTTAGGTAATTGGCGGCGGCGTGTCCAAGCAAGGGTGTCCTAAGTCTCGACACCCTCGTCGGAGCCGGGATCGGCGTCGGTGTCGTCGTCATCGTCCTCGTCGTCGAGCGGGAGGAAGACCGACGGCATCCGGCGCCGCGGTGGTGCGACGGACTCCGGCCCCAACCACCGCTCGCGCAACGGTGCGGTGAGCACCCCCAGCGGGGCGGTGAGCACGTAGCCGTAGGCGACGATGAGGCTGGTCAGCCCGGGAGCCAGGAGCAGACCGGAAAGGACGGCGAGGCCGACGCCCCCGGTGGTGAGCCGGGCGTTGCGGGTCTGCGGCGAGAGCAGGTTGCGAAAGGACCGGAAGCGCACCGTCATCACCATCAGCAGCGCCGGCACCACGCTGACCAGCAGGGGAAACCAGGCCTGCCAGGGGCCGGTGCCCGGGCCGAAGTGCGGCGAGTCGAGCGCCAGGATGGTCGCCATGACGACGGCGGCGGCGCCGGGCGAGGGCAGCCCGACGAAGTAGCGCTTGTCGGCCAGCGGGTCGATGGTGACGTTGAACCGGGCCAGCCGGAACGCCGCACACGCCAGCCAGAAGAAGGCCGCCAGCCAGGACAGGATCGGCCACTCGTCGAGCGCCCAGGTGTGCACCAGGATTGCCGGTGCGAGGCCGAACGAGATCAGGTCGGCGAGTGAGTCGAGCTGCAGGCCGAACGGCGAGGTGGCCCCGATCAGCCGGGCCACGAAACCGTCGGCGATGTCAAGGACGATCGACACCGCGATGAGCGCGGCGGCCAGGGTGAAGTGCCCGTCGAAGGCGAGCATCACCGAGGACAGCCCGCTGATCATGTTCAAGGTGGTGAAGGCGCTCGGCGCGAGCAGCCGGGCACGCTCGCGCTTGGGCAGCTGGCGAAGGCTGACGACCTGGGCGCCGGTCGGCGACACCAGCCGCCAGCGGTCGAGGATGCGGCGGCGCCCCGGCGCCGCCGGGCTGGTCACCCGGTCACCCGGACCGGGCGCGCCCACCGGGCGATCACGGTCTCGCCGGCGACGACCCGATCACCGGTGGCGACGAGCAGGTCGCACTCGGGCGGCACGAACACGTCCATCCGCGAGCCGAACTTCATCAGCCCCACCCGCTGGCCGGTGGTGAGCTCGTCGGTCTCGGAGACCCGGGTGACCACCCGACGGGCCATCAGGCCGACGATCTGCCGGAAGTGCACCCGGCGCAGCTCGTCGCCGACCTGCCGCTCGACGGTGATGTCGCTGCGCTCGTTGAGGTGGGCGCTCTCGTGCTTGTACGCCGCCAGCCACTGACCGGGCCGCTGTTGCACCTCGACGACCCGGCCGCCGTACGGAGCCCGGTTGATGTGCACGTCGAAGGCGGACAGGAAGATGCTGACCTGCTGCCACTCCCCCTCGGGGGCCAGCCCCTCGACGGCGGCGCCCGCGTGCATCACCTTGCCGTCGGCCGGGGAGAGCACGTCGTCGACCGGCACGGCGGCGTGGTCGGGGGTGCGCTCGGGGTCGCGGAAGAAGGCGGCCACGGCGACCGGGAGGAGGCCGAGCACGGCCGCCGTCCGCGGTCGGCCGAGCAGGAGGGCAAGGGCGGCTGGCGCGGCGGCCACCATGGTGGCGGGCGCGGCCTCCCTGTCGATGCGGGGCATGGGCGCCAGCCTAGGATGTCGAGCCGTGACCGGAGCAGTGGTGGTGCGCGAGCTGCGCAGGTCGTTCGCGACGACCACCGCGGTCGACGGCGCCTCGTGGTCGGCCACGGCCGGCACCGTGACCGCGCTGCTCGGCCCCAACGGCGCCGGCAAGACCACCACCGTCGAGTGCCTCGAGGGCCTACAACGCCCGGATGCCGGGTCGGTGCAGGTGCTCGGCCGCGACCCGTGGCGCTCGGGGCCCGACCACCGGGCACGCGTCGGGGTGATGCTCCAGGAGGGTGGGCTGCCCACGACCAGCCGGCCGCTGCCGCTGCTGCGGCACCTGGCCGCCCTGTATGCCGCCCCCGCCCCGCTGGACGAGCTGGTCGACCGGCTCGGCATCGCCGCGTTCGCCGGCACCACCGTGCGCCGGATGTCGGGTGGCCAGCGCCAGCGGGTGGCGCTGGCAGCCGCCCTGCTCCCCCACCCCGACGCGCTGTTCCTCGACGAGCCGACCGCCGGGCTCGACCCGCACGCCCGGCTCGAGGTCTGGGACCTGGTGCGGGCCGAGGCGACCCGGGGTGCGTGCGTCGTGGTGACCACCCACTCGTTCGAGGAGGGCGAGCGGCTGGCCGACCGGGTCGTCATCATGGCGGCCGGGCGGGTCGTGGCCGACGGCACCCTCGACGAGGTGCGCGGCGGGCGCTCGCTCGAGGACGTCTACTTCACGCTGACGACCGGGGCGGCGCGATGAGCGCGGTGGCTCCGGACCGTCCGGCGGCGGCCGCCGCTCGGCAGCGGGTGCTCTCGCGGGCGTCGTTCGAGACGCGGGCCCTGCTCGCGAACGGCGAGCAGCTGCTCGTCTCGGTGGTGCTGCCCGCGCTGGCCCTGGTCGGGCTCGCCCTGGCCTCGGTGCCCGACCTCGGACCCGAACCCCGCGCCGACGTCGCGCTCGCCGGGGCACTGGCGCTGGCCGTCGTCTCCACCGCATTCACCGGGCAGGCGATCTCCACCGGGTTCGACCGACGCGCCGGGGTGCTGCGCCTGCTCGGCACCACCCCCCTCGGACGCGGAGGGCTGCTCGCCGCCAAGTGCCTGGCGGTGCTCTCGGTGCTGGCCGTGCAGGTCGTCGTGCTCGGGGCGCTGGGAGTCGCGCTCGGGGCGCGGCCGGAGGCGGGCGGCATCCTGCCCATGCTCGTGACGGTGCTGCTCGGGAGCGCCGCGTTCGTGGCCCTGGCGCTGCTGCTCGCCGGCACCGTGCGGGCCGAGGCCGTGCTCGCGATCGCCAACCTGGTCTGGGTGGTGCTGCTCGGGCTCGGGGTGCTGTTGCCCACCGCCCTCCTGCCCGGGGCGCTGGGCACCGTGGCCGCGCTGCTGCCCTCCGGTGCGCTGGGCGACGCGATGCGCACCGCCGTCGTCGCCGGCGGGTGGCCGTGGGCGCAGTGGGCCGTGCTGGTGGTGTGGGGCCTGGCCGGCGGTGTCCTCGCCCGCCGGTTCTTCCGCTGGGGCGACTGACCAACCCTGCACAGGGCACCCTCGGGGCCGCCGTAACCTTGTGCCGTGACGAGTACGAGCACCACCACCCCCGCGCCCGAAGCGGCGCCGCGCCCCGGCTCCCGCTGGCTGGCCCCGATCCTCCTGGCCAACCTGGTGGCCGAGGTCGGCATCGTCGTGACCGGCGGCCTGGTGCGGGTCACCGGCAGCGGCCTCGGCTGCCCCACCTGGCCCGAGTGCACCGACGGCTCGATCACCCCCACCGTCGAGCAGGCCGAGGGCTTCCACAAGTACATCGAGTTCGGCAACCGCACCCTGACCGGCGTGCTCCTCGTACTCGCGGTCGCGACCGTGCTGGCCGTGTGGCGGTGGGCTCCGCGGCGCCCGATGAAGGTCGGTGCGGGCCTGGTGCTGGTCGGCGTGCTGGGTCAGGCGCTGCTCGGCGGGGTCACCGTGCTGCTGGGGCTCAACCCGGCCATCGTGGCCGCGCACTTCCTGGTGTCGATGGGCCTGGTGGCCGTGTCGTCCTACCTCTGGTTCGCCCGCCACGAGGCCGCCGGACCGCCACGCCCGCTCGTCGCGCCCCTGGTGACCCGCCTCGCGTGGGTCAGCGTGGTGGTCGGCGGCGCCGTGCTGGTGCTCGGCACGGTGGTCACCGGCTCCGGCCCGCACTCCGGCGACGCCGACGAGCCGAACCGCTTCGGCTTCGACCCGCGCACCGTCTCGTGGCTGCACGCCGACCTCGTGATGATCTTCATCGGGCTGGTCGTCGCCACCTGGCTGGCCGCGCGGCTCACCGCGGTAGACGACGAGCCCGGCCCGGCCCGGGCCTGGCTCGTGGTGCTCGGCGTCGCGCTCGCGCAGGGGCTGATCGGCTACGTGCAGTACTTCACGAACCTGCCCGAGGCGCTCGTCATCGCCCACATGCTCGGGGCCAGCCTGCTCGTGGTGGCGCTCACCAACGGCATCCTCGCCCTGCGCCGCCTCGACCCCTCCCCGACCTCGTAGGGGAACGGCCGCGCAACACGCCGCAGGCCGCCCGGTTCGGGCGGCTTCTGCCCTACAAGGTCAGGGCTCATTCGTCGAGGAGGCCGCCGGCCCTCGCGACCGCGACGGCCTCACCGCGCGACGCCGCGCCGAGCTTGGCCAGGATGTTGGACACGTGCACGCTGGCCGTCTTGGTGCTGATGAACAGGGCCCGGCCGATCTCGCCGTTGGACCTGCCCTCCGCGAGCAGGCCCAGCACCTCGGCCTCGCGGGCGGTGAGCGTGCCGGGAGCCCGCTCGTTCCGCGGAGCCAGGTGCTCGAGGGCCGCGAGCAGTGGCCGGGCGCCGAGCGCCTGCGCCGTCTCGCGGGCGAGCCGCAGCTCGTGGACGGCGCTCGGGTCACCGGCTGCGACGAGCACCTCGGCGAGGCGCCACCGGCCGCGCGACGCCTCGTAGCGCTCGCCGTACTGCTCGAACCGGTCGACCACCTCGCGCCAGCGGGCCACGAGCCCGTCGAGGGGCACGTCGTCGCCTCCGGCCCAGCGCGCCCGCTGGTGCTCTGCCTGCGCCCGCACCTGCCACGCCCGGCCCTCCAGCAGCGGCGGGTGCAGCAGCGAACCCTCGCCCCACACCTCCTGGGCCTGCAGCCACAGCCGGTCGACCTGCGCCAGGAGGTCGCGGCGACCTGCCGGCGGGCGGGAGCGCAGCGCCGTGGCGAGGTGGCCCATGGCGAGGGCGGCCAGCCGCACCTCGACCGCCACCTGGCCCCGACCCCAGAGGCCGCGCAGGAAGTCGACGACCTCGTCGTGCACGGCGAGCATCCGGTCGACGTCGCCGCCACTACCGAGGAGGTCGACCGCGGCGATCCCGGACTGCACCGCCGTGCGCCCGTCGTCGACCCACCACGGGCGGGTGGCGGCGAGCAGATCGGTGGCGCTCAGCTGCCCCCGTGCCGCGAGCAGCCCCCCGGCGGCGGCGTCGATGCTGGCGGCCGCCCAGGCCGGCATCCCCGTCTCGATGTCGTGCTCGGCCGCGCCAGCGGCGCGGTCCCACTCGCCCATCTCGTAGGCGGTCGTCACCACCATGGCCCGGGCGTCGACCCCGTAGACCGACCACTCCAGGCCGGCCCGCCGGGCCTCGGCCACGGTGCGCTCATACGCCGCCAGCGCCGCCTCGTGGTCACCCTGGCGGAAGTGCACCGAGGCCAGGATGTCCATGGCGCGCAGCAGCGCGAGGTCGGGCTCGCGGGTCCACGCCGCCACCGCCCCCTCGAGCCGGCGGATCGACTCGCGCGGGTCGCCGGAGGTCTCGCTGAGCCGGGCGAGGATGGAGGCGAGGTCGGTGCGGTCGACGGCCAGGTCGTGCTCCACCGCCAGCGCCATCGCCTCGTCGGCGACCTCGAGTGCCTCCGGTTCCGCCCCGCTGTCCATCAGGGCCTCGGCGCGCCGCGCGAGCAGCCCCACGCGTAGGCCCACCGGGGCGCCCGGGGCCAGCAGCCGCAGCGCCTCGTCGGTGAGGGCGAGCGTGTCGATGCGCTCCTCGGTGAGCCGGGCCGCGAAGGCCAGGGCGCCGAGCAGCTCGGCCCGCTCGTGGTCGGTGGGCAGGTCGGTCTCGAGCCGAGCGCGCAGCAGGGCCATCGCCCGGCCGGTGCGTCCGCTGCCGATGGCGGCCCCGACCGCGCGCAGGGTGAGGGCGTGCCCGGATGCCGGGTCGGCGCCGTCACCCGCCTCGCCGGCACCGCCCGCGCGGGGTCCCACGACGTCGGCCAGGGTGAGCGCCATCTCGTAGTGGGCGAGCGCCTCGGCCGGGCCGCCCATCCGCTGGGCGGCGTCACCGGCGAGGACCGAGGCCTGCAGGGCCGCGGCCCGGTCACCGGCCGCCAGGGCGTGGCGCGCGAGGTCGGCCGAGGTTCCGAGCGTCGGGTCGGCACGCAGGGCCTCGACGCAGGCGCGGTGCAGCTGGAGGCGCTCGGCGGGCAGCAGGTCGTCGCTGACCGCCTCGGCGAGCAGGGCGTGGCGGAACTCGTAACCCTGCTCACCCCACGGCTCGAGCACGTGGTGCTCGACGGCGGCCCGCAGCGCACCGCCCAGCGTGACGGCATCGACACCGGCCACTGTGTCGAGCAGGGCGTGCGGCACCCGGCGGCCGATGACGGCGGCGACCCGCACGACGGCCTGCGCCGTGTCGTCGAGCCGGTCGACCCGGGTGAGCAGCAGGCGCGCGAGGTCGGCGGGGTCGGCACCGCGGTCACCGGTGGCCGTGGCGAGCTCCTCGGCGAAGAACGCGTTGCCCTCGGCGCGTCGCGCGACGAGCTCGACGGCGTCGTCGTCGAGGCCCACGCCGGCGCGGCGCACCACGCGACGCAGGTCGGAGTCGGGCAGCGGCCCGAGGTCGACCCGGGTGAGCCCGGGAAGGCGCGACCACACGGCGAGGGCGCCGGCCAGCGGGTGCCGCCGGTGCACGTCGTCGCTGCGGTAGGTGGCGAGCAGGGCCACGCCGTCGGTGAGCCCGCGGGTGAACAGCAGGGTGAGCAGGTCGCGGGTCGACTCGTCGGCCCAGTGCACGTCCTCGACGACCACGAGCAGCGGGCCGCGGCGCCCGAGGTCCGCGAGGGCGCCGTGCACGGCCTCGACGAGGTCGGCGCGCACGGCATCCTCGCGGGCCCCGGACGCCACGCGCGGGACGAGCGGCACCAGCCCGGGGTGGTCGGCGACCAGCTCGTCGACGAGTTCGCGCTCGCGGCTGTCGAGGGCCGCGAACATCTCGACGAAGGGCAGGTACGGCAGGCTGGTGCCGCCCTCGCCGACGCAGTGCCCGACGAGCGTGCGCCGGTCGAGGGCGAGCCGGGTGAGGTGCCCGACCACCGCGGTCTTGCCGATACCGGCGTCGCCACCGAGGAGGGCGGCCCCGCCGCCCCCGTCGGCCCAGCCCAGGGCGTCGAGGATGCGGTGGACCTCCTCGTGGCGACCGACCAGCTCGGTCGTGGTTCTCGGCGGCACGGTGCCGATCATGGCACTGGGTGCCGACGCGAGCGTGGTCACGGGTGGCGCGGGCGGCCGCTGGCGGCCTGGGCGTCACGGTGCGACCGCGACGTCCTCGACGTGGCGCTGCCGCCGACGAGGCGGGCGAAGAACGCCGCGAGGGGGTGAATCGCCAGCGGACGGGTCGGCAGGTCCGACCCGTTCCGGGCACGGTGGGTGGTGTCGTGGATGTCGACGCCGGCCAGCTCGAAGCGCCGGTCGATGTCGGCCTGGACGACGTTGTTGTCGATGTAGAGGCTCACGATGTGCTCCTGGGGAGTTCGGTGTCCGGATCGGTCGATCCCGACGTCGTCAACATTCGTCGGCTGAGGTGGAGCGCCACATCGGGCGTCGTGCGTATCTCCACCGGCATCCGCAGCGTCTGAGGTACCTCATTCCCAGGCCACCACCTCAGTTCTCCGGGCTCGGGTCGCGACTCCCGGCTCGGGTCGCGACTCCCGGCTCGGGTCGGTCCCCCGGAACCCACGGCATCCGGGCACCGTGGGCAACGTGGCGGAGGGACATACACAAGACTTCTTGTGCAACATTCATTGTGGAGTTAGCGTGGGAGGCATGACGCGACCCGAGGTACGCACCCTGCGCGAGGCCGCCCCCCTGGCCGCGCTGGCCCATCCCTTCCGCTCGCGGATCATGGACGCGCTCAAGGTCGACGGCCCGTCGACGGCATCCATGCTGGCCGCGCGCACCGGCCAGGCCGTCGGCAACGCGAGCCACCACCTCAAGGTGCTGGCCGCGGCCGGGCTGGTGGAGGAGGCGCCGGAGCTGGCCCGCGACCGACGTGAGCGCTGGTGGCGGCTGGTCTCCGCGGCCACCCGGTGGAGCCGGCAGGAGCTCACCGACCCGGCTGCGGTCGACGCGGCACTCGAGGCGGAGGCCCTCGCGCTGCGGCGCCAGGAGACCCGGGTGCGCGACTGGATGGCGAACGCGGACTCCGACCCGACGTGGGACGCCGTCTCCTTCGCGACCTCCGCCTGGATGCGGCTGTCCCCGCACGAGCTGGGCGAGCTGTCCGATGAGGTGGCTGCGCTGCTGCGCCGCTGGGCCGACCGGCCGGTGCCCGACGACGGCGAGCACCGCGAACCGGTCTACGCCTTCTCCCGCGGCTTCCCGAGCCAGCCGTGAGGGCGGCGGGCGGAACCCCGGATGCCGTTGACGTCGCCGCCCGCTCGGGCAGCACCGGCGGCCCGGCCACCGCTCCCCCGATCGCAGGCAACCGCAATTTCCGGCTGCTCTGGGTCGGCGAGGGCGTGTCGGTGCTCGGCTCGATGACCACCTCCGTCGTGGTGCCGCTGGTCGCCGTCACGGTCTTCGATGCCGGCCCGGGCTGGATGGGCCTGCTCACCGCCGCCGCCTGGCTGCCCTGGCTGCTCATCGGCCTGCCGGCCGGCGCGTGGGTCGACCGCAGCGACGCGCGCCGGGTCATGATCGCCGCAGACATCGCAGCGGCCGCGGCCATCGGGTCGGTACCGCTGGCGTGGGCGCTCGGCCTCCTCACCCTCCCCCACCTGGTGCTGGCGACGCTGGGAGTCGGCGGCGCCGCGGTGTTCCTGCGCACCGCCTATCTCCCCCTCGTGCCCCGCATCGTCGCCGCACCCGACCTCGCGACGGCGAACGCCCGAGTCGTCGGCACCGAGTCGGCGATGCAGGTGGTCGGGCCGGGGGTGGGCGGCCTGCTCGTCGCCGTCTTCTCCGCCGCCTCGGCGGTGCTCGTCGACGTCGTGTCGTTCCTCGTATCGGCGCTGTGCCTGCACCGGCTGGACCCCCGCACCCTGGTGCCCCAGCCTCCCGTGCCCACGCACCGTGAGCCACTGCGGCGCGAGGTGGCCACCGGCATCCGGGTGGTGTTCCACGACCCGTTCCTGCGCTTCTTCACCGTGCAGGGCGGCGTTGCGAACTTCGCCCTGACCGGCTACTACACGCTGCTGGTGCTGTTCCTCGTGCGCGACCTCGACCCCGGCCGGGTCGGCGTCGTGCTCACGGCCGGCAGCCTGGGTGGGCTCGTCGGCGCCGGCATCGCCCGCCGGGCCGCGACGCACCTCGGGGACGCCCGCGCCATGGTGGTGCTGCAGGTCGCCGCCGGCCCTCCCGCACTGCTCATCGCGCTGGGCCAGCCCGGGCTGCGGGTGGTGCTCGTGCCGCTCGGCCTGGCCCTCGTCGGCGCCGGCGTCGTGGCCGCGAACGTGCTGCGGGGCACCTTCCGGATGCGCTACACCCCACCCGAGCTGCTCGCCCGAACCACCTCGACGTCGTCCCTCGTCAACTTCGGCACCATGCCCCTGGCCGGCCTGGCCGCCGGGTGGCTCGGCACCCACGTCGGGGTGCGCGAGACGGTCACCGCGATGGCAGCGCTCTACGCGGCATCCGCCTTCGCCCCGTTGTTCGGCCCCTACGGCCGGATCCGCGACCTGCCGGATCAGCCGATGGCGACGTGCAGCAGCGGGTCGAGGGCCACGGCGAGGAAGACGACCGTCACGTAGGTGATCGAGTAGTGGAACAGCCGCATCGGCTTCAGCGCCGGGCCGGTGGCCCCGCCCTTGGCGGCCCGGAACAGGCGGTGCGCCTCGAGCAGGAAGAGCCCGCCGGCGAGCACGGCGGTGACGGCGTAGACCCAGCCCATCGACGCCACCGGCACGAGCACCAGCGAGGTCGCGACCATCACCCAGGAGTAGAGGACGATCTGCCGACCGACCACGACGGGCCCCTGCTCGACGGGCAGCATCGGCACCCCGGCGGCGGAGTAGTCGTCGCGGAACGCCATCGACAGCGGCCAGTAGTGCGGGGGCGTCCAGAAGAAGATGAGGAAGAAGAGGACGATGGCCGGCCACTGCACGGTGCCGGTGACGGCCGACCAGCCGATCAGGGTGGGCATGCAGCCGGCCAGGCCGCCCCACACGATGTTCTGCGACGTGCGGCGCTTGAGCAGGATCGTGTAGCCGACGGCGTAGAGCACGATGGCGGCCACCGACAGGGCGGCCGACAGCACGTTGACGACGAGGGCGAACCAGACCGTCGAGACGACGGTGAGCACGGCGGCGAAGACCAGCGCGTTGCGCGGGCTGATCTCGCCGGTGACCATCGGCCGGGAGCTGGTGCGGTGCATCAGCCGGTCGATGTCGCGGTCGTAGACGGAGTTGAAGGTGTTGGCCGCACCGGCGCTGAGCGTGCCGCCGACCAGGGTCGCGAGCACCAGCCAGAGCGAGGGCACCCCGCCCTCGGCAAGGAACATGACCGGGACGGTCGTGACGAGCAGGAGCTCGATGATCCGAGGCTTGGTGATGGCCAGGTAGTTCGTCACCGTGCGGCGTCGGTCGAGCCGTTGGACCGAGGGATCGGTCGTGATCGAGGAGGTGGCCACGTCGTCCTTCGGGTCGGCCGGTCGGGTGCTCGGTGATTCTAACCTTGACCGGGTTGGCGGAGCCCCAGTGCGGGGTAGTCCAGACACTAGGGTGGACGGCGGACCCGTCCCCACCGTGTGCACGATCCCCGCGAGAGAGGCCCCAGTGAGCACGACAACCACCAGCAGGCGCACCACCACCGCGACCCAGGGACGGAGCCCGGAGATCTCCCGGCCTGTCGCGAAGAAGGCGAAGTGGACCGACCTCGACGTGCGAGCGGTCGACACCGTGCGCGTGCTGGCCGCCGACGCCGTGCAGCAGGCCGGCAACGGCCACCCCGGCACCGCGATGAGCCTGGCCCCCGTCGCCTACCTGATCTACCAGAACGTGATGACGCACGACCCGTCCGACCCGACGTGGCTCGGCCGCGACCGGTTCGTGCTGTCCTGCGGCCACTCCTCGCTGACCCAGTACATCCAGCTCTTCCTCAGCGGCTACGGCCTGGAGCTGAAGGACCTCAAGGCGCTGCGCACCTGGGGCTCCCTCACCCCCGGACACCCCGAGGTGCACCACACCAAGGGTGTCGAGATCACCACCGGCCCGCTCGGCTCAGGGCTGGCCTCCGCGGTCGGCATGGCGATGGCGCAGCGCCGCCAGCGCGGCCTGCTCGACCCCGACGCCAAGCCCGGGCAGAGCGTGTTCGACCACCACGTCTGGGCGCTCGCCTCCGACGGTGACCTGATGGAGGGCGTGGCGTCCGAGGCGTCCTCGCTCGCCGGCCACCAGGAGCTCGGCAACCTCACCGTCGTCTACGACGCCAACCAGATCTCGATCGAGGACGACACCGACATCTCGTTCAGCGAGGACGTCGCCAAGCGCTACGAGGCTTACGGCTGGGAGGTCGTCGACATCGACTGGCGTCGGTCGAACAACCCCGCCGGCACCGCCGACTACACCGAGGACGTCGACACCCTGTTCGCGGCGCTGGAGAAGAGCAAGACCTCGCGCAGCAAGCCCACCCTGGTGCGCCTGCACACCGTCATCGCCTGGCCGGCCCCCACGGCCCGCGGCACCGGCAAGTCGCACGGCTCGGCGCTCGGCGCCGACGAGGTCGCCGCCACCAAGGAGCTGCTCGGCTTCGACCCGAAGAAGTCCTTCGAGGTCGACAAGGCGGTGCTCGCCCACACCCGTGAGGTCAAGAAGCGCGGCAAGGCCGCCCACCAGGACTGGAACAAGCGGTATGCCGCGTGGCGCAAGGCCAACGCCGAGCGGGCCACCCTGCTCGACCGCCTCGTCGACGCCCGCCTGCCCGACGGCTTCGAGAAGTCCCTGCCCGACTTCCCCGCCGACCCCAAGGGGCTGGCGACGCGCGCGGCATCCGGCAAGGTGCTGGGGGCGCTGGCCGCCGAGCTGCCCGAGCTGTGGGGCGGCTCCGCCGACCTCGCCGAGTCCAACAACACGACCATGGCCGGCGCCGACTCCTTCATCCCCACGGGCAAGCAGACGCAGGAGTGGAAGGGCGGCCCCTACGGGCGCACCCTGCACTTCGGCATCCGCGAGAACGCCATGGGCATGATCCTGAACGGCATCGCCCTCGAGGGCATGACCCGCCCCTACGGTGGCACCTTCCTGGTGTTCTCCGACTACATGCGCCCCGCGGTGCGGCTGGCCGCGATCCAGCAGATCCCGGTGACGTACGTGTGGACGCACGACTCCATCGGGCTGGGTGAAGACGGCCCGACGCACCAGCCGATCGAGCACCTCGCCGCCCTGCGCGCCATTCCCGGCCTGGCCGTGGTGCGCCCCGCCGACGCCAACGAGACCGCGCAGGCGTGGGCCGAGGTCCTGCGTCGCGGCCACCCGGCCGGCCTGGCGCTGTCCCGCCAGCCGCTGCCGATCGTCGACCGCACCGAGCACGCCAAGGCGACCGGCGTCCGCAAGGGCGCCTACGTGCTCATCGACGCCGCCTCCGGAGCCCCCGACGTGGTGATCATCGCCACCGGCTCCGAGGTGTCGCTCGCGCTCGAGGCGCGGCTGCGCCTGGAGAAGGCCGGCGTCGGCACCCGCGTGGTGTCCATGCCGTGCCGGGAATGGTTCGAGGAGCAGCCGCGCTCCTACCAGAACAAGGTCCTTCCGCCCACGGTCCGCGCCCGCGTCAGCGTCGAAGCAGGGGTGGCGATGGGGTGGCACGACCTGGTCGGCGACTCGGGTCGCTGCATCAGCATCGAGCACTTCGGTGCCTCCGCGGATGCCGCAACCCTGTTCCGAGAGTTCGGGTTCACGCCCGAGGCCGTCGTCAAGGCCGCCAAGGACTCCCTCAAGGCGGCGCGCGGGGCGGGGCGGGTGCCCACCGTCAACGACACCGCACCGCGAGCCCGCAAGGACACCGGCACCGATGTCGGCACCACACGTGCGCCGAGCCGCAAGGCCTCGGCGGGGAAGTGAGCAGCATGACCAGCACAGCACTGAAGGACCTCGCCGCCAACGGCGTCTCGATCTGGCTCGACGACCTGTCCCGGGAGCGCCTCACCTCGGGCAACCTCCAGCAGCTCATCGACACCAAGGGGGTCGTCGGCGTCACCACGAACCCGTCGATCTTCCAGGCCGCGCTGTCCGAGGGGCACGCGTACGACGCCCAGGTCAGCGAGCTGGCGGATGCCGGGAAGACGGTGAACGAGGCCGTGTTCGCCCTCACGACGCAGGACGTCCGCGACGCGTGCGACGTATTCCTGCCGGTCTACGAGGCCACCGGCGGCCAGGACGGCCGGGTGTCGATCGAGGTCGACCCGCGGCTGGCCCACGACACCGCGAAGACGGTCGAGGAGGCCAAGGCCCTCGCGAAGGCCGTCGACCGCCCGAACGTGCTCATCAAGATCCCCGCCACCGTCGAGGGTCTGCCCGCCATCACCGAGGTGATGGGGGCCGGCATCTCGGTCAACGTGACGTTGATCTTCGCCCTCGACCGCTACCGCGCCGTCATGAACGCGTTCCTCGCCGGCCTCGAGAAGGCGCGCGAGAGCGAGGCCGACCTGTCCGGCATCCACTCGGTCGCGTCGTTCTTCGTCTCGCGGGTCGACTCCGAGGTCGACGCCCGGCTCGACGAGCTCGGCACCGACGAGGCGAAGGCGCTGCGCGGCAAGGCGGCCGTGGCGAACGCCCGGCTGGCCTACCAGGCCTACGAGGAGGTCTTCTCGACCCCGCGCTGGCAGTCGCTGAAGGATGCCGGGGCGCACGAGCAGCGCCCGCTGTGGGCGTCCACCGGCGTCAAGGACCCCGACTACCCCGACACCATGTACGTCACCGAGCTCGTCGCGCCCGGCACCGTCAACACGATGCCGGAGAAGACCCTCGACGCCACCGACGACCACGGCGAGGTCACCGGCGACACCGTGACGCCCTACTACGCCGAGGCCGCCGAGGTGCTCGACAGCCTCGAGCGGCTGGGCATCTCCTACGCCGAGGTCACCGCCAAGCTCGAGCGCGAGGGCGTCGACAAGTTCGCGAAGTCCTGGGGAGAGCTGCTCGACGGGGTCACCCGCGAGCTCGAGAAGGCCACGGCGTGAGCACCCTCGCCGTCGCGGCCACCGGCGCGGCGGCCGATGCAGTCGCGTCCCACGTGCCGGCGCTGGTCGCCGACCGGGTGGCGAGCCGGCTGTTCGCCAAGGACCACACGTTGTGGGGCGAGGCCGCCGAGGCCGAGTCCGCCAAGCGGCTGTCGTGGACCGGGCTCCCCCGCACCTCCCGCCACCTCGTCGGGGAGATCGCCGCCATGCGCGACGAGCTCGCCGCCACCGGATACGACCGCGTGGTGCTGTGCGGCATGGGCGGCTCCTCGCTGGCCCCCGAGGTCATCTGCGCCACGGCAGGAGTACCGATCGTGGTGCTCGACTCCTCCGACCCCGACGTCGTGCGCGGCGCGCTCACCGACCTCGACCGCACCGTCGTCGTGGTCTCGAGCAAGTCGGGTTCCACCGTCGAGACCGACAGCCAGCGACGGGTGTTCGTGCAGGCCTTCACCGACGCCGGCATCGACCCCACCACCCGGATGGTCATCGTCACCGACCCGGGCAGCCCGCTCGACGGCGAGGCGCGCGGCGCCGGCTTCCGGGTCGTCAACGCCGACCCCGACGTCGGTGGCCGCTACTCCGCCCTCACCGCGTTCGGCCTGGTGCCGAGCGGCCTGGCCGGGGCCGACGTCGAGGCGCTGCTCGACGATGCCGAAGCCGTGGCCGACCTGCTGGCCGCCGACGACGACGCCAACCCGGCCCTGCGCCTGGGCGCCGCGATGGCCGGCACCGAGCCGCTGCGCGACAAGCTGGTGCTCGTCGACGACGGCACCGAGAGCGTCGGCTTCGGCGCGTGGGCCGAGCAGCTCATCGCCGAGTCCACCGGCAAGGACGGCACCGGCATCCTGCCCGTCGTCGCCATCGGCGACTCGCCGGCCCACCTCTACGCCGACGGCACCGTCGTGCGCCTCGTCGCGTCCGACGCCGACGACGAGACCGCGGATGCCGACCACCCGGCATCCGGGGTGACCGTCGCCGGCCCGCTCGGCGCGCAGTTGATGCTGTGGGAGGCCGCCACGGCGGTCGCCGGCCGGCTGCTCGGCATCAACCCGTTCGACCAGCCCGACGTCGAGAGCGCCAAGGCCGCTGCCCGCGAGCTGCTCGACGCCGGTATCGGCGCGGGCGACGAGCCCGCCTTCACCGACGGCGCCGTCGAGGTGCGCGCGCTGGGCGGCGACTGGCTCGGTGTCGCCTCCACCGTCGAGGCCGCGGTCGACGCGCTGCTCGGCCGGCTCGACGGCGAGCACGGCTACGTCGCGGTGATGGCCTACCTCGACCGCGAGGCCGACGCCGACCTCGAGCACGTCGCGCGCGACCTGTTCGACCGCACCGGCCGCCCCGCCACGTTCGGCTGGGGCCCGCGCTTCCTGCACTCCACCGGGCAGTACCACAAGGGCGGGCCGCCGACCGGCGTCTACGTGCAGGTCACCACGGCACCCGCGCAGGACCTCGCCGTGCCGGGGCGCGACTTCACCCTGGGCCAGTTCATCGCGTCGCAGGCCGGGGGCGACGCCACGGTGCTCGCCGACCACGGGCGCCCCGTGCTGCGGCTGCACTTGGCCATGCACGACGCAGGGCTGGCCCAGGTGCGTGCCGCGCTCGGTCGGGGCCGCGAGTGAGCCCGGCGCGTGTCGCCGCGGGCAACAACCCGCTGCGCGACCCCCGCGACAAGCGGCTGCCCCGCATCGCCGGACCGTGCTCGATGGTGCTGTTCGGGGTCACGGGTGACCTCGCCCGCAAGAAGTTGATGCCGGCGATCTACGACCTGGCCAACCGCGGCCTGCTGCCGCCCGGCTTCTCGCTCGTCGGGTTCGCCCGGCGCGACTGGGCCGACCAGGACTTCGGCAAGATCGTCTACGAGTCGGTGCGCGAGCGGGCTCGCACGCCGTTCCGCGAGGAGGTGTGGCGCACGCTGTCCGAGGGCATCCGGTTCGTGCCCGGCTCCTTCGGCGACGACGCGTCCTTCGACCTGCTGGGCCAGGTCATCGCCGAGCTCGACGCGCAGCGCGGCACCGGCGGCAACCACGCGTTCTACCTGTCCATCCCGCCGTCCGCGTTCGCCACGGTCTGCCAGCAGCTCGAGCGCTCCGGGCTATCGACCCGCAGCCCGGGATCGTGGCGGCGGGTGGTCATCGAGAAGCCGTTCGGGCACGACCTGACGTCGGCCCGCGAGCTCAACGCCATCGTCGAGAACGTCTTCCCGGCCGACTCGGTGTTCCGCATCGACCACTACCTGGGCAAGGAGACGGTGCAGAACCTGCTGGCGCTGCGCTTCGCCAACCAGATGTTCGAGCCGGTCTGGAACGCCAACTACGTCGACCACGTGCAGATCACGATGGCCGAGGACATCGGCATCGGTGGCCGCGCCGGCTACTACGACGGCATCGGCGCCGCGCGCGACGTCATCCAGAACCACCTCCTGCAGCTGCTGGCCCTCACCGCGATGGAGGAGCCGGTCTCCTTCGACGCCCAGGGCCTGCGGGCCGAGAAGGAGAAGGTGCTCTCGGCGGTGCGGCTGCCCGCCGACCTCGCGGCCGGCACCTCGCGCGGGCAGTACGCCGCCGGCTGGCAGGGCGGCGAGGAGGTGGGCGGCTACCTCGACGAGGACGGCGTGGCCGAGGGCTCGCGCACCGAGACCTATGCCGCGGTGCGCCTCGACGTCGACACCCGCCGCTGGGCGGGGGTGCCGTTCTACCTGCGCACCGGCAAGCGCCTGGGCAAGCGGGTCACCGAGATCGCGGTGATGTTCAAGAAGGCGCCGCACCTGCCGTTCTCGAACACCGCCACCGAGGAGCTCGGTCAGAACGCCGTCGTCATCCGGGTGCAGCCCGACGAGGGCGTCACCCTACGGTTCGGCGCGAAGGTACCCGGGGCGCAGATGGAGGTGCGCGACGTCACGATGGACTTCGGCTACGGGCGGGCGTTCACCGAGTCCTCGCCGGAGGCCTACGAGCGGCTCATCCTCGACGTGCTGCTCGGTGAGCCACCGCTCTTCCCCCGGCACGAGGAGGTCGAGCTCTCCTGGCAGATCCTCGACCCGATCGAGAAGTTCTGGAACAAGAAGGGCAAGGCCCCCGACCAGTACGCCTCGGGTGGCTGGGGACCCGAGAGCGCCGACGCGATGATGCGCCGTGACGGACGCGAGTGGAGGCTCCCGTGATCGTCGACCTGCCCAGCACCACCACCGCCGACGTCGCCAAGAAGCTGGTGCGGCTGCGCGCCGACACCGGCTCGATGGCGCTGTCCCGGGTGCTCACCCTGCTCGTCGTCGTCGACGAGTCCGACGCCGACGCCGCGATCGAGACGGCCAACCGGGCCAGCCGCCAGCACCCCTGCCGGATCATCGTCGTGGTGGCCGGGAACAAGCGCGGTGCCGCCCGGCTCGACGCCCAGATCCGGCTCGGCGGCGACGCGGGGGCGTCCGAGGTCGTGGTGCTGCGGCTCTACGGCAAGCTCGCGAACCACGGCCGGGCCGTCGTCACACCGCTGCTGCTGGCCGACTCCCCCATCGTCGCGTGGTGGCCCACCCACGGGCCGAGCAGGCCCTCGGCCGACCCGGTCGGGGCGATGGCGCAGCGCCGGGTCACCGACTCCGCCCAGTCCAGCTCGGCGCCGCGCTCCGTGCTGCGTCGCCTCGCCGCCGGTTACGTCGACGGCGACACCGACCTGGCGTGGTCGCGCATCACCCTGTGGCGAGGCCTGCTCGCCGCGGCGCTCGACCAGCCACCCTACGATCAGGTCACGAGCGTCACGGTCGTGGCCGCCACCGACTCCCCCTCGGGTGACCTGCTCGCCGGCTGGCTGGCAGTGCGGCTGAAGTGCCCGGTCGTCATCGCCCGCGCCCGCAACCGCAGCGGCATCATCTCGGTGCGGCTGGAGCGAGCGAGCGGCACCGTCGACCTTGTGCGCCCGCTCGACGGCAACACCGCCACGCTGTCCCAGCCCGGCCAGCCGGTGCGCACGCTGGCGCTCCCCCACCGCTCGGACGCCGAGTGCCTGGCCGACGAGCTGCGCCGCCTGGACCCCGACGAGGTCTACGAGGACGCCCTGGTGACCGGCCTTCGGGCGTGCACCGTGTCACGGCAGACCGCCACCGAGGCGATCCGCGCCGGCCGGGCGCCCTCGGTGGCCGAGGCCGAGCGCACCGCGGTCCGGCTGCGCAAGGCCGCCCGGGCCAGCGCCAGCAGTCAGATGGTCGAGGCGATGCCGATGCCCGGCAAGGCCGATGACCCCGCAGCGGTGAAGCAGGCCGCCGCCAAGCAGCTGTCCGAGGTGAAGGAGCGCCGCTCATGACCGAAACCGCAGCCACCGTGGTGGTGCACCGGGGGCGGCAGGCCCTCGCCGATGCCGCTGCCGCCCGGCTGGTCGTGGCGGTCGTCGACGCCCAGTCGGCGCGCGGGGTGGCCCACGTGTCGATGACCGGCGGCTCGATGGGCTCGCGGTTCATCGAGTCGGTCTGTGCCGTGCCGGCCCGCGACGCCGTCGACTGGTCGCAAGTGCACGTCTGGTGGGGTGACGAGCGCTGGCTACCGGCCGGCGACGCCGACCGCAACGACACCCAGAACGACGCCGCCGGGCTCGCGGGCCTCGGCCTCGACCCGGCCCACGTGCACCGCGTGCTCGGCCCCGACCAGAGCGAGTCCGCCGAGCAGAGCGCTCGGGCCTACAGCGACGCCCTGCACGCCGCCGGCGCCGACCTGTTCGACGTGATGGTGCTCGGCGTCGGGCCCGACGGCCACGTCGCGTCGCTCTTCCCCAACCACCCGACGGCCCGGGAGGTCGGCGCTCCCGCGGTGGCCGTGCACGACTCCCCCAAGCCGCCCCCGACCCGGGTGTCGCTGACCCGCGAGTGCCTCGAGCGCTCGCGCGAGGTGTGGTTCCTCGTCAGCGGCGCCGACAAGGCCGACGCCGTGCGGCGTGGGGTCACCGGCGCGCCCTTCGAAACCACCCCCGCCGCGCACGTGCACGGCGTGGATCGCACCCTGTGGCTCGTCGACACCGACGCCGCAGCCGACCTGGAGCGCTGAGCGAGATGGGCTTCCTCGACAAGCTGCGCGGACGTGACGACGACTCCTCCCCCCAGCCCGACGACGACCCGGATGCCGTGAGCGGCGCCGGTGACGGCGACGGCCTCGAGGGCATCGAGGCGGTCGAGGAGATCGGCATCCGCCGGCTCACCGCCGACGAGGAGGCGGCCCTGGAGTCGGTGCGCGCGGGCTACGCCGCGCACCGCATCGACCCGGCCGACCTCGACAGCATCGCCGCCGCCTACGACCGCGCCCTGGACAGCCACGGCGACGAGGACTCCTCGACGGTCGTCGAGCTGCTCGGCACCGCGATCGGCGACCACCTGGTCACCGCCGGCGGCTACCGGTGGGTCGTGGCGACCGACCCGTTCGGCACCGACCTGGCCGTGGAGCCGCCACGCCGTAGCGTGCCGGTCGTGACCCGGATGCTGGTGGCGACCCGCTGGCTGGGGCGCGAGCGGGGCTGGATCAGCGGCGTCGTCGGCCACCTCGGGCAGGTCGGCCGCAGCTGACCTCGCGGTCCTGCCGGATCTACTGGATCAGGCCGCGGTCGCGCAGCGTCTGCAGCGCCTCGTCGAGGATGGCTTCGCCGTCTTCGTCGGAGCGGCGCTCCTTCACGTAGGCCAGGTGGGTCTTGTAGGGCTCCACCCGCGGCGCCGCCGGGGGGTTCTCCCTGTCGCGACCGGCCGGGAGGCCGCAGCGCGGGCAGTCCCACTGCTCGGGGATGGCCAGGCCGGGCTCCTCGGAGAAGCTCGGCCTGGTCTCGTGCGCGTTGGAGCACCAGAACGAGATGTGCACCCGGGGGGCCACCTCGCCGCGCTCGGCCTCGCCCATCGGGCCCGCACCGACGCGCGACCCACGGATCGCGTTACCACCAGCCATGTCTACCTATTCCTGTCAGGCGAAGCGAGCAAGGACGCCGAGGCCCACGACGACCGTGAACCACACCAGTGCGACCCCGACGGTGATCCGGTCGAGGTTGCGCTCGGCGACCGAGCTGCCACCCAGTGAGCTGGACATGCCACCACCGAACATGTCGGACAGGCCACCGCCCTTGCCCTTGTGCAACAGGATCAGCAGGGTCAGGAACAGGCCGGTGATGACCAGGAGGATCTCAAGGCCGATTTGTACCGCTTGCACGAGCAGTCCTTCGGGTGGGTCGGGGGCAACCGCTCAAGGATAACCGTTCGAGGTGCCGACCGCGGTAGGCACCTCGAACGGCCGGGGTCAGGAGGTCTGCAGGTGGTCGCGGAAGCGGCAGATCGCGGCGAACTCGACCGGGTCGATCGAGGCCCCACCGACCAGTGCACCGTCGACGTCCTCCTTGGCCATGATGGCCGCGACGTTGCCCGACTTCACCGAGCCGCCGTAGAGCACCCGGATGCCGTCGGCGACGTCGCCGCTGTAGAGCTCGGCGAGCTTGGTGCGGATGGCGGCGCACACCTCCTGGGCGTCCTCGGGCGTGGCGACCTCACCGGTGCCGATGGCCCAGATCGGCTCGTAGGCGACGACGACGCTCCTGGCCTGCTCGACGGGCACGTCCTTCAGACCGGCCTCGACCTGGGCGAGCACGTGCTCGACGTGGGTGCCGGCCTGACGGATGTCGAGGCCCTCGCCACAGCAGAAGATCGGCGTGATGCCGTGCCGGAAGGCGGCCTGCACCTTGGCGTTGACGACCTCGTCGCCCTCGGCGTGGTACTCGCGCCGCTCGCTGTGGCCGACCGTGACGTAGGCACAGCCGAGCTTGGCGAGGAAGGCCCCGCTGATCTCGCCCGTGTAGGCGCCGGCGTCGTGCATGGAGAGGTCCTGGGCGCCGTGCTTGAGCTCGAGGCGGTCACCGTCGATCAGCGTCTGCACGCTGCGGATGTCGGTGAACGGCGGCAGCACCGCCACCTCGACGGCACCGAAGTCGTGCTTGCCGTCCTTGAGGGTCCAGTCGAGCTTCTGCACGAGGTGGGTGGCCTGGAGGTGGTCCAGGTTCATCTTCCAGTTCCCCGCCATGAGGGGGGTGCGGCCGGAGGCCATGGGTGCTCCTTGGTGAACGGTCGTGCGGGGTCAGGACAGGATGGCGATGCCGGGCAGTTCCTTGCCCTCGAGGTACTCCAGCGATGCGCCGCCACCGGTGGAGATGTGGCCGAACTGGTCGTCGCGGAAGCCGAGCTGGCGCACCGCGGCCGCAGAGTCGCCGCCGCCGACGACGGTCAGGGCGCCCTTCTCGGTGACCTCGACGAGCGCCTCGGCCAGCCGGCGGGTGCCCGCGGCGAACGGCGCCATCTCGAAGGCGCCCATCGGGCCGTTCCAGAAGACGGTGCGGGTGTCGGCGAGCTTCTCGGCGTAGAGCTGCGCCGACCTGGGGCCGATGTCCAGGCCGATCATGTCGGCGGGGATGGCGTCGGCCGCGACCGTGACGGTCTCGGTGTCGGCGGAGAACTCGCGGCCGCACACGATGTCGACGGGCAGCACGATCTCGACCCCGGTGGCCTGCGCGCGCTGCAGGTAGTCCTTGCAGGCGTCGACGCTCTCGGCGTCGAACAGGCTCTTCCCGATCTCGTGGCCCTGGGCCGCGAGGAAGGTGAAGAGCATGCCCCCGCCGATGAGCAGGCGGTCGGCGGTCTGCATCAGGTTGTCGATGACGGCCAGCTTGTCGGCGACCTTCGCGCCGCCGAGCACCACGGCGTACGGGCGCTCGGGGTCGACGGTGAGGCGCTTGAGCACCTCGACCTCGGTGGCGACCAGGCCACCCATCGCCGCCGGGAGCCGGGTGGCGACGTCGTAGACCGATGCCTGCTTGCGGTGCACCACGCCGAAGCCGTCGGAGACGTAGGCGTCGGCCAGGCCGGCGAGGGCGTCGGCGAACTCGGCGCGCTCGTCGTCGGGCTTGGCGGTCTCGCCGGGGTTGAAGCGGAGGTTCTCGAGCAGCACGACGTCACCGTCGGACATGCCCGCGACGGCCGCCTGGGCACTCTCGCCCACCGTGTCGGTGGCGAAGGTGACCGGGCGACCGAGCAGCTCGGAGAGCCGGCTCACGAGCGGGGCCAGCGAGTAGCGCTCCTCCGGAGCGCCCTTGGGCCGGCCGAGGTGGGCGCACACGATGACGCGTGCGCCCGCCTCGGCGAGGCTCGAGATGGTCGGGACCGACGCCCGGATGCGTCCGTCGTCCGTGATCGTCGTTCCGTCGAGCGGCACGTTGAGGTCGGAGCGGACGAGCACGCGCTTGCCGCGCAGGTCGCCGAGGGAGGCGATGTCACCCATGGTCGGATCGGTCCCGTTCGCTTCAGAGGCTCTTGCCGACGAGGAGGACGAGGTCGATGAGGCGGTTGGAGTAGCCCCACTCGTTGTCGTACCAGCCGACGACCTTGACCTGGTTGCCGATGACCTTGGTCAGGCCCGAGTCGAAGATGCACGAGCTCGGGTCGGTGACGATGTCGGACGACACGATCGGGTCCTCGGTGTACTTCAGGAAGCCCTTGAGCGGGCCCTCGGCGGCCGCCTTGACGATCGCGTTGACCTCCTCGACGGTGGTCTCGCGGCCGGCCTCGAAGGTGAGGTCGGTGGCCGAGCCGGTGGGCACCGGCACGCGCAGGGCGTAGCCGTCGAGCTTGCCCTTGAGCTCGGGCATGACCAGGCCGATCGCCTTCGCCGCGCCGGTGCTCGTCGGGATGATGTTCAGGGCCGCGGCACGGGCGCGACGCATGTCACGGTGCGGGCCGTCGAGCAGGTTCTGGTCGGAGGTGTAGGCGTGGATCGTGGTCATCAGGCCCTTGACGATGCCCAGCTCGTCGGACAGCGGCTTGGCCATCGGCGCGAGGCAGTTGGTGGTGCAGGACGCGTTGGAGATGACGTGCTGGGTGGCGGGGTCGTAGTCCTCGTGGTTGACACCCATGACGAAGGTGGCGTCCGGGTTCGTGGCCGGCGCGGAGATGATGACCTTCTTGGCTCCACCGTCGATGTGCGCGTGCGCCTTGGTGGCGTCGGTGAAGAAACCGGTGGCCTCGATGACGATGTCGGCGCCGACGTCGCCCCAGGGGATGTCGGCGGGGTTGCGCTCCGCGAAGATCTTGATGGTGGAGGTCCCGACGGTGATGGCGTCATCCGTGGCGGAGACGTCGTCGGCGAGGACGCCGAGCACGGAGTCGTACTTCAGCAGGTGCGCGATGCTCTTGTTGTCCATCAGGTCGTTGGCGGCGACGATCTCCACGTCGGCACCGGACGCCTGGACGGCCCGGAAGAAGTTGCGGCCGATGCGGCCGAAGCCGTTGATCCCTACGCGAACGGTCACGGTGTGTGTTGCCTTCCACTTGATGCGGCGTGCCGCAGGTCAGCGGCACCTTGGGTCACCTCCACCCTAGACCTGTCCGCAGGGGCTCCCCACACCGTCCGGCGTACGGGCGAGTAACCGCTTTCGCACGCGCCCGGCTTTCCCGATCTGCTCCGGTCCTCAGCCGTCGAAGAAGGCCGCGCGGTGCGACCAGACCCAGGCGTCGAGGATGCCGTCGCACGGCTCCTCGCGCTCCAGCGCGCGCATCGCCATGTCGACCTCGTCGAGGCGGAAGGGGTCGCGGGCGAGCACCTCGTCGAGGATCTCCTCGCGGGCCCACACGTCGGTCGGGTACGGCAGGCCGAACACGCGCACGGCATCCGCCAGCACCGCCCGGTAGCCGGGCGGCAGCAGCCGCGCCGCGTCGAGCGCCTCCATGGCGGTGTCGGCGCTGTCGTAGCGGAAGTACTCCTGGAACCCCCCGGTCTGCACCGACTGGCGCCAGACCCCCAGCACCAGCACCGTGCGCTGCTCCGCGGTGAGGTCGTACCAGGTCTGCGGGCCCTCGGTCCACCGGGTCGCCACGTGGTCGACGACGAACCAGAAGGCCCCCTCGGTCGTGGCGGGGGCCCACTGCAGCAGGTTCGCCACGGCTCAGGTGTCGAGCATGTCCGGCGTGAGCCCGGCCTCGGTGTTGGGGATGCCGTCATCGGACGCCCGCTTGTCGGCCATCGCGAGCAGACGGCGGATGCGGCCGGCCACGGCGTCCTTGGTCATCGGCGGCTGGGCCAGCTGGCCGAGCTCTTCGAGCGAGGCATCCTTGTGCTGCAGGCGCAGCTCACCGGCCTCGCGCAGGTGGTCTGGGATGTCGTCGCCGAGGATCTCCAGCGCCCGCTCCACCCGAGCCCCGGCGGCCACGGCCGCGCGGGCCGAGCGGCGCAGGTTGGCGTCGTCGAAGTTGGCCAGCCGGTTGGCGGTGGCGCGCACCTCGCGCCGGATGCGGCGCTCCTCCCAGGCGAGCACGGCGTCGTGGGCGCCGAGCCGGGTGAGCATCACCCCGATGGCGTCGCCGTCGCGGATGACGACCCGGTCGACCCCGCGCACCTCGCGGGCCTTGGCCGAGATGCCCATCCGGCGGGCCGCCCCGACCAGGGCGAGTGCCGCCTCGGGCCCGGGGCAGGTGATCTCCAGCGCCGAGGAGCGGCCCGGCTCGGTGAGTGAGCCGTGGGCGAGGAAGGCCCCCCGCCAGGCGGCCTCGGCGTCGCACACCGAGCCGCTCACGACCTTGGGCGGCAGCCCGCGCACCGGGCGGCCGCGGCTGTCGATCAGCCCGGTCTGCCGGGCCAGTGACTCGCCGTCCTGCACGACCCGCACGACATAGCGGCTGCCCTTGCGCAGCCCTCCGGCCGCCAGCACCAGCACCTCGGGGGTGTGGCCGTAGACCTCGGTGAGCTCACGCCGCAGCCGCCGGGCGGCGTTGGCGGTGTCGAGCTCGGCCTCGACCACGATGCGGCCCCCGATGATGTGCAGCCCCCCGGCGAACCTCAGTGTGGCGGCGACCTCGGACTTGCGGCAGCACGGCTTGGTCACCACGTGCCTGCTCAGCTCGTCCTTCACCTTTGCCGTCATTGCCATGGCGGTCATCCTGCCACGCGTCACCGGACCGGTCTCGGGGTGGTGAAAATGTCCCGCAGGGCCGCGGCGTAGCGCAGCGGGTCGTGCTCGCCGGGTCGGTCGCGGCGACCCACGGGGGTCACGAACAGCTGCGCGCCGAGCCGCAGGCACTGTTGCGCCAAAGCCGTTTCGTCGTCGACGACGGCAGGGTCGGCGAGCACGGCGTCGAGGCGCAGATGGGGCGCGAGGGTGACGAACGTCTCGAGATGACGCCCCGCACTGAAGCCGGCCGTCTCACCCGTCCCGGGGTCGAGGTTGAGCACCAGGAGGCGTCGCGCCCGGGTCACCCCGAGCGCCTCGGAGAGCTCGGGCACCAGCAGGTGGGTCATCACCGAGGTGAACCACGAGCCCGGGCCCAGCACCACCCAGTCGGCGCTGCGGATGGCGGCCACCGACTCGGGGTAGGCCGGCGGGTCCGCCGGCACGAGGCGCACGGCGCCCACCTCACCGGGGGTCACGGCGACCTGCGCCTGCCCGATGACGGTGCGCACGGCATCCGGCTGGTCGGGGTCGAGCCCGCTGACGTCGGCCTCGATGGTGAGCGGCACCGCCGCCATCGGCAGCACCCGGCCCTGCGCCTGGAGCAGCCGCCCCACGAGCTCGAGCCCGGCGACGGGGTCGTCGTGCAGCTCCCACAGGGCGACGATCAGCAGGTTGCCCAGGTTGTGCCCACCGAGCGGCCCGTCGCCCGCGAACCGGTGCTGCAGCACGTCGCGCCACGTCTGGCCCCACTCGCTCTCGCTGCACAACGCGGCGAGCGCCATCCGCAGGTCGCCGGGGGGCAGCACGCCGAACTCGTCGCGCAGCCGGCCGGAGGAGCCGCCGTCATCGGCGACCGTGACGATGGCGGTGATCTCGTCGGTGACGTAGCGCAGGGCGGTGAGCGTGGCGGCCAGGCCGTGGCCGCCACCCAGCGCGGCGACGACCGGCCCGGTCACTCGCGCCCCAGGTCGCGGTGCACGACGAAGCTGGCCACCTGCTCGGTCGTGAGCCGGGCGGCGACGGCCTGGGTCATCGCCACCGAGCGGTGCTTGCCCCCGGTGCACCCGATCGCGATGGTGGCGTAGCGCCGCCCCTCGCGCAGGTAGCCCTCGGTGACGGGCTCCATCAGTGCGACGACGCGGTCGAGGAACTCGGTGGCTCCCGGCTGTCCCATGACCCAGTCGGCGACCAGGGCATCGGCCCCGGTGAGCGCCTTGAGCTCGGGCACCCAGAACGGGTTGGGCAGGAAGCGCATGTCGAAGACGAAGTCGGCGTCGAGCGGCACGCCGTACTTGAAGCCGAACGACAGCAGGGCCAGCCGCACGGTCGGCCCGTCCTCCCCACCGAGCAGCGGGGTGAGCTTGCGCCCGAGCTGGTGCACGTTCAGCCCCGAGGTGTCGATGACGACCTGGGCGTCGGCGCGCAGGTCTCCCAACATCTCGCGCTCGGCCTGGATGCCGTCGAGCAGCCGCCCCTCACCCTGCAGCGGGTGTGGGCGCCGCACGCTCTCGAAGCGGCGGACCAGGGCCTCGTCCGTGGCGTCGAGGAAGATCAGGTGGGGGTGCCAGCCGGCGTCGCGCAGCGCAGCCAGCCCGGCCTGCAGCTCGGAGGTGAACGCCCTCGCCCGCACGTCGACCACGGCGGCGAGCTGCAGGTCGCTCACGCCGGAGTCGCGCACCTCGCTCGCCAGGGCGGCCATGGCGGCGAGCAGCTGCGGCGGCAGGTTGTCGACGACGTACCAGCCGCGGTCCTCGATGACGTTCGCGGCCGTCGATCGCCCCGCCCCGCTCATCCCCGTCACGATGACGAAGTCGGTGGGACGCGGCACCGGCGTGACGTCGCCGCCCTCCGGCTCGTCGTCAGCCACGGCCCGCTCGATCGCCACGGTCTGCCCCTTCGTCGTCGACCACCTCGCCGGTGGCGAGGTTGACCGCCGGCATGCTGTCGGCGCCCGACCCCAACTGTGCCGCAACCACCGCTGCCAGCGCAGGCCCTATGCCGGGCACGGCCGCCAGCTCGTCGACCGAGGCGGCCCGGATGCGCTTGACCGACCCGAACGCCTTGAGCAGCGCCTTGCGGCGCTTCTCGCCCAGGCCCGGGATGCCGTCGAGCTGGCTGGTCGTCATCGCCTTGGAGCGCCGCTGCCGGTGGAAGGTGATCGCGAACCGGTGCGCCTCGTCGCGCAGCCGCTGCAGGAGGTAGAGACCCTCGCTGGTGCGGGGCAGCACCACGGGGTACTCCTCCCCCGGCACCCAGACCTCCTCGAGCCGCTTGGCGAGCCCGACGACCGCGACGTCGACGACCCCGACATCCTCCAGGGCCCGCGCGGCGGCGTTGACCTGCGGCAACCCGCCGTCGACGACGACCAGGTTGGGCCGGTAGGCGAACCGAGCGGGGCGCGACCCGACCTCGGGGGCCGGCTCAGCGGCATCCGACGCGTCGGCCGGTGCACTCTCGCCCTGCGCACTCTCGCCCTGGGCGCTCTCGACCTCGGCGAGCTCGACCTCGGCGCGACCGCGGCGGAACCGGCGGGTGAGCACCTCGTGCATCGCGGCGGTGTCGTCGGTGGCCCCGGTCTCGTCGCCTCGAACGATGAACCGGCGGTACTCGGACTTGCGCGGCAGGCCGTCTTCGAAGACGACCATCGAGCCGACGACCTGGGTGCCCTGCACGTGGCTGATGTCGAAGCACTCGATGCGCAGCGGGGCCTCGTCGAGCTCGAGGGTGTCCTGCAGCTGCTGCAGCGCCTGGCTGCGGGTGGTGAGGTCGCCGGCCCTTGTCACCTTGTGCCGGGCCAGGCTCTGGCTGGCGTTGCGGGAGACGGTCTCCATCAGGGTGCGCTTGTCGCCGCGGCGGGGCACCCGCAGGTCGACCCGGCTGCCGCGCAGGGTCGACAGCCACAGCGAGAGGGCCTCGGCGTCGTCGGGCAGCACCGGCACGAGCACCTCACGCGGCACGGCGTCACCGGCCTCGCTGCCGTAGACCTGCTGGAGCAGGTGCTCGACGACCTCGGGCGTGGTCTCGGCGTCTCGCTCGGCCACCCAGCCGCGCTGGCCGCGCACCCGGCCGCCGCGCACGTGGAAGAGCTGCACGGCCACCTCGAGCTCGTCCTCGGCCAGGGCGAACACGTCGGCGTCGGTGGCGTCGGGCAGCACCACGGCCGACTTCTCGAGCACGCGCTCCAGCGCCCCGATGTCGTCGCGCAGCCGGGCGGCCCGCTCGAAGTCGAGCTCGGCGGCCGCCCCCTTCATCTCCTTGGTGAGGCGGGTGACGAAGCGGCCGGTCTCGCCGGCCATGAAGTCGCAGAAGTCCTCGGCGATCTCGCGGTGTCGCGCCGCGTCGACCCGGCCCACGCAGGGGGCGCTGCACTTGTCGATGTAGCCCAGCAGGCACGGGCGACCGACCTGGCTGGCCCGCTTGAACACCCCGGCGGAGCAGGTGCGCACCGGGAAGACGCGCAGGGCGAGGTCGAGGGTCTCGCGGATCGCCCAGGCGTGGGCGTAGGGGCCGAAGTAGCGGGTGCCCTTGCGCTTGGCGCCGCGCATCACCTGGGCCCGCGGGTACTCCTCGCCCAAGGTGACCGCGAGGTACGGGTAGGACTTGTCGTCGCGGTACTTGACGTTGAACCGCGGGTCGAACTCCTTGATCCACGCGTACTCGAGCTGGAGGGCCTCGACCTCGGTCGTGACGACGGTCCACTCGACGCTGGCGCCGGTGCGCACCATGGTGGCGGTGCGGTGGTGCAGCGCCGCGACGTCCTGGAAGTAGGAGGACAACCGCTGCCGCAGGTTCTTGGCCTTGCCCACGTAGATGACCCGGCCGTCGCGGTCACGGAACCGGTAGACGCCGGGGTCGGTCGGGATCTCGCCCGGCCGGGGACGATAGGTCGAGGGGTCAGCCACCCGGCAACCCTACGACCGGGGTCCGTCAGGTGACCTTGATGCCGTCGGCGCCCACCGACACGCTCTTGGCGGGCAGCGCCTGGGTCGCCGGCCCCTGCGTGACCTCACCGGTGGCGATGTCGAAGGTCGAGCCGTGGCACGGGCAGGTGATGACGCCGTTCGAGACGCCGTTCACGGTGCAGCCCTGGTGGGTGCACACGGCCGAGAATGCCTTGAAGTCGCCGGCGGTCGGCTGGGTGATGACGACCTTGAGCTTGTCGAAGACCTTCCCACCCCCCACCGGGATGTCGGCCGCGGCGATGGCGTCGCTGGCGGCCGAGGCGGCCCCCGAGGCAGCGGAGCCGGCGGCGCTGGACACGGCGTCCCCGGCGCTCGAGCTGCACGCGGTGAGCCCGGCGGTGCCGGCCACGGCCACCCCTGCCACCATCAGGCTCTCGCGGCGCGACCAGCACGAGCAGTCCGGTGCCGAGGCGCCGGGGCCGGTGGCCACGGGGGCGGACGGGGCGGTCGGGGTGGTGTGCTCGGTGCTCATCGTGGTCCTCGCTGTCGTGGGGTGCCGCGGTCCGGGCTGGGTTCGAGCAGTATCCCCACACTTTCCTGTGATGTGGTGATGGACTTTCGGACAGTGGACAAAGGTCCCGATCCGGCCGCCGCAGCGGCCGTGGACGCGCAGGTAACAAGTCGGCACCACTCTGTGGGCAATGCTGGGCGACCCCCGCGACCTGTGGTTACAGTGCGCATGCCCGTCTCGGCGTGGCACGAGCATTCCTGCTCACCCCTTTCGTACTACTCAGGAGGAAACGTGCCTCAGCGTTCCGTGGTTGCCGTTGGCGCCTCGTTGCTCGTGGCCTCGCTCGCGCTCGCCGGTTGTGGCACGCGTGGCGACAGCGGCGGCGACGCGTCCGGATCTGGTTCCAGTGGGAACAAGGTCGCAAAGATCGGCGTCATCTCGCCCTTGTCCGGCGACCTCGCCGCCCTCGGGCTCGGCATCAAGAACTCGGTCGACCTGGCCATCAAGCAGGCCAACGAGAACAAGACCATCCCCGGTTGGACCCTCGAGCTCCAGGCCGAGGACGACCAGGCCACCCCCGACGTCGGCAAGAACGCCGCGACCAAGCTCGCGTCCGACCCGGACGTCGTGGGTGTCGTGGGCACGCTCAACTCCAGCGTGGCGCAGAGCGTCCAGCCGGTGTTGGCCTCCGCCAAGATCACGATGGTCTCGCCGGCCAACACCAACCCGTCGCTGACCCAGGGTGCCGACTTCGCCACCGCCCCGGCGCGGACCTACCCGAACTACTTCCGCACCTGCACGACCGACTCGATCCAGGGCCCGTTCGCGGCGCGCTACCTGTTCGAGAAGGCCGGCATCAAGGAGGTCGCGACGGTCAACGACAAGAAGACCTACGGCCAGGGCCTGGTGAACGCCTTCTCCCAGGAGTACACCAAGCTCGGCGGCAAGATCGTGGCGGCCGAGACGATCAACCCCGACGACGACAAGTACGACGCCGTCATCAGCAAGATCAAGCCCTCGAACCCGAAGACCGTGTACTACGGCGGCGAGTACCCGCAGGCCGGTCCGTTCTCGCAGCAGATGAAGGCCGCCGGCCTCAACGTCCCGCTCATGGGTGGCGACGGAATCTTCTCCGGCGAGTACATCAAGCTGGCCGGCGCCACCGCCGACGGCGACCTCGCGACCTCGGTCGGCGCCCCGACCGACACCCTCCCGTCGGCCACCGCCTTCGTCGAGGCCTACAAGGCCGCTGGCTACCAGGAGCCCTTCGAGGCCTACGGTGCCTACGCGTTCGACGCGGCCAACGCCATCATCAACGCGCTGAAGACCTCGCTCGCCAGCGCCGACTCGGTCGAGGCGGCGCGTCAGCCCACCATCGACGCGATGGCCAAGGTTGCCTTCGACGGCGTCACCGGCAAGGTGGCCTTCGACGAGTTCGGCGACACCACGTCCAAGGTCCTCACCGTGTACCAGGTCAAGGACGGCAAGTGGGGGGCGATCAACACCGCGGCCTTCGAGTCCAACTGACCTCGGTCAGGTAGCGGCCCGCACGGCGACGGCGGGGGTGGTCCGGCAGGACCACCCCCGCCGTCCGCTTTCGGTGCGCCCGCCGCAGCGGACGACCCTGCACCGTGGATGCCGCGTGGTGCGGGACACCGCCCGACGTACCCGCTACGCTCCCCCCAGCCTTACCACCGTCAACTAGGAGGTCGTGGTGGACGCCTTCGCCCAGCAGCTCGTCAACGGGCTGACCCTGGGATCGCTCTACGCCTTGATCGCGGTCGGCTACACAGTCGTCTACGGCATCGTCCAGCTGATCAACTTCGCCCACGGCGAGATCTTCATGATCGGTGCGTTCGGCGCCCTCTCGACCTGGCTGATCTTCTTCGAGGGCAACACCTCGTTCTACGTGTTGCCCTTCATGATCATCGGAGCGATTCTCGCCTCGGTCACCACGGCCGTGCTCATGGAGCGCATCGCCTACCGTCCGCTGCGGCACGCGCCGCGGCTGGCCCCGCTCATCACGGCCATCGGCATCTCGGTGTTCCTCCAGGAGGCCGTGCGCCTGTTCTACGGCAAGGTGCCGTTCTTCGACTTCCCAGACGCCAAGCAGCGCGTGCCGTTCCCGCAGATCGCCGTGGTCACCGGCCCGGCCTTCCAGGTGGGCGGGGTGACGATCCAGCGCTCCGCCCTGTTCACCATCGGCTGCCTCCTGATGTCCGCCGCGGGCCTGTGGTACTTCGTCAACCGCACCAAGACCGGCCGCGGCATGCAGGCCGTCTCGCAGGACCCCGACACCGCGCGCCTGATGGGCATCAACGTCGACCGGATCATCGTGGTCGCGTTCGCCGTGGGCGCCACGCTCGCGGCCGTCGCGGGCGTCGCGCAGGGCCTGCAGGTCACCAACATCAACTTCCGGATGGGCTTCCTCGCGGGCCTGAAGGCGTTCACCGCAGCAGTCCTCGGCGGCATCGGCAACGTCTGGGGGGCCGTCGTCGGCGGCCTCACCCTGGGCATCGTCGAGGCGATGGCCGTGCAGTTCATCCCGGGCACCTTCGGTGGCAGCCCGTGGAAGGACGTGTGGGCCTTCGGCCTCCTCATCCTGGTCCTGGTCTTCCGACCGCAGGGCATCCTCGGCGCGAAGGTGGTGGACCGGGCATGAACAAGAAGCTCCGTTTCTCGGACGCGGCACGCACCAGGCACGCCTCGAAGTGCCCCCCACTCGCCATCGGCGGCGGCGCCCTGATGATCATCAGCGGGTTGCTGTCGTGGTCATTCGACAACCGGATCCTCGGCGACATCTCGATCCGGCTGTACCCGGCCGGTATCCAGCTCTACGCCATGATGTTCGGCGTGCTCGCCGTCATCCTGGGCGTGCTGCTGCTGCGGCGGCCGCCGTGGATGAGCCCCGCCCGCGGCCTGCGCATCCTCGGCATCACCGCGATCGTGTTCGTGGTCTGGGTGCTCGGCTCGGTCGCGATCAAGACCGGCGGGTTGGTCAACCTCAACGAGGGCGGCTGGGTCGCGCTCGTGGGTGCGGTGCTCATCACCCTCGCAGGCACCCTCTCCCCTGACGTCGACATCAACGTGCTGAAGTGGCCGCGGCTGAGCAGCACGCTCGAGATCGTCATCATCGTCGTGCTGATGGCCGTGCTGCTGTTCGTCGTCGCCTACACGCTCGACATCCAGGACGGCGTCATCTTCGCGTCGTTCCTGGTCGCCATCATCGGCATGGTGGGCGGCCTGCTCGGCACCGGTTTCGGCGGCTACCTCGGCTTCATCTCCGCGAACAACCGGCGCCCGCTGATGCTCTCGGCCCTGCTCGTGGCGTTCCTCTTCCCGTTCACCCAGAACGGTTCCGACGCGAACATGTCCATCGCCACCCAGATCCTGATCTTCGCGGCCACCGCCCTCGGGCTGAACATCGTGGTCGGCCTTGCCGGCCTTCTCGACCTGGGCTACATCGCCTTCCTCGGTACCGGCGCCTACGTCGGCGCGATGCTCTCGACGTCGGCCTTCTCCACCGTCGGCTGGCACCCCCCGTTCCTCGTGGTCATGCTGGTCGGGGCGGCCACCGCAGCCACCTTCGGCCTGATCATCGGCACGCCGACGCTGCGCGTCTCCGGCGACTACCTCGCCATCGTGACCCTCGGCTTCGGTGAGATCTTCCGGCTGGCCATGTTCAACCTCGACGGCAACAACGGGCCTGACCTCACTAACGGCCCCAACGGCATCCCTGCCATCCCCGACCTCAACCTGTTCGGCTTCGACTTCGGCGCCGTGCACACCGTTGCCGGCATCCCGCTGGGGCGGTTCAGCAACTACTACTTCGTGCTGCTGCTGCTGCTCATGTTCGTCATGCTGGTCTTCGTCCGGCTCAACGACAGCCGGATCGGGCGCGGCTGGGTCGCCATCCGAGAGGACGAGCGCGCCGCCGAGGCGATGGGTGTCAACGTCTTCGGGCTCAAGCTGCTCGCCTTCGCCGTCGGCGCCTTCCTCGCCGGGCTGACCGGCACGATCAAGGCGCACCAGGATACCTCGGTGAGCCCCGACCAGTTCATCTTCCTCGAGTCGGCCTTCCTCCTGTCGGCCGTCGTGCTCGGCGGCATGGGCACGGTGATGGGGGTGCTCGTCGGCGCGACGATCCTCAAGCTGCTCCCCGAGAAGCTGCGCGAGGTCAACGAGTACCGCCTGCTCGTCTTCGGGCTCCTGCTCGTCGTCATGATGCGCTTCCGCCCCGAGGGCCTGGTCCCGAGCAAGCGGCGGCAGCTCGAGTTCCACGAAGAAGACGCCGAGCTCGTCGAGCTCGTCCAGGCCGAGCACCTCCAGGAGTTGAAATGACCGTCACCGACACCCCGGCGGACACGTCGGGTACCACGCACCAGCTGGTCCTCGAGGCCAGCGCCGTGACGATGCGGTTCGGCGGCCTCACTGCCGTCGACAACGTGAGCATGAAGGTGCACGAGGGTGAGATCGTCGGCCTGATCGGCCCCAACGGGGCTGGCAAGACCACGTTCTTCAACTGCCTCACCGGCATGTACATCCCGACCGAGGGGCGGGTCACGCTCAACGGCCAGACCCTCCCACCGAAGCCGCTGGCCGTGGTGCGCGCCGGCATGGCCCGCACCTTCCAGAACATCCGGCTGTTCGCGAACATGACGGCGCTCGAGAACGTGATGGTGGGCCGCTACTGCCGCACCTCGTCGATGGCGATCACCTCGATCCTGCGCGGGCCGAAGTTCAGGCGCGAGGAGGCGGCGACGCGCGAGCGGGCTCAGGAGCTGCTCGACTACGTCGGGCTGGGCAAGTCGACCGAGCTGCTGGCACGCAACATGCCGTACGGCGACCAGCGGCTGCTCGAGATCGCGCGTGCGCTGGCCACCGACCCGCAGATCCTCCTCCTCGACGAGCCCACGGCGGGCATGAACCCGAAGGAGACCGAGGCCACGATGAACCTGATCTTCAAGATCAGGGACAGCGGCCTGGCCGTGGTCGTCATCGAGCACGACATGCGGTTCATCTTCAACCTCTGCGACCGGGTGCTGTGCCTGGTGCGCGGGTCGCTGCTCGTGGAAGGCACACCCGGCGAGGTACAGAGCGACCACCGGGTCATCGAGGCCTACATCGGCGGCGACGACGAGGACGAGGCGAGCGCATGAGCGCCATGCTGGAGATCCGCGACCTCGAGGTGTCCTACGGCAAGATCAAGGCCGTCAAGGGCATCACCTTCGACGTACAGGAGGGCGAGGTCGTCACCCTGATCGGCACCAACGGCGCCGGCAAGACGACCACGTTGCGCACCATCTCCGGCCTGCTTCGCCCGGTGGCCGGGTCGATCACCTTCCAGGGCAAGGACCTCACCACGGTCGCGGCCCACGACATCGTGCAGCTGGGCCTGGCCCACTCCCCCGAGGGCCGGCGGATCTTCCCGCGGCTCACCGTCGAGGAGAACCTGCGTCTCGGAGCGTTCGCCCGCAAGGACAAGCAGGTCAACTCCGACCTCGACGCGGCGTTCGCGCTGTTCCCGATCCTCGAGGAGCGCCGCGCCCAGCCGGCCGGCACGTTCTCCGGTGGGGAGCAGCAGATGCTGGCCATGGGGCGGGCGATGATGAGCCGCCCGAAGCTGCTCATGCTCGACGAGCCGTCGATGGGCCTGTCACCGCTGATGATGAAGCGGATCATGACCACGGTGACCACCCTGCAGCATCAGGGCACCACCATCCTGCTCGTGGAGCAGAACGCCCAGGCGGCGCTGAAGCGGGCCACCAAGGGCTACGTGCTCGAGGTCGGCAACATCGTGCTCAGCGGCACCGGCCAGGAGCTGCTCGCCAGCGACGACGTACGCAAGGCGTACCTCGGCGAGGACTGAGTCACAGCTTTGGCTGCGGACGTGAGCAGGCCCCGGGTGCCGTGATGCGGCATCCGGGGCCTCTCGTCGTGCGGGAGCGCTGGTCAGCTGGCGGCGCGCTTGGCCGCGGTGCGTCGGGCCGGCGCCTTCGCCGGGGATGCCGCTGACGTCGCCTTCTTCGTCGGCGCCTTCGCACGGGATGCCGTCGCCGCCCGTGTCGTGGCGGATGCGGTTGCCGTCCCCCTCGCCGCAGATGCCGTCGCCTTGGTCCGGGCGGCGGTGGTCTTCGCCGCTGCGGCGGACCGCGCTGCCGTGGTCTTCGCGGTGGCCTTGGTCGCCGGGCCCTTGGCTGCCGACGACTTCCGGGCCGCGCCGGTGGCGCGGGTGGTGGTGCGGGCCGTCTTGGCGAGCACCGGCGCGAGGAACCGACCCGTGTGCGAGTGCTCGAGGGTGGCCACGTGCTCAGGCGTGCCCTGCGCGATCACCCGGCCGCCGCCGCTGCCGCCCTCGGGGCCGAGGTCGACGACCCAGTCGGCGCTCTTGACGACGTCGAGGTTGTGCTCGATGACCAACACGGTGTTGCCCTTGTCGACCAGTCCCTGCAGCACCCCGAGCAGCTTGCGGATGTCCTCGAAGTGCAGCCCGGTGGTGGGCTCGTCGAGCACGTAGACGGTTCGCCCGGTGGACCGCTTCTGCAGCTCGGTGGCCAGCTTCACGCGCTGCGCCTCACCGCCGGACAGCGTGGGAGCCGGCTGGCCCAGTCGCACGTAGCCCAAGCCCACCTCATTGAGCGTGCGCATGTGCCGGGCGATGGCGGGGACGGCCGAGAAGAAGTCAGCGGCCTCCTCGATCGGCATGTCGAGCACGTCGGCGATCGTCTTGCCCTTGAAGTGCACCTCGAGCGTCTCGCGGTTGTAGCGGGCGCCGTGGCAGACCTCGCACGGCACGTAGACGTCGGGCAGGAAGTTCATCTCGATCTTGATCGTGCCGTCGCCCGAGCACGCGTCGCAGCGGCCACCCTTGACGTTGAACGAGAAGCGCCCCGGCTGGTAGCCGCGCATCTTCGCCTCGGTGGTGGTGGCGAACAGCTTGCGGATGTGGTCGAAGACGCCGGTGTAGGTGGCGGGGTTGGACCGCGGGGTGCGGCCGATCGGCCCCTGGTCGACGTGCACGACCTTGTCGAGGTGCTCCAGCCCGGTGACGGTCTTGTGCCGCCCGGGCACGTGCCGGGCGCCGTTGAGCTTGTTGGCGAGCACGTTGTAGAGGATGTCGTTGACCAGCGTGGACTTGCCCGAGCCGGAGACGCCGGTGATGGCGACCAGGTTGCCCAGCGGGAACGACACCGTGACCTTGTCGAGGTTGTGCTCGGTGGCCTGCACCACGGTGACCTCGCGGCCGTTCTCCTGCGGCCGGCGCACCTGCGGGGTGGGGATCTCGCGCCGGCCGGAGAGGTACTTGCCGGTGAGCGAGTCGGGGTGCGTGAGCAGGTCGGCGACCGTGCCGGAGTGCACCACCTGGCCTCCGTGCTCGCCCGCGCCCGGGCCGATGTCGACGACCCAGTCGGCCATGGAAATGGTGTCTTCGTCGTGCTCGACGACGATGAGGGTGTTGCCGAGGTCGCGCAGCCGGGTGAGGGTCTCGATCAGCCGATGGTTGTCGCGCTGGTGCAGCCCGATGCTGGGCTCGTCGAGCACATAGAGCACGCCGACCAGGCCCGACCCGATCTGGGTGGCGAGCCGGATGCGCTGGGCCTCACCACCGGACAGGGTGCCCGCCGGGCGGTCGAGGCTGAGGTAGTCGAGGCCGACGTCGAGCAGGAAGCCGAGCCGGGCGTTGATCTCCTTGACCACCCGCTCGGCGATCTGGCGCTCGCGCACGGTGAAGTCGACGTCGTCGAAGAACCGCGCGGCATCGGCGATGGCGAGCCGGGAGACATCCGCGATGGACCGGCCGCCGATCAGCACGGCCAGGGACTCGGGCTTGAGCCGGGCGCCCTGGCAGACCGGGCACGGCACCTCGCGCATGTAACCCTCGTAGCGCTCCCGGCTCCAGTCGGAGTCGGTCTCGTCGTGCCGCCGCTTGACGAACTCGACGGCGCCCTCGAACCCGGTGGAGTAGGACCGCTCGCGGCCGAACCGGTTGCGGTAGCGCACGTGCACCTTGTGGTTCTTGCCGTACAGCAGGGCGTCCTTGGCCCGCTGGGGCAGGGCTCGCCACGGCGTGTCGATCGAGAACTTGAGGTCGTCGGCGAGAGCGGCCATGACGCGCTGGAAGTAGTCGGCCGCCCCGGAGCCGCTGGCCCACGGTGCGATGGCGCCCTCGGCGAGGCTGAGGTCTTCATCGGGGACGATGAGGTCGGGGTCGACCTCGAGCTCGGTGCCGATGCCGGTGCACTCGGGGCAGGCGCCGAACGGGCTGTTGAACGAGAACGAGCGGGGCTCGACCTCGTCCATCGACAGCGGGTGGTCGTTGGGGCAGGCCATCTTCTCGGAGAAGCGGCGCTCGCGCTCGGGGTGGCCCTCGACGAGGTCGACGAACTCGACGACGAGCACGCCGCCGGCCAGGCCCAGCGCGGTCTCGACCGAGTCGGTGAGCCGCCGCTTGGACGACGGGTCGTCGGGCCCCTTGGCGACGAGCCGGTCGACGACGACGTCGATGGTGTGCTTGACCTGCTTTTCGAGCTTCGGCGGCTCGGTGAGCGCCACGACCTGGCCGTCGACGCGGGCGCGGGCGAAACCCTTGGACTGCAGCTCGGCGAACAGGTCGACGTACTCGCCCTTGCGGGCGCGCACCACGGGGGCGAGCACCTGGAAGCGGGTGCGCTCGGGCAGCTCGAGCAGCCGGTCGACGATCTGCTGGGGGCTCTGCCGGGTGATCGGCTCGCCGCACACCGGGCAGTGCGGGCGGCCGGCCCGGGCGAAGAGCAGGCGGAGGTAGTCGTAGACCTCGGTGATGGTGCCGACGGTGGACCGCGGGTTGCGGTTGGTCGACTTCTGGTCGATCGAGACCGCCGGCGACAGGCCCTCGATGAAGTCGACGTCGGGCTTGTCCATCTGCCCGAGGAACTGCCGGGCGTAGGCCGACAGCGACTCGACGTAACGGCGCTGGCCCTCGGCGAAGATGGTGTCGAAGGCCAGGCTGGACTTCCCCGACCCGGACAGGCCGGTGAACACGACGAGGCTGTCGCGGGGCAGTTCGATGCTGATGTCCTTGAGGTTGTGCTCTCGGGCACCACGGACGACGAGGTGGTCATGACTCACGCCCGCAATGCTAGGTGGGGCCACCGACAACGCCCTCATCCATGGACGCCCCGGTAGCGTCTGGGCATGGAACCGACCTCCCCCGGCATCCTCGACGCCGTCGGCGAGCAGACCGCCGCCCTCCTGAGCACCGCGAGATCGCTCGATGACGTCCACGCCCCCTCGCTGTGCGAGGGCTGGACCCGTGGCCACGTCCTGACCCACCTGGCCCGCAACGCCGACGGCCTGGGCGCCCTGGTGCGCTCGGCCGTCGACGGCACCGGCGAGACGATGTACGCCAGCCCGCAGGCACGCGATGCCGACATCGAGGCCGGTGCCGGCCGGCCCGCCACCGAGCAGGTCGACGACGTGGATCGCACGGCGCAGGCCCTGGCCGTCGAGCTGCCGCGGCTCACGCCCGAGCAGACCGAGGTGCGCCTGGAGCGCACGCCGGGGCTGTTCGTCGTCAAGGCCAAGAACATCCCGTTCATGCGGCTGCGCGAGCTGGTCTTCCACCACGTCGACCTGCTGGGTGGCTTCGGCTTCGGTGACCTCGAGCCCGAGCTGCAGCGGTTGCTTCTCGACGAGGAGGTGCGCCGGCTGCGCGCCGCCGACCCACCGCTCGACCTCACCCTGCGCACCCCCGACGGCGACGAGTGGACGGTCGGGGCCGGCACGGCATCCGTCGTCGGCGAGCGGGGCGACCTGCTGGGCTGGCTCGGACGCGGCCTCACGAACGGTCTGACCGGTGACCCCCTCCCCCGACTCCCCGAAGGACTGTGACGATGAGCTACACCGGGCAGGTGACCCCCGGCGGACCGACGGACCTCCGCACCCTCGACCGCGCGACCATCCGCAAGATGTCGGTCAGCGAGATGCACAACAACGTCTACCTGATCACCTGCACGGCCACCGGCGAGCAGCTGCTCATCGATGCCGCCGACGACCCGCACCGCTGCCAGCTGCTCGTGCGCGAGGGCACCGGCCGGCTCGACCACCTGGTCACCACCCACCAGCACTGGGACCACGTGCGGGCGCTCGAGGACGTCGCCCGCGCCACCGGCGCCACGACGTATGCCGGTGCCGACGACGCCGACGCCCTACCGGTGGCGCCCGACGTGCGGCTGACACACGGTGACGTGGTGACGGTCGGCGAGCTCGAGCTCGACGTCATCCACCTGCGCGGGCACACCCCCGGCTCGGTGGCCCTGTCGTGGGCCGACCCCGACGGCGTCACTCATCTCTTCACGGGCGACTCGCTCTTCCCGGGTGGCGTGGGCAACACCAAGAACCCCGGCCAGAGCTTCGACTCGCTCTACGCCGACGTCGTCGAGCGGGTCTTCGACCGGTACGACGACGACACCTGGTTCTACCCCGGCCACGGCGGCGACTCGACGCTGGGAGCCGAGCGGCCCCACCTGGCGGAGTGGCGCGAGCGGGGCTGGTGAGAACGCGGAGATCATCCGCTATGCCGAATGTCGGATGGGTGGTGCCGCCAGTCGAGCGGTCGAGACTGCCCGTGAGAATCGCGATCCCGGGCGTGTCTCGACCCCTCGACTTCTCCGCCCTGCTTCAACGAGGCCCGAGTGGCATCCGCGGTGCTCCTACGGACGGGCAAACGCACCTCGATGGCAGCCGGCTGAGCGTGAGTCGGCGGCCAAGACTGTCGATTGTCCGTCCGTCGGCGCACGTCCGGTCCTGCGTTGGGTAGTGCTGTGACAACTGGCGGGGCCGGACGGCAGTCGGCGCCACCGGGCATTGGCTTTTGTTGCCGGTCAGCGTCCGAACCGCTTTTGGGCTGCCTGCTTCGTGACACCCAGGGCCATTCCAATGCTCAGCCAGGAGTCCCCGGCCTCGCGGGCGGCGCGGACCGCGTCGTGAAGCTCGCGATCGGCGCGAGTAACACCGTCTTGGGCCGCGATGATCCGACGGAAGTGCACCGCATCGCGGGCGCTGGCCGTCGAGGGATCGAGGTTGTCGAGCATCTTCTCGATCTCGTTGATGTTCGTGGTTGCCATGTCAGATCACCTCACTTGAGGAATTCGTAGAACTTCGGTCGGAGCCGATCGGCGTGGATGATCCGGTCGGCCTCGTGGGCGGGCACGGCCACGAGCTCCAACCAGTTGCCTGCCCGGTCGGGACCGATGACGATGAGTCGGTCCTCGCCGTACTGCTCGACCTCCACCAGTCGCACTGCGTTGGCGTAGGCATGCAGGATGTCAGCCTCGGCGATGCCGTGCTTGAACGCTGAGTCCGTCACCCGCACGCGTCAACCCTAGGCTGACAGGAGGACGCGGGTCAACCCTAAGTTGACGCTGTCGATCCATCCGCCTTTGCCGCAAGCAGGGCGCGTCCGTCGCCTCCTGGCTTTCCGGGCGGCGTGGGCAACACCAAGAACCCCGGCCAGAGCTTCGACTCGCTCTACGCCGACGTCGTCGAGCGGGTCTTCGACCGGTACGACGACGACACCTGGTTCTACCCCGGCCACGGCGGAGACTCCACGATCGGGGCCGAGCGCCCGCACCTGCTGGAGTGGCGCGACCGCGGCTGGTAGACCCTCACCCAACGGCCACGCCAACATGGCTCACGGCGCCTCATGGGCGCCGCACGCGGGCGCGGGGACATCTGGCACCATCGCGGAGGGTGGCCGCTGTCGGGGTGCCCTGACCAGCGGCCGTCGGCAGGTCCTGTTGTGTGAACACCGAGCTCGATGCCCCGTCCCGCACTGGACCGGTGCTCGCCGCGACGTCCGAGCCGTTCCATGGCCGGAGAGGACGGCTCGCCGTCCTGACCGGCACCGATCCTGAGCCGCCTGTCGGTGCACCGCCGGTCACTACGATGCGGAGATGGACCGCGTGGGCGCTCCCGCCTCCCCTGGCTGGCACAGGTGACTCCCGGCTCGATGGCACGCACCAGGCTCGCGGTGGGGGTCATCGGCCTCGGCGTCGCCTACTGGGCACTGGCCGAGGTCGGCGGCAGCCTGTCCTTTCCCGGCGGGGTGCAGGTGGCCTGTTTGCCCGCCGGGTTCGCTGCGGCCGTCCTCTGTCTCGGCGACCTGCGGTGGGCGATCGGTGCAGCCGTCGCCGACCTGCTTCTCGGCACCGGGGTGTCACCGTTCCAGGTGACCCTGCTCCTGCACGACCCCACCGTCGCGTTCCAGACCCTCGGGAACACCGTCGAGTTCGTCCTGGCCGCCTACCTCCTGCGCATCTGGCTGGGGCGCGACTGCCGCCTGGAGCGTCCTTCGGACATCGGCCGGCTGCTGCTGGTGTTCGCCGTCGCCGTGCCCGTCTCGGCCGCGCTCGGCACGCTCTCGTCGTGGCAGGCCGGCTACGTCGCTGCCGGGCAGTCGGCGACGTTCTTCCGCACGTGGCTCCTGGCCGATGGTGCCGGGGCGATGCTCGTGGTCCCGCTCATCCTCGTGTGGAGGCCGCCTTGGCCCGGTCGGCCCTCGCCGCGCGCCGCGCTCGAGGCCCTGCTCATCATGGCCGCCGTCGTCGCGCTGAGCGTGGCCGGCTTCGGGTCAGCGCATCCGATCACCTACATCGTCTTCCCGGCCCTGGTCGTGGCCGCGGTGCGGCTCGGCCAGCGCGGCGCGACCGTGGCGCTCCTGCTGGCGTTCGCCATTGCGATCGCCGTGACCTCACGCAACATCGGCCCCTTCGTCACGCGGTCGATCGATGACGAGGTGCTCACGACCCAGCTCTACATGCTGGTCGCCACCCTGACCGCGCTGGCTCTCGGAGCCGCGATCAGCGACCGGCAGCGCGCCGCAATGGCGCTCGCCGAGTCGCGGCAACGGGAGAGCGAGCGGGCGGCTGAGGAGCGCCAACGGATCGCGCGAGACCTGCATGACTCTGTGTCGCAGACCCTGTACTCGTTGGGTCTGCATGCCGGCATCGCCCAGCACGAGATCGCCCATGATGGCGCCACCGTCAGTGGCCGGCTCTCGGCCGCGGTCCACGAGGTGGCCGACCTGGCTCAGGGTGCGCTGCTCGAGATGCGGGCCTCCATCTTCGAGCTGCGGGGAAGTGCCGTGGCCGAGCAGGGCCTGGTGGCTGCCCTGGCCGCGCACTGCACCGCACAGTCGTTGCGTCACGACGTCCGCATCGACGTGGCCGGGCCCCCGGAGCGCCTGCCTCTCGACGTTCCGGTCGAGGAGCTGCTGTTTCGGATCGGTCAGGAGGCCGTCACGAACGCCGTCAAGCACTCGGCCAGCGACAGCGTGTCGGTCACCGTCACCGAGGGTCCGGGCCAAGTGATCCTGGAGGTGCGGGACGAGGGGGTGGGGTTCGATCCCGACCGCGAGTACTCCGGCCACCTGGGCCTGGACCTGCTGCGGAGCCGAGCGGCCGAGGTGGGGGGGCGCGCCACGATCCGCAGCAGGCCGGGAGAGGGCACCTCGGTGCTCGTGCGCGTGCCCGCCCTGGTCAATGACCCGGCGGACCGAGCCCCTCTTTGACCGCGAGCAGCGCCGCCTGCGTCCGTGAGCTGAGCCCCAGCTTGCGCAGGATGTGGCTGACGTGGGTGCGCGCGGTCCGTTCGCTGATGACGAGAAGGCGCGCGATCTCCTTGTTGGCCCGGCCGGCGGCGATCAGCTGCAAGATCTCGAGCTCGCGCTCGGTCAGCTCGGCGAAGGGGCTCTCGCTCGAGCCGGCCGATGGCCGCAACGAGGCCAGCAGCCTGCCGGCGATCGCGGCGTCGAGGTGCACCTCGCCCCTGTGGGCGGCGCGGATCGCCAGGGCCAGCTCCTCGGGAGCGGCGTCCTTGACGAGGTAGCCGGAGGCGCCGGCCTCGAGCGCGGCCTGGACTCGGGACTGGTCGATCATGGATGTCACCGCGACCACCTCGACCTCGGGCATCGTCGCGCGCACCTCCACGGTCGCCTCGACGCCGTCGACCGGCTCCATGGCCAGATCCATCAGCACGACGTCGGGTAGCGCGCCCTCGAGGGCCATTGCCCGCAAGCGGTCCAGGGCCTGGCGACCGTTGGCAGCCTCGCCGACCACCTCGATGTCGTCATAGATCGCGAGGTACGAGCGCACGCCGCGACGCACGATCCCGTGGTCATCGACGATGAACACGCGGATGGGCTCGTCGGCTCCGGCTTCCTCGCCGGTGGGGCCTGGCACATCGGACACGGCCGGATCATATGCCGCCCAGAGCCGATCAGGGACGAGGACGAGACAGATGACTTAGTCCCCGCGACGGCGGTCCCGCCGAAGCTCGGCGACCTGGCCGCCGGCGGCCGACGGACGTCTCGGCGCGGTCGGGTCACTGGTCCGATGCGCCAGGCGCCAGAGGCCTTGGATGCTTGCTGCTGGCGGAGGAGCGATCAACGGTCGCAACGACCTGGCCGCCGGACCGCGGAACCACGAACACATCACCACGAGGAGCGTCATGAACACGTTGCATCCACCGGGTCGGGCTGTCGTCGCCGGCGCGTTCGCCCTGCTGCTCGCCAGCAGCGGTTCAGCGCCCGCGCTGGCGAACCCAACCTCGTCCACCGGTGTGTACCAAGGCTGCCTGAGCCGGACCGTTGGCGCACTGTATGCCGTTCGCCTCGACTCGAGCACCGTGCCCCGGTGTCATCAGGCCGATACCGTGGTGAGCTGGAATCACACCGGTCCGACCGGGCCGCAGGGCCCCAAGGGCGATGCGGGGGCCGCAGGCGCCACCGGGCCCCAAGGCCCCAAGGGCGACAGCGGGGCCGCAGGCGACACCGGGACCGCCGGCGCGATCGGGCCCCAGGGCCCCCAGGGCGACCCCGGCGCTGCGGGCGCGACCGGGCCGCAGGGCCCCCAGGGCGACCCGGGCGCTGCGGGCGCGACCGGGCCGAAGGGAGACACGGGCGCCACCGGGGCCCAGGGTCCGTCCGGCCTCTCCCTTCTCAACTGGTTCACCGCCACGAACACCGTGGCTGGCCTGTCGACCGTCAGCGTGACCCTCCCGTGCGCAACCGGCGAGTACGTCTATGGCGGCGGCGCGTGGATCGAGGGTGGGGACGAGGGCACCGCCATCTTCGAAGATGCCCCGGGCGCGGACCTCAGGCACTGGCACGTCTCGGCGTGGAACAACGACGCCACCAGCCGCACCGTGCACAGCTACATCCTCTGCGGGCCGATGCCCATCTCCTTCTCCAGCTGAGGCACGCGGTGGGTCCGCGCCGGCCGCGACCAACCACCACACCAACAGATGAAAGGCAGCACCATGCCCACCACGCCACGCAGGTACCTGAGGGTCGGAGAATTCCTCGGGGTCGACGACTTCCTGGTCTCTCCAAACGGGATCTTCTTCGCCGTCCAGCAAAGTGATGGCAACTTCTGCGTCTACCACGGGTCGAGCCCGTCGGACAACCACGGCGGGGTGTGGTGCTCGATGCAGCACCCGGGCCCCGGCGCCTACTTCGCCGTGCAACAGAGCGACGGCAACTTCTGCGTCTACCACGGCACGAGCCCGTCGGACAACCACGGCGGGGTGTGGTGCTCGATGCAGCACCCGGGCGAGGGCGAATACTTCGCGATCATCCAGGACGACGGCAACTTCTGCGTCTATCGCGGGACCGGCCCCAGTGACAACCACGGTGGCGCCTGGTGCTCGATGCAGACCGACCCCGTGGCCGACTTCACGATCAGGAACATCGAGTACGACGTCGCCGCGGCCCAGATCCTGAAGTCCGGACCCGCCGAGCTCTACCGCCAGACCGTGCGCAACTCGACCCAGACCGATCAGACCAGCACGATCGAGGGCTCGGAGTCGGTCGAGCAGACGTCGAGCTGGTCGGACTCGCTCGGCATCACCGTCGGCGTCTCGACGTCGTTCGCCTGCGGCGTTCCACTGGTCGCCGAGGGCAAGGTCGATGTCTCGGTGGAGGCCAACAACACCTACACCTGGAGCGGGTCGGAGACCAAGAACAAGACCTGGTCTTGGTCGGCTCCCCTCAACGTCCCGGCGGGCTCGGTGGCGTCGGCCATCGTGTCGACGACGTTGTCGACGATCGCCGTGCCATACGCCCTGACCGGCACGTTCGTCTTCAAGTCCGGGGTGCGGATGCCGGGTACCGTCACCGGGCTCTACACCGGCTCGAACTCGCACGACCTGACCGTGACCTACGCGACGCTGGACTCCACCAGCGGTCGGCTCGTGGTGTCCAGCCCACCGACGACGGGCTGACCGCCACCACACCTCGGGCAGCTCTCCTGATGGTGTGGCGTGGCGGGCCGAACTGCTCTCGCCCGGACCACCGGCGCACGCCGGTGGTTGCCCAGTGGCTAGCCTGACGCGGTGACGACCGCTGCAGACCGGGTACCCGCACCGGTCCTGGTGCTGGCGGGCATCGTCTCGGTGCAGTTCGGCGGCGCGCTGGCGGCGACCCTGGTGCCGGTCATCGGGGCCGGCGGGTCGGTCGTCATCCGGCTGCTGTTCGCGACCGCGCTC